>NZ_JAQDPG010000012.1:0-144898 GCF_027659535.1 Enterococcus malodoratus | reverse complement strand
TGTTTTAACTTAAATAATAGAATGGACTTTCTCATTTACACAAAATATTTTACACTCTCGAACGACCATAAATAATACAAAAGAACGGATATGGCGGGAAGCCTTGACGCTCTTTTCTGAACACGGTTTTGATGGTGTATCGGTAAAGGAAATCGCCACCGCTGTTGGAATCAAGGATAGTTCGTTATACAACCACTACAAGAGTAAACAAGAAATCTTTGACACCATTTTAATTGAAGCAACTAAAATCCTAAAAGAAGCCAATAATACCTACGCCTTACCCATAACACTCGATGCCAGCAGCATATACCGAGAGACAACTGTCCAAGAACTGACGAAGATGTATGTTGATGCTTTTAAATACTACTTAACCGATGATACTGCTCGTAAGTTCAGAAAGGTCCTAGTTTCTGAACAGCATATCAATCCGTATGTCGGCAATTTGTACAACGAATTATTCTTTGAACGTCCCTTGGAATACCTAACAACTTTATTTACAGATCTTGTACAACAAGAAACGTTTATCAAAATGGATCCTTACATTATTGCCATGCATTTTTATGCGCCAATTAACTTTCTCATTCGACGCTGCGATATTCGGCCTGACCTGGTAAAAGAGAATATTGCTTTATTGGAAAAACATATTAAACAATTCGACCAGATTTATCGACTAGACAATGATTAACTAACTATAGCCTTCAAAAAAAGCTTCGACCAAATGGTCGAAGCTTCTTCAAATTCTGGTTAATTTTTCACCATCGAATAATTGATTTATCTTTTATCGATGATGGTTTCCCCTTTTATTTCTAAATCTAAATAGATAAATACCTGTACTGAAAATTAAAGCAATCCCGATAATTGTAAATGCTTGAGAATATTTTGTATCCTCCCCCGTATTTGGCAAACTTTTTCCGGAAGTATTCTCCCCAGTTACTTTGTTGAAAAATGTAGTAATATGATTTTCGCTTGTGGGAGTAGTATCAACGTTCGCGGCTACGTTTTTCTTATAAACATAGACAACTGTCTGTGGTTGATCCGTAAATTTACCCGTTGGATTTCCGCGGACCTCTTTAAATGTATAACCATCGATCTTTTTTTGTTCGGTAGCGTAGTCTTCTCCGATAGTACCTTTTATGATCACATCTTCTGAAATGCTTTTCCCATTTTCATCTTGATATTTTGCTGTTATATCGTTCGTTTTTACTGGCACTTGTGTTTGAGTATATACATAGGTCACTGTTTGGGCTTCATTCGTAAATACCCCAGTCGGATTTCCCCGAACTTCTTTAAATGTGTAGCCTTTGATAGCCTTTTGCTCGGATACATAAGCACTACCTATGTTTCCCGTCAATTGTTCCTCTTCAGCTATCTTATTTCCCTTTGTATCTTGATACTTTACTGTCACTGTTCCAACATTTAACGGATTTTTAGAATACACATAGGTCACTGTTTGGGGCTGATCCGTAAATAGTCCCGTTGGATTTTCCTGTACATCCTTAAATGTATAGCCGTCAATTGTTTTTTGTTCAGAAACATAACTGTCGCCAACAACTCCGGTTAATCGTTCGTCATCTGCAATCGTTTTTCCTTCTGTATCTTGATATTTTATTGTCACATCACCAGCATTTATCTGATTTTTAGAATACACATAGGTCACTGTTTGAGGTTGATCGGTAAATGTTCCCGTTGGTTCTCCTTGTACCTCTTTAAATGTGTGTCCGTCGATCACTTTTTGCTCGGATACATAGCCAGCGCCCACATTTCCGGTCAATCGTTCCTCATCCGCAATCGTTTTTCCGTCTTCATCATGATACCTTACTGTTACATCAGCACCTGGTCGAACCCTAACAACTGGGATCAGAGCACTTAAACTATACATACTATTTACTAAAGATCTTGTATTGCTATTCGCCAACTCATTTACACCAGCAGATCGCAGCGTAGGAAGTCTAGCAAATTCGACTAATACATAAGCGACATCATCAGAAAGCTCGTCAAAGACCATTCCCTTATCCGTATAATCTACATTTGAATAGTGATAAACATCGTCTTTATTCTCATCCAAATAGCGTATCATTCCCGGTGCAGAATGAGTGGAAGCCGAAAGCAGCGAATTCCCCATAAAGTCCTTGAGTACATCTTGTTCATATACTACTTCGCCGGTATGTCCTTCCAACACTTCCAAATTTGGTAAAAGCAACTGAAGCTCACTAACAAATTCAGCCATATATGTGTCCGTCAAAACATCAGACTGAATACCAATCGAAGAAAAATCCGCCATATCTTTAGAAAAGACTCGAAGATAATCAGTTGGATTTAAGCGGTGGATATAATCGCCTAAGTTAATCAACTCGCTTGTTGGGACACCAGTGCCGTATCTTCGGCCAATTTGAAGCTGAGCTACTCTGCCCGTAACTTCAAGTTTCTTTAAAACATTAGGCATCACATAAACTAATGATTGATCGCCTACCTTAATAGTCGGAACATTCTCTGCAATCACATATGTGCTGTCAAAAGTTAATAGTTCTCCAGAATATTCAAGACCAGTAAAATCAACAACAGTGTTTTCCGGAATATCTAAGGTATATTGATCAAAAGTGAGCATATCCAAATTTGCCATTGCTTCTTTTGTTATATCATCTGGATTGATTCCGCCTAGATAATACGCAACTGCCTTTCTAAGATTTTGATCTGGCATCCATGTTTCCACCGACTCACTTAATGCCTCGCTTCCATTACTTACAGCATGTCCCTGTATTGGCAACATCCCTACTGTCATGTTGCAGCAAAATAATAACGTGAGTACCTTTAGCCCTAACTTTCTCATACTTAATCTCCTTTTCAATTTATATTTCAACGTGAAACTTTTTATTCAAGCTACTCTCCACCAACACTGCCTGAATTAGAAACAAAATATTTATCAAAATCATTGTTCCGCAAAAATAATAGAAATGGTGCTTGAAGAAAATACCCTTGTCCCCAACTAGATCCCAGTCCATCCGTATCAATCCCCGCATCCAGCATCTTAAATTTCAAACGTTTCGCAATAGCAGATAGATTGGATAAGCCTGAATGCGTTGTTTCCGATTGCCACATTTTTTGACATAGGATCTCTCTTGAGATAGTTTTTCCATTGGCTTCATAAAGATAAAATAAAAGCTGCTTTTCTTTTTTGGATAATTGATTTAGGAAGTTCGAGTAATTTTGACTTGAAAAGTTTTCTACTGAAGAGGGCTGTGCGGATTCCACATTATTGAAACTCGCGCGGGCGATCTTATCGATTATTTCAGAATCACTGTCGTCTGCCTCAACCCAATAATCAATAAAAGTATCTAACCATGCAAATTCAGTATCTGAAATTTGTTTTTTATTTCCACTTCTAAATATTGGGATACCACTATTTTTAATTGCTTTTACACTTTGTGCTAATTCAACATTTGAAATAGTGTCACAAATAATAATCAGTGAGAAATACTGAATGATAGTTATGTGCTCTTTTGCTTGATAGAACAAGCTGGAAGAACAATAAAACTCAGCATTTACTCGATTCAAAATACTTTGAAGTCTTGGCTCAACGGTATGGTTTTTACTTAATAACAGTACTTTTGTCATTTACCGATCCCTCCTTTAATATTTCCTTCCGAAATGCCTGCCTATTTGAAATAATCTTGAGGACCATAAAACTATAGCCACACCACAATGATTGAAAACCTTTGGATACATTCTTATTACTCTGACACTTAACAATTATTACTTTTTAGAATCGTTATTAACACATATTGGCGGTTCTTTTCACCTTTCCACTTTATTTCTGAGTTACATTCGATCGAATTTAATTTATAAACAAACTAGCGTTTACTAGTTAATTTATATATACTAGTAAACGCTAGTTTTGTCAAGATTATTTATATATGAAAATTACTTTTAAGAGGATTACTTTAATTTAAAATTAGCCTTATAATCATATTTTTGTTTTATTCAAGAATATAATTAAAATGATTCTAACCTAAATAACTTTTTTATTCCGATTCCATTGGTTTCTACTTGATAACCAATAAAGTATCGCTCTCGTGAATACTGGATAGTTAAATGCGAGCTGAGCCGATTGACTAATCGTTTATTATTTTGGAGAACTCCATAATTCAAAAAACACCCTTTACATAGCTAAAGGGTGTACAAAATTTTTTTATTTTCATCGTTAATGTTCGTCTTCTTCGATTTTCTCATCTGTTAAATATCAATCTTAGCGTTTCTTCGGAACGTTATCTTACTATCTATAGCGCTAAATAATTTCATAGAAAAACTGATAATAAGAATTGAAATGGTCGCGAACAGACCATCGATCGGGCTTAAAATATAAAAGTTCAAAAAAATGATGACTAGATTCGTTAGTAATAAGCCTTTGTGGGCCGGAATTTGAAAATAGCGATCAAGAATGATCGGCGGCACAGTTACTCCTCCATTGGATGAATCAAATTTATACAAATAAAAGACACCTAAACTAAACAGCGTACTCCCAATAACTAAGGAAATGGTATGAGAAAAAAATAATGGGATCGTAGGAACAACATACAAGAAAATCGGAAAAAGCAGACTCCCGATAAAAATCTTGGAGAAAAACTGCTTATCCAACAGAACGTACGTTAGGACAAGCATCAAAATATTGATCAGCCAAACGATAATAATACTTCTAAAAGCAAATTGTATTTCTATTAAATGTCCGATAGCACCGACACCGGCCGATGCAATGTCATGCGGCAGCAGGAAAAAATTCAACGCTGCAGAAATAATCAGCAGACCAATAGAAATATTAATCAAATTCAACAACTTTTTTATGGCAATCACCTTCTTCTCAATCGTTGAGCATATCGTACCATCATGAAGCGAAGAGATAGAGTCATATTTTTCAGTAAGGTATGAAATTTTTGTGGCTATAAACATAGTCAAATTTTTGTTTTGGACTCAATGGTCTACTACGTGTGCAATGATAGTGACAAACCTAGAATCCCTTAATCTAACAGTCTTTATTTAGAACTTTACAGTCAGAATAGGCCTAGTATACTTTAAAGTGACCAAAAGATATCGAACGAGTCATAATAAACGCATCAATAACAATAATTTGATTAAAAAAGGAGAACAACATGCCAAAAATAGTAACGGAAGAAGAAAAACGACGACTTAAAGAAGCTATGCACCACGAAACGGTTCAACTCATAAAAACGAAAGGAATGAAGAAAGTCACGGTGGAAGATATCATCCACGCCGTGGGGATCGCTAAAGGAACCTTTTATAATCACTACCCATCCAAAGAAGATCTACTCTTTGATGTCATTCAAAAAAGCGAAGAAAAGCTGTTCCAAAAATTTTTAACGATTGATTTCCAGACTGGAGATTTTCATGCGAACGTTCGAAAGTCACTGAGAGAAATCTATTTAGCTGAGGATAGTATCGTCCTCTACCTTCAACCAGATGATATAACGTCGCTGTTAAATAAGTTGCCAAAGAAAATAAAAACAATGCTGGAAGAAAAGCAAGTGAAGAATTTTCACCGTATCGCCGAAATCTTTGCGATTGATCAGCAAGACGCGCAAACATTCGGTGTTGTCTCATACTTGATGGACTGCCTTCATTTCACTGCGACTAATGTCGATTACGGAGTTGAAGCACGACAAATGTCTTTAGAAATACTGATTGACACACTCGCTGATTTTTTAACTAAAAAGAAAGAACGAGAAGGAGCTTACTATGAAAACTCAAACAATTAAACATTACCTATTTTCAACGATTCTTATTTCCTGGAGTTTTTGGTTCCTAGCAGCTGGACTGACCCATCTCGGAAACATTCCTTTTTCCAATCCAGTAGTCATGATCCTGTTTATTTTAGGCGGTATCTCACCAGCTTTCAACGAACTTTACCTAAAGAAAAAAACAAGTACGCCAGAAGAATACCGCGCCTTCAGAAAGAATATCCTCAGTATTAAACAACCGATTAGTGCGTATCTCTTAATCATTGGAATGGCCTGGATCTATTGCTTCCTTCCAATTTTGTTAGGTGGAAGCGTGCAAAAGGTTCCGATGTATATCGCCTTGCTGGAGCTGCCGATCATGATCATCGGAGGAGGAATCGAGGAAATCGGTTGGCGGGGATTTTTACAGCCCATGCTGCAAAAGAAATATTCTGTGCTGACTTCAGCAACTATCGTCAGTGTTATTTGAACATTTTGGCACATCCCATTATGGTGGATCAACGGGTCAAACCAAAGTTCCATGAGTTTAGTATGGTTTAGCCTGACCTGTTTCAGCCTATCACTACTGCTATCCTTTATTTGGAACAAATACGAAAGCATCTATTTATGTGTTCTCTTTCATGCGTCCATCAATTCCTTTTGGGATGTCTATGTTTCAAACAATAAGATTTTCCCTGCCATTCTTTTGTTGAGTATGTGTGTGATTTTCTTCTTTGTTACTGACAAGCAGACAAAGAATGTTGTAAAACGAATCGATGCTGCATAATAAAGAACCTCAGGAAATTTTTATTCCTGAGGTTCTTTGATGGATAAGTACCTATTTTAGAAAATAAGCTAACCAAAGAAACGAATGTAAAAAAATAAGAATTCATTTATTCCTCAACCAAAACGATCACTTTTCCAAAGCTATGACTGCTTTCAAGATACCCATGGGCTTGTTGGATTTCATCTAACCTAAAGACCTTTTCAGGTTCGACCTTCACTTTGTTGTCGGCTATATATGTAAGCAGTTCATTGATCCGATCTTCAGCAACATTTCCAGAATAGAAGCTCGTCAAATAAGAATTTCTCTTAATATCAATGATCGGATCAAATTCTTCTAGGTACCATTTCCCGCCTAGCTGACCTGTGCTGCATAATATGCCGCCTTCATTTAAATAGTTGAAGCTATCTTTGATTGTTGCTGGTCCTATCAGCTCTAATAGTTTATCGAAGGTTTCTTCTGTTTGTAGTGAACCGTCTTTTTCTTCTACAATGGCATCGAACCCACTATTTAGTAATAAATTGGTTTTATTCAGGTTTCGAGTGGTTCCTGCAACAAACATTGATGGATATTTGCCCTTTAGTAAGTTCAAAAAAGCGATCCCGACACCGCTAGTTCCTCCGCGAACCAGCACTCGATCGTCTTCAGTGATCTGTAGATTTTGCATGGAGCCAAATGCGGTGTAGTAAGTCTCGGGTATCGTCGCCAATTCTTTCCACGACAGCTCTGTTTCAACAGAATAGAGTTGTGTATTTGGCAAAAGAACATATTCCGCGTAACTTCCATCAAAATCTCTACCCATCTCACCCATCAAAGAGATTACCTTATGTCCAATCGGAAAATGCAGCGGATCCGTTGTTTCTTCGATTACTCCGACACATTCGATACCTAAAATTCTTGGAAATTCAACCGATGGCGATTTTCCTTCACGGGTAAAAATTTCTGAATGATTGATTCCAAAACCTTTGACCTTAACTAAAGACCAGCCAGATTTTATTTTTGGTCGTTCGACCTCTTTATAAACTAACTGATCAGTTCCTCCTGCTTCCGAAACTACAACAGCCTTCATTTTCATCGTGAACCACTCCTAGATTTTGTCTTACTACAATAATAGCAAACTATTCTTCTAAACAATCAAAAAAACTTCCTACTTCGTTTTTAAAGTAGGAAGAAAATGTTACACAGTCACTCGTTAAAAAAATGATCAAAAAGTTCCCTGTCGAATGAATCCCGGAAAGTATCCATCAGCAATTTTATCTTCACGTTCTTTGGAAACTAACATAAATTTGTTTTTCTTTTTAACTAGCAGACTTTCTTTTTTCTCGGGTATTGCCTGATTGGTCCCCTTTAGCAGACAGACAATCGTTGAATAAGGCATCTCATCAAGCTTAAGCGGACTATAATGCAGTGTGGTGCCATACAGCTCTACACCTTCACCTTTCTTCAATAAAAATGATTCCATCTTGCTTTCTTCATAGACATTTTCACTGATATCTTCTCTTTTCCCGACCTTTAGAAGACAGTCAGTCATAGCGATAGTCACCTCACTGCCCTGATGAAATTCCACGGCAGTGATCGTCGTATTATGCCCAGAACAGGTTCCCGCTTGTATCTCCATCCCACCATAGACACGATTTTGAATTTCTTTTATCGCAGCATGCTGCTCAATAAAATCCTGGGAAGCAAAATATTCATTGCCATCACCTGGTATCTTTACCTTAGCGGATACGTAATCACATAGCTCGTGAAAACTAATGTCCTTTAGGTGTTGACCATATTTCAAAAATGAATCGCTTTTGACTGATTGATAAAACATAGATTTCTTGTTCTCCTTACTCGTGCGAATGATTTATTCTATTGAATGCTCGCAATCTCTATTCCCTGTTCCATTTTTCCATACTTAGAAAATTCAATGTCCTTATCGGCAGCATTTGTTATTACGATAGGAGTTGTCAAGTCATAGCCTTTTTTGGAAATCGCATCTTTATCAAATGAGATTAGACGGTCGCCTCGTTTGATTTTATCGCCTTGTTTTACATAAGTCGTAAAGAGCTCCCCATTCAATTCCACAGTATCCATACCAATATGAATCAAGACTTCATTGCCCTGATCCGAAGTTAAGCCAATCGCATGTTTTGTGGCAAAAAGCATTGTCACGACACCATCAAAAGGAGCGTATAAATTTCCATTATCTGGAATGATCGCCAAACCTTTTCCCATCGCGCCAGATGAAAATACCTCATCTTTTACGTCTTCCAATTTGATGACGTCTCCTGAAATAGGTAGAGAAATTACTTCGTTGCCTTTTGAAACAGAGCTGAGCGCTGATGTTTCTTCTAAATCTTCGTCAATACCAAGAATAATCGTCGCGATTGTTCCAACCACGAAACAAATTGCTAAGCCAATTAAGTAATAAACCAACGTATCGCCAATAAATGCAGGGATCGTTGTTAAACCGCCAAATACAAATGCATAGGCATTCACACCCATACCACCGATAAATGCGCCGCCAGCGGCACCGCCAATTACAGCACCAATCAAAGGTTTCTTATATTTCACCGCGATACCATAAATCGCTGGTTCAGTAATTCCTGCGAAGAAAATCGAAAGCAATGCTGAGAAAGAGAACGATTTCATTTCTGAATCTTTCGTCTTCAAAAATGTTCCCATCGCCGCACCTGCCATACCAAAATTGGCAGCACCAGTTAACGGAACGATCTTGTCAAAGCCTAACACGCTGATATTTTGAATCATTACCGGATTCACCGCCCATTGCAGTCCGAAAATAACCATAACATTCCAAATACCGCCGATAAACGCTCCAGCGATCCAGCCGTTAAAACTCATTAAGGCATTGACTAAATTAGCGAAGGCTTCCCCAACATAGACACCAAATGGACCGAATACAATAGCGGTTAACGGTACCATAACTAATAAAGTGATCAAAGAGACAAACAATAAATGCAGACTCAACGGAATAATTTTTTTCAAAAACTTCTCTAATTTCGATTGGCACCATACAGCTAAAACAGCTGGAATTACAGTGGAACTATACCCCATCAATACGACCGGGATTCCGATAAAACTAGAAACAGTTCCATTGCCGCCATCACCCATCAAATTCATGAAATCTGGCATGATCAAGGCGCCCATTATCGCAACGGCCACATATTGATTTGCGCCAAATTTCTTAGCTGATGTAAATGCCAAAAGAATCGGCAAGAAATAAAAAACGGCAGTCGATGAGACAGTAAGGATCGTATAAGTGCTGCTTGTATCTGAAAGAAGCCCAACTTGCGTCAATAATAGAACAATTCCTCTTAATACACCTGAACCTGCGAGTAAGGGTAAAAGCGGTGTGAAGATCCCGGCAACTGTATCTAAGAAAATAGTCACAATATTTTTCTTTTCCTGTGAGTCCCCTGCACCGGATGAATCGCTTTCAAATTTGGTATTTGCTACAACATCTTTATAGACTGAATCGACTGCTGGCCCTATAACAACTTGATACTGTCCACCTTTTTCCATTGTACTTAAGACACCATTCAATTTTCCGATAGCCGTATCTTCTACTTTTGACTTGTCCTTAAAAGACATTCTAAGTCGAGTAGCACAATGTGTGATAGACTGAACGTTCTCTTCTCCTCCAACTAATTCGAGAATTTTTTTACCTAATTGTTTATCCATGTTATAACCTCCTAGTTAATCGATTACTCAAAAGGGATACTGAAATAGCCTTTTTATTTCTAAAAGAGCTTGCCATTTTTTCGGTGTATTTACGAATTCTCGCTATTGGCTTGTCCCAGTAGCCCTTCTGACTAACAGTTACATCCCAGTTAAAATCCTATTGATTCTCTTCTTCGATTTCTGCGATCATTTCGATTCGTTTGCCGTGACGTTCCCCCTCAAATTCAGCATCTAACCATTCCTTCACGATCATTTTTGCCAATTCGCTGCCGATTACTCTAGAACCAAATGCTAAAATATTGGTATTGTTGTGTTGTCTCGATAACTTCGCTGAGTATGGTTCACTACATACGACTGCTCTGATTCCATGCACTTTATTTGCTGAAATCGAAATCCCGACGCCTGTACCACAAATTAAAACACCTAAATCAAAGTTCTTGCTTGCTACTTCTTGGGCCACTTTTTTTCCGTAAACGGGATAATCTGTTCGCTCAGCGGAAAATGGACCGAAATCAGTCACCTGATGCCCTAATTCTTCCAAGTATTCAATAATAGTTGGTTTCAATTCGATTCCTACGTGATCACTGCCAATTGCGATTTTCATGCTGCTTCCTCCTAAATGACTCTTAAATTATCAAAAATTTCTTTATACGGCTTTGCTTTGCCAAATACCGATGAGGTACCTAAAATGAAGCCTGTTACACCGACTTTGCTTAACTCCTTAACTTTCTCTGGCGAAATCGCTCCATCGACCATTACCTTAAAGGCATGTTCGGAACCAAGTCTTACCAATTCCTTCACCTTTTCATTCGTATATTCAAGATACTTCTGCCCCGCAAAACCTGGATTGACAGTCATAACCATGACGTAATCAACGATCGGTAAAAGTTCCTTGATACTATCAATCGGGGTTCCCGGATTTAGCGCGATTCCCGCTTTCTTTCCTTTTGAACGAATGACATCCAAAGTTCGTGTCACTTGCTGATCAGCTTCGGGATGAATATAGATGATATCAGCACCTAAATCAGCAAATTTTTCCACATAGTTTCCGGGGTTTTGAATCATTAGGTGAACATCCACCGGCTTCTTAGTAACTGATCGAACTAATTCAAAATCCTGTAACCCCATGCCGAAGTTCGGTACAAATGCACCATCCATGATATCCATGTGGAAAATGTCAGTGCCTGCTTGATCCAAAGCAATCGTGTCTTTTTCCAAATTTGAAAAATCTGCGCACATCATTGATGGACAAAGTAGTCTTTCCATAGAAAACATCTCCTTTTTGAGATAACGATTACTCAAGGACTAAAAAAATAATTGAGTAATCGTTTTACCTTTTATGTTTAGAATATAGCACCCTACACCTCTATTGTCAATGACAATTTTTATTTGGTTAGTTGAAAGGTCCTCTTAGATATGAGAAAATGACAGAGTAAACAATTAAACAATGGTAACGATTACTCGAAAGGATCGATATTTATGAAAAAGTATTCGATTAAAGATATAGCAAAATTAAGCGGTGTTTCAGTGGCTACTGTTTCAAGAGTCATTAACAATAATGGCCGCTTTTCAGAAGAAACGAGAAAAAAAGTATTGAAAGTCATCGATGAAACGGGCTATCAAATGAATTACAGCGCGAAAAGCTTACGAATGAATAAATCCTTTTCGATTGGTATCCTCGTCCCCGACATCAGTAACTATTTCTTCTCCGATGTCGTGCAGAAAATTGAGGAAATTCTTTTTGATAAGGGCTATTCCACAATCATCTGCAATACAACAAGAAACAATGAAAAAGAAGCGGCCTATCTTCAAATGCTTGAGAGCAAAGGTGTTGACGGTTTGATTGTCATTTCAGGAGCCGATGAATTTGGTTTTGACTATACTCGATCAGAAAAAGATATCCCGTATATCTGTATTGATCGAGAACCGAAGGATAAAGATTCTACCGTCTTTATTTCCTCCAATCATTACCAAGGGGCGTTCGAAGCAACCGAAGCGCTGATACATTCTGGCTGCAAATCACCAGTCATTGCGATGCATGCGAGAAGGTCCTCTTCCGGTAAAGAACGCTACAATGGATTTAAGGATGCACTGAAGAAAAATAACGTCGCTTTTTCCAAAGAGAAAAACGTCTTGATCGCAGATATTCATACAGAGGATTTTCCCGAAGTAATCAGTAAATTTATAAATGAAAATCCTGTCGATGGCATCTTTGCGATTAATGACTCGATCGCGATGGAACTTCTTCAAAAGATTGCTAAACTAGGCAAGAAGATTCCCGAAGATATCAAAGTGATCGGCTTTGACAACATGCCTCAGGATAAGTATTCTTCACCAACTCTATCTTCTGTCAAACAAGATACCGATAAGATCGCCGCAGCAGCTGTAGATAGCTTGCTGAAAATAATTGCGAGTCCTGGCGAAACAGGAGATGCCATACTGATTCCAGTCTCTCTTGTTGTCAGAGAATCGAGTTTGTAGCCCTGCTCACTTCTAAAAAAATTTAATCACTTAAAAAAGCCCTAATGATTCTTTGATCATTAGGGCTCATTTATTTTGATAAAGGAACTGAATTATATTTCGGTTTTTCTAAACGTCAATATCGTCTCCATTGGATTGAATCACTTTTTTATACCACTCAAATGAATCTTTTTTATAACGTTTCATTGATCCATTTCCTTCGTTGTCTCGATCAACGTAAATCATGCCGTAGCGTTTCTTCATCTCACCAGTTGTGAAAGAAACTAGATCGATGATGCCCCATGGTGTATAACCCAAAAGTTCTACGCCGTCATAATCAACAGCCTTTTTCAACGCCTCGATATGCGCACTTAAGTAAGCCATGCGTGGTTCATCATGAATGGATCCATCTTCCTCCAAACGATCAATCGCTCCGAACCCATTTTCAACGATAAATAGAGGTAATTGATAGCGATCATAAAGCCGATTCAAAGAATAACGTAATCCGACTGGATCGATTGCCCAATCCCAATCACTGACCTCTAAATAAGGGTTGCTGACAGAATTTGCCAGCCCGCCGTTGACTATATCCTTTGCTTGGTTTTCAGCACCAGCCTTAACCACCGTCGACATGTAATAACTGAAGCCGACATAATCGACCGTTCCCTTTTTCAGGACATCTAAATCATCCTCGGAAATATCTAAGACAAAGCCATTTCTCTCCAACTCTTTTAAAGCATAACGTGGATAGTTTCCTCTAACATGCACATCGGCGAAGAAAAACCGTTCGTGCATTGCCTCTTCCGCCGCCATGATATCTTCTGGATCGCAAGAATAAGGATAGATCGGGACGTGCGAAATCATACAGCCGATTTGAAAATCAGGATTAATTTTCTTCCCCGCAATCACCGCTTTCGCACTTGCGACTAATTCATGATGCGCAACCTGATACATCACTTCCCGCGGGTTTTCGCCTTCTGCGACAGTAACGCCGGAGTTCGTCCATAAAAATAGCGGGTTTTTGGTATCCATTTGATTGTTGATCTCGTTGAAGGTCATCCAGTATTTTACTTTACCGTTGTAGCGTTCAAAAACCGTTTCCGCAAATTTTTCGAAATAATCAATAACTTTTCGATTTCTGAAGCCGCCATATTTCTTCGCTAAATGAAGCGGCATTTCAAAATGAGACAGCGTGATGACTGGTTCGATACCATGCTTTAGTAATTCATCAAACACTCGATCATAAAAAGCTAAGCCTTCTTCATTCGGCTCCTCTTCATCCCCCATTGGGAAAATTCTGGCCCAAGCAATCGATGTACGCAGACACTTCAAACCCATTTCCGCAAACAAGGCAATATCTTCTTTATACCGATGATAAAAATCGATGGCCTCATGATTTGGATAAAAAACCTCTTCTTTGATTTCATCCATAATCACTCTGGGTTTTCCGTGAGCACCTGCTGTAATTACATCAATCACACTAGGCCCTTTTCCATCGCTGTTCCAGCCGCCTTCAAACTGGTGAGCGGCTAATGCGCCGCCCCATAAAAAATCCTTTTGCACCATTTGGACACTCCTTTCCTATATAAAAAAATATTCGACTGATCCTCAAGCTATCTTTCTATAAATAGCGACTAATTCTTCCGCTAGATCTGTAAAGGCGATTGATGTCATCAGATGATCCTGGCTATGAACCATCAATAAAGAAATCTCTGTATTATCGCCAGCGGCTTCAGCCGTCAACAATCCAGTCTGAGTATGGTGCGCTTCCACCAATGATTCTTTCGCGAGTCCAATACTTTTATCTGCTTCTTCAAACTGCTGATCTTTCGCTGATTGGATAGCTTCCATCGCATAACTTTTAGCATTGCCGCCATGTACGATCAAGCCCATGATTACTTCTAAATTTTGATTTTCCATTGATCAAGCCCCCGCTTCCATCAATTGAAGAGCCGTCGCGAAGACTTTTTCTCCGTTCATTGTGCCATAATCCTGCATATCAATGATTGCGACCGGAGCATTGATTTTAGCAGCTTTTTCCTCAAATTGTTTCAACATAAAACGAACTTGCGGACCTAACAAAATCACATCAATTGCTCCTTTTTCGATTTCAGGATCAGCTTCTGATGCGGACAATGCAAAAATATTGGCTTCTACTCCTTGCGCTTGCGCAGCCTTTTCCATTTTGGTTACTAATAAGCTGGTACTCATTCCAGCGGCACATACTAACATGATTGTTTTCATCGAATTCTTTCCTTCCTATTTTCAACTATTTAAGACTGAGGTTCATAATCCGCGGGATCATAATCAAAAGGATTCTTGCGTTTTCGAGCAACTAGACAGGTATAGATAACGTCCAATAAATAATCGACTGAAACCCCATATTGCAACGAGGTCAACTCATAGTGTCCCGAATAAATATAGAGACTTTCATTGCAAAGCAGATCTAATTTTCGGTTTACATTACTAGTCAATGCGATCGTATATATATTTTTACGCCGCAATTCCATAGCGGCATTTATCATCACTGGATTCTTTCCGGTGTGGCTGACTAAGATCGCCACACTGCCATTATCCGTCAATGTTCCGCTATAAAAATCATTGTAAGTGTTAAAAACCTGCGTGTTGATTCCGAGACTGCTTAATTTCAAGCACGCTCCTTGTACTCGAGTGAAATTCGCGTCGTTCGCGTAAAAATCAATTCGGTTGGAATGAACCAACCGATTGACAATACGATTCAGGGAATTTTTCTTGATCATTTCCTGAGTATAGCGAACAGTTTCCTGATACAGGCCTTCAACCGTTTCGGACAATTCAATATTTGACGCAATGACATCCAACTTTGTTTGATCATTTTTCTTGTTTTGAGCATACTCACTGACATATTGCAGCTGAAACTCATGATAGCTCGTAAATCCTAGTTTTTTGCACAGTCGATTAATAGTCGCCGGACTAGTTAAAGTCAGCAACGCAATTTCTTTTGCGGTTTTATCTAAAATGCATTCTTGATTTTCCAGAATAAAATGAACGACCGCCTTTTCCTGATGGGTAAAGGCCGTTCCTTCTTGTAATTGCTTAATAATCATTTCCTCACTCCTCAGTTTAGGATGTTTTAGGATATGCTCCACTTTACGTGCGGTACTCGCCGCATCTGTGTAAACGGATTCTTCTATTTGATTATAGCATCCTAGTCTGAGAAAATAACTGATTCGTTTGATATAAGGACAGACTGTCGTTTAAATCCTTTCTGTTTATGCTTCATTGGGTTGGATCATTTCGGCAGCAGATGCTTCTTCGAGTTTTTGTTGCTCTTCAGCATCAATACTTTGATTGTAGACTTTCCAGAACGGAAGATAGATGACCATTCCGACCGCAAAAGAAATGATTGGAATAAGTGCTGTCTTCACATCACCGGTTCCCAACGGTCCTAATAGAAATGGCGGTGTTGCCCATGGTACGACCGCATAAAACTTGCCGAAGAAACTCGTAGACATCAAGAGATAGCCGATACCTGAAGAAATCGTTCCGCTTAAAATGAACGGGATCATCAAGTAAGGATTCAATGCGATAGGCAAACCGTAAATCACCGGTTCAACAATCGTGAAAATTCCTGGTGCTAAAGCGGTAAAACCGATCGTGCGGAATTGTTTTTTCTTTGAAATAATCATCAAGAACAGCAGTGGCCAAACGGCGGCAGTCCACACAGTTAGACGAATCAAGCCCGTGTTTCCCAACCCTGCTAAAATGTTTGGCAAATCGTATTTTGAAACACCGTCAGCTAAAGCGCTTGCATTTTGATCGACCCACATTAGGCCAAATGGTGTAAATAAAGCCAAGAACATATTGTCTCCATGAAGACCAACACTCCATAATAATAGGCAGACAAAAGTCACGAACATCGCCATCCACAGACTGTCAGACGAGGTAATAATCGGTTCTAAAATCGTATTCAACCAAGAAACCATATCAAAGTTCATGATTGTGCGGATGATCCACGCCAAAGAGAAGATCGTCGCAAATGGTAGCAAGGCACCAAAAGCATTTCCCACATTAGGCGGTACCGAATCAGGCATTTTGATCGTGATATTTCTATCCAAGAAGAATTTCAAAATCTGAACTCCAATAATGCTCGTAATAATACAAACGAATAGACCCGTTGCGCTGAATGCTGTAACCAGAATGCCACCGGCCTCATCATACCCATTGATGGTAAAGATCAAAAATGTTGCCAAACCTAACAAGCTACAGGTCAATGTGTTCATTTTTTTCTTTTGCCCATAATGGTAAGGAATTGCTACCGCACAATAAAGGGACATCATGTTCATTGTCAAACTGTTCATCCACGAAAATTTCGTCGCCCAAGGTGCTAAAAAGCCGATCAACGGTTTTCCGCTAGTTCCTACATCCGGTGAACCTAAAACATACAGAATCAAAAAGATCGAACCAATCATAATAATCGGCGTAACTGAAACCAAGCCAGCTACAACGGAAGAAATAATATCAGTATTCGCAAATCTGCCCAGCGGTTCGGAAATCTTATTCGTAAAGTCCGTTAATCTATCCATCAAACTTTTCTTTTGTTTATCCATTCGGAGCTCCTCCTATTTTTTGGTAGTCTGCCTCAGGGATTACAGCTTTGTCTTCGTAATCCCTAATTCGCTACCATTATTCCCAACACTTATTTGTTGCTTGTGCTAACATCTGCAGGAAAAATCACATCAACCGTTTTTCGTGCCTGCGTTTGAATCTTCATGGTTTCCAATGAGACGTCCATTAATCTTTGTGCTTTCTCCGCTTTCTGGTGATCAATGATATCGCAAAGGGCTACAAACTCGTGATACATTCTGTGTTTTCCTTGATTTAATTCATAAACCTGCTCATCTGATGAATCATTCATCAATAATTTGAATTTGGCTACGACATTGGCAGAATCTTCAATGATAATACAACCTTTATCTCCTTGGATCGAAGTTACGATCGGTGCTTTACAATCCTTAGCTGCGATACAGACTGCTTTGAAATCCCCATAATCCATGTTCAAAATACCCGAAGTATCGATTCCCTTTTGAATATTCCCTTGATAGCTCACCTTGTCGGTTGAACCAAACAAGGTAACCATTAAGTTGATATTGTAGATATTCAGATCCATCAACGCGCCGCCCGATTTTTCTGGATCAAAGGCTGGTTGAACGATCCCTTGCTTAAACGCATCATAGCGTGAAGAATACTGTGAATAGTTGGCGGATACAATTTTAATTTCTCCTAAAGTTGGCAATAACTCTTTGATTTTCAATACATTCGGTAAGAAACGAGTAGAAACAGCTTCTAAAACAAACAAGTTTTTTTCTTGCGCCAAATCAGCTAGTTCCACCGCTTCCCGATAATTTGACGTGAAGGGCTTCTCACAAATGACATGTTTATCTGCCAGCAATGCTTTTTTGGTAAACGCATAATGGAGATGATTTGGAACACCTACATAGATAGTATCAATGTCAGGATCTTTTAACATCTCATCATAGTTAGTGTACTGTTTGTTGATTCCATGTGTTTCTGCTAATTCTTGAATTACTGTTGCTTCGGATGGCGTCGCACAGATCGCTGCTAGTTCCATCTCGCTGATTTCTCCCGCAAAACTCAGCAGATCATGGACGATCATTCCTGCACCTAATAAACCTACTTTCATTATTTCGCCTCCTTTGCGACTTTCATTGCTGCTTCGATAATTTCTAAAACAGCTATAACTTCTTCATCCTTAACGATTTTTTCTGCGTTACCAGCTACGACATCAAAAATGTTGTCATAGATAAGACCGTAATCGCCTTTTTCAACAGGAACTTTCATACTCACTTCTTGCCCCTCTTGATCCATATAGGACAAATCGCCCCAAAATTCTTCATCATATTCCTCTGTTGGCAACGGATAAGGACCATTCGGTTTTGCCTTAGAAGAATTATGTCCAAGCGATGGCATCAGGAAGCTTCCTTTTTTCCCATGAACGATGAAACTAGGATAATCAAGCTTCACATAATAGCTGGTCTTCACGATCGCTTTTAATCCATTCGGATAGAAGAAATCGATGTCATAATAATCATCCGAGATTCCTGGGTTATCAATGCTGCGCACATCATAGACAAGTTTTTCTGGAACACCGAACTCTCCAACAATCTGATCAACCGGATGAACAGCCAGTCCATAAAGAACACCCATCCCTTTATGATCTGCAATACTTGGACGATAATAATCATAGTGAGATTCAACTTCGATCAACTCACCTAAAACATCGGATTCAATCACTTTACGAACCGTGCGCATATCCGCGTCAAAACGACGATTTTGATTGGCCATAGCCAAAAGTCCCTTTTCCTTCGCAAGAGCAAAAACTTCTTTTGCTTCCTCACTGGTCATAGCGAAAGGTTTTTCAGTCAGAACGTTCTTTCCACTCTCTAAGGCCATTTTGGTATAGGCAACATGAAACTGATCCGGCGTGTTGACCACGATCAGATTCACTTCAGGATCTTGCATTACTTCTTCAATCGACGACGTAAACTGAATCGCTGGATACCAGCTTTCCCGTTCTAAGTCCCCCACTCGATCTTCTTCTCTGCGGTAAATATATTTGACTTTCATCTTGTTTTTACGTGCTTCTACATATGGCAAGTGATATTGGCAAACACTGTTGCCAAAACCAATATAGGCAATGACTAACATAAACTTTCCCTCCTAATTCAACAATTATTCAAGTATTAATCACTATTACAATAGCAACTAACAACGACCATCAGCTGATTGGTACAGCTCAACCTTACCACCTGATTTCAACCATTTCGATGGCATGTCGACAAATAGGGTGGCGCTTTCATAAATGCAGATTTTTTGTGAAAGCGGCTTTCACTCACAACTTCAGAAATAAAAATACACCCGATAATTAGACATGTAATCTAACTATCGAGTGTATTTTGAAATTGATGATGCTCTGAACCTACTCATAATCGTACTACTATTCTAAGAAATAGTAGCACTGCAGAGTAAATTATCCTTGTTGACGTCTACGATTCATCCACATCAACACCGCCAAAAGTCCGATGACTATTAATCCTATTATCGTTAAGACAGTAGATTTGCTTTCGCCTGTCTTAGGATATGTTTTCACTGAATAAGTATGCGACCGATGAGTAACGTGTGGTACCTTCACTGTTAGATTGATCTTTCTTATATTCAGTTTCGTCAATTGGACAAACGATGTCTTGTCGGATATTACAAAGTGAAGCGGTATTTGGTCTAATATATAGCCGTCTGGGGCTTTCGTTTCCACAAGACTATATTTTCCGTTCTTTAATCCGCTGACAGATAAGCTGCCGTTTTTATCGGTAACTAATTTGGTTTGAATCGTCTTTCCGTGATTGTCGATTAATTTGAAGTTTGCGTCGGCTAAAACTTCATTTGTTAACGCATCTCTTTTTTCAAGTCTCACGGTTTTCCCTTTTTCTTTATTGGTCTTAGTCAATTGTTTCTGCGTATTTTCATTGGCTTTGATTGTGAACTTGACCGGAGTTTTATCTAATATATACCCCTCTGGTGCTTTTGTTTCTACTAATTGATAGTTGCCGGCATGCAATTTTTTAATCGCTAATTTCCCATTGCTATCAGTGACCAGATTTTTAAGAACCACTTTATTGTCTTTATCTCTTAGTTCAAAAGTGGCACCGGCTAATTTACTTCCGGTCTCAGAGTCGATCTTTTCTAAAATAACCGCTCCGGGAGTTGCCTTATTCGTTTTTGATACTTGAACCGCAGTTTCCTGGTCTTTTTCAATAGTAAAGCTGACCGGGGTTTTATCTAGTTCATATCCTGTTGGCGCTTGGGTTTCGATAAATTGATACTTGCCTGGAGCTAAGTTATTAACTGCTAGTTTTCCATCTGGTCCGGTAGTTAAGTCGTTTTTTACTGGTGTGCCGTCTTGTTTTTCTAATTTAAAGACCGCTCCTTGCAATTTATCTCCAGTAGCGGCATCCGTTTTAGTTAGCACAACACTATCAACAGATTGTTTATTGGTCATTGATACTTGAACCGCAGCGTCTTTTCCCGTTTCAATTTTAAATGTGACTGGCGTCTTATCTAAATCGTGACCAGTCGGCGCTTTTGTTTCAACTAGCTGGTACTCTCCTGGTACTAAGTTATCGATTGCTAGTTTCCCATCGGCCCCGGTTGGTAGACCACTTTGCAAGACTTTACCGTCTTTACTGTCTAATTCAAAAACAGCGCCTTGCAGGTTTTCTCCACTCGTGGCATCTTTTTTCGTTAATATGACCGCTCCAGTGTCTTTTTGTTTATTCATCATTGATACTTGAACTGGTTTCGTCTGGTCCTTTTCAATAGTAAATGTTAGTGGTGTCTTATCTAGCTCGTATCCTGTTGGCGCTTTTGTTTCTATTAATTGATACTCACCCGGCGCTAAATTATCAATTGTCAGTTTTCCATCTGGCCCAGTTGTTAACCCACTTTTTAAAATGTTGTCGTTTTTGTCTCTTAATTCAAAGACCGCTCCTTGTAACGGTGCTTCACTTTTTGAATCCATTTTAGTCAATATGACGATTCCAGGAGCTTTTTTCTTATTCATCATTGATACTTGAACTGGTTTCGTCTGGTCTTTTTCAATAGTAAATGTTAATGGTGTCTTATCTAACTCATATCCGTCTGGGGCTTTTGTTTCTATTAATTGATAGTCGCCCGGTACTAGATTATCAATCGTTAGTTTTCCATCAGAGCCAGTTGTTAAACCAGTTTGTTGGACTTTTCCATCTTTGTCTCTTAGTTCGAAGACCGCACCTTGCAATGGGGCTTCACTTTTTGAATCCATTTTGGTTAGTACAACGGTTCCTGTCAGTGTTTTTTTGTTCGTCACAGATAGATTGATGGGTGTTTCTTGCCCTTCCTTCACTACAAACGGAATCGGCGTGTTGTCTAAATCGTATCCGTTAGGTGCTTTGACCTCGATAAATGAATAATTCCCCGGATCTAATAATCCTGAATTGATAAAGCCTTTTCCATCCGAGGTTAAGCCTTCGACAATCGTTTTATTGGCGGAATCAACGATTTTAAAAACCGCATTTGCTAACGGATCGCCTGAATCTTTATCTGTTTTGTATAAATACGCACTTCCTGCTAGTGTCGTTGTGACATCATTACTGTAGATTGTACTGCCCGCATAGTTAATAGAGGCTTTATTGACTATTTTATCGCCTGGGACAGACGCTGCATTTGCATACGAGACATCGAATTTTATTGCTGTACTTTCATTTGCATGGATGTCTTTTAATAGTTTATAGGAAATACTATTCTTCGTTTTATCATAGCTGACTTCCGAAATATAGTTAGGATCATACGAAGTCGTCTTATCAAAACGAGTATTCTCTGGCAATGGATCGGTAATAATGGTACCCGCATGAACGACATCGCTTGAGCTGGATAGCGTTAATGAATAGCCGATAGTACCTTTTTTCGATGCCAGTGTTTTTTGATCGACGGTTTTATTTAATTTGATGGCTTGATAATGACTGTCATCAATGATCATTGGAACTTTGCTTTGATTGATTTGCGAGCCATTTTCTAATTCTCGTGCATCATTGTATCTCGTTCCAAAGTCTTTTGCCGTGACCGTAGGGTCCACAGATAATCCATAAGTAATGACATAGGCATCATTCGAGCTGACTCCACCAAGATTGACTGATAAGGACCCATCTGTTGTTGAGATTTTATCCTTAAAATCAGACGTTACATAGGTATAATGTTTGGGTGTTCCATTCGAATTCCATTGATCTACTTTATAAATGTTTATGTGTTTATATGGTGACGCATCGCCTGAAGTGACATCTGTTAATATTTTGTATCCATCATGAAGAACAGTATTATTAGGCAACTGATCATTTACGGTCACGTTGTCATAGCTGTTATGATTATAATTCACGATAATCACAAAATTATTATTGTAGGTATCTGGCGTAGTATCGAGCAAATAAACTTTCTGTCCATTTATTTCGTTATAGGGCAGACCGCTGTATTTAAGAAATGCTGGGGCGCCGCTTTGGGAAGGCTGTGTTTCAGAAGTCTTTTTATCTTCACTGACCTGTTCCCCATTTACGTCTAATTGCACACCAAAGTTTACTTCCTTAGGAACTGTTTCATTATTTTCAAAATACGGTGCTCTGAATCGAACCTTGAAGGTATATCCTTGAGCAGAAGTTTGGTCGATTTTCGTCGAATCGTATTTTACGTTAAGAACATAGTTTCCATTGGCATCTTCACTATATGCTGGTGTACCCAAGGAGAATGGATCACCAATAACGATTTGATCAGCCAATTGACTTGGGTCCTGAACAATGGTTTTAGGGATAGAGACACTAACTGATCCATCTTTGCTTAGTTTCCCTGCAGAAGTAGAGAGTGTAACATCTAATTCAACTTGCTGCTGTGAGCCGATCGGATTCGTAGCCGTCAGTGTGACACCAGGATCATCGCCAGCTGCCTTAGGATCGGGAGTTAAATTTCCAGCAGCAGGTTGGATGCCAGCCTTTTCAACCGGCGTAGAGATTGAGTTTCCTTCTACAGGTAAATTAGACGAAACCGCAGCACTGTTTTGGGTAGCTTGCTGACCATCAGTAATGGTGATGGTTAGTTCATTGGTTACTGTTGTGCCTGATCTTCCCGCTAGTTTAAATGTACCGGCTTTATTGCCTTTCAAATAAATCTTTTGTTGATTGTCATTGATCGTTTCTTTTTTCACTTCAGAAATCGATCCATCTTTAGTAAATTGAAAATTGCTTAACTGCTCAGGTGTTCCTTGCAGATCTACTGCAAAGGTCTCACCGACTTTGGCCTCTTTTGAAGCAGTGGAAATCTGCAATGACGTATTTGTTGTTTCTGCGAACACCTGCATAATTCCTAACTGTCCTAAAATCATAAAGAAGCTTGCTAGTAAGTAAACTGTTTTATTCAATACCTTTTTATTCATATTCTTTCACCTTTCGTTATGAAAAAAATCTTGATCATCCTGTAAATAGAATCGTCTTAGCCAGATAACTCATTTTCTTGCCTAAACTTGTTGTCTTTGGTGGATCTCCCGACGATGTAGGTTCATTTTCCATCTTGGCAAGCAGCATCTCCAAGGAACCTATATCCGGCACCTTCTTATCGGGGAAGTTTGTTTTCTTCTTTCTATTCGCTTTGACAATCCGAACTTGATTGTCTTCATATTCAACCACTGCCGGCAATGCTGTATCCTGACTATCGCTTTTTTCCTGTTCAAGGAGGCTCCAGACAAAAAAGGTTGGTTGAACAATCAGCCATGTTCCAAATAAAATAAATCTTTTTTTCATTTTACTCACCTGTATCTTCTAGTCTCTTCATATCCCTATTGAGTAATCGTTCTTTTTTTACTTGGACGATTGAATCGCCAAAAACCTCCCAATCACTGGGAGCCGGCGGATTTTTCCAAACAATTTGTTTTCCTTTGAAGCGAGGAACAACACAGTTGGATACTAAAATTTCTGTATGGCTCGTCAGCCGATCTCCTATCGCTAAGTTTAGGTCTTTAAATCCCTCAATTTGCTTAATAATGAACTTCGTATATTCCTTTCCCTGTGAAAAATCAACGAACACATCGATCGGCTTCTCCACTTGCTCTGGCGGAAGAATATCCAGCAAAATAAACAAATAGTCATAAAAAAAACGAACCATTTGTCCATTGAGATCCTGTTGCTCTTTAGGAAGATACTCTTTGATCACGCCCCAAATAATTTCGGAATAAACGGGATAGACTTCATTGACCGATTGTATTTGTTTATTCGTTGAAAAACTGGAGGTATAGAAGCTGTATATCGCGTGCCGCCTATTCGATTGCCTGACCCTTTGCCTATAGGAATGACTGATTTCTTCGGGAAGCTGGATTTGATATTTTTCTTCTACTTGATGAAGGATCTGGGTACTGATTTGCTGGCTCTTAGTATCAATCGTTGCAAAATAGTCAAACTTAAAATCAATTTCATCCGCTTTTCTCAGTAATCCTTCCACATACAAGAACATTAATAGATAGGACAATTCATCAACTAATTTATCCGAGTCAACTTGAATATACGCTGACAGCTGATTCAACTCTGCGGTTTGAAACACCTTGTTAGAAGACAAAAAAGAATCATCAAGCGAACGATCATTCTTGCAACGAACCAAACTTAATGCTGTTAACACCTTCAACTTGCCCTTTTGCGTCGGAGTCAATCGCAAATCAAAGTGGAACGTCAAAAACTCAATGACTTTTTTTGCCACCTGATTGATCGAATCAGAAAAGGGGCAATAATACCCATTCAATGCTTCAAAGATGATCGTACTGATACTATTTCGAATCATAAGTTCATCTCCTGCAAACTTGCCCTTTTTTATTTTTATCCCCAGTGGTTTAAAAAAGGTGATCAGCTGTTTGCGTGCAGCATAAGCTTTTGACGTACTCAAGAAATGCTCTTGCGCGTATCCATCAATCGTCCCTTGCCCTTCCAGCAAATAGATCATCAGCGGAAAAATATGACTCGTCTCAAAATAGTGAATCTGTAAGAGTTTGATCACTTTCAAATCGATATCCTGAAGCTGTACCACATCTTCTTGTACGATTACTTTCGAATCAAAGCCGTTATTGTGCAGGTCATAATTGATATTATGGATATATTTTTTAATTTTAAACGTGGATTGACCGGTTAACTCTTCCAGCTTTGATATAGAAATATACTCATCAATCGTCAGATCTAGCAGCCGAACAATAAACAATTGGTATCGTTGTTCTTCATCTAGCAATTCATAGATATCCAATTCTATTCTTCCCTCTCACTCGTCTATATATTTTTAAGAATTCAGCCTTATCTCTGACGACGAAAACAGTGCAGAGAATGGCAAAAAAGTTTTTTTAGTACGAGAATAACACAGTTGTTATGTTTGCTCCTAACGATAACTAAGCAGCAGATTAGCGGCTAATGGCCCATTTTCTTGTTCGCAGATTGCGTTTTCCTCCCATTTGCTATCTTATGACATAATGGCGTTTTAAATTGAGCAATGTGCCACTATTTTTTTTTATTTTTTCGTCAAAAGTAAAATATTTAAAAAAAATGCCCTGTTTATTTTTTTTACCCATCTGAAAAAAATTTTATTTTTGACTACGCAAAAAAGAAGAACTCAAAAAAATGAGTCCTTCTTACCTTTAGAAACTAACAAAAAAATCCGCCGCCTTTTTACAGCTGATACTTTACTTTCTCTAGCCGGATCTTCCTACTTACCTCGACAATAATCGACATAACCAAAAGCAAAGGCTTCAATCAATAAAAAGAAAGATGATGAAGTCTGCAGCCACCAATCAGTCGGGTTGGGACTGCGGCTGCTGGAAGCATAAAGGGAATAATCGGATCGGCCAGATAATAAATTGTTTTGCATATTCGTGATTGATACGATCGTTGAACGATAGGTTGAAAGAACATTTAGAACATTAAAGAGATGCTGATTCTCACCAGATAATGACAAGACAAAAATAAGATCATCTTCGGTAATGTTTTCCATGATTCGCTTAAACTCATTGGATTGTGAAGATGCTGGAATCATTTGTGCTGGTTTTCCAATTAGAAGCAGTAAACGTTGCAATTCTGCTGCTTGGTTCTGCTGCGTAACACCGGTTCCTAATAAATACACATTTCGGCTTTTTTCAAGTGCACGATAGATTGTCTCCCAGTTGTTATCTTCGAGATATTTTATCGTACGTTCCGCGTCAGAAAAAATCCTTTTCTTGAAGGTCGTGTCCTTCACAGCCTCGTTCGGATTATTCTGCCATTTCAAAAAATTGCGCAATTCACTAAAACCAGTAAAACCCAGCTTCTGTGTAAAGCGAATCACTGAAGATTTTGAGGAGTGGCAGATTTTCGCAAAATCGTTGGTCCCCATCGTCGTCATTTCATTCGGATGGGCACGGATGTAGTGAACCATTTGTAGATCAACCTCATTTAATGTTTCATAATGCTGATTGACAATATCGGAAAAAAGCATAACCATCCTCCTTATCCTTTATTCTTATTTTACCTTACAAAAAAACGATTTCAACTTTCCTAAAAAGGTTCTCGATAGAAAAAAGTATTAATGATCGTTTCCAATCATTAATACTTCCATTGGCGTTTACTAATCTAATTCCGGCCACCAGTTACCATTTGCATCGATCATTTCGTCTAAAATTTGTTTGGCGACAGAGGCTGACGGAACTGTCTTGGAGAGCGTCATCGCTTGCCATAATTTTTGATAGGATTTCTCTTCAAAGGCATCCACGACTAGTTTTTCGACCGCGACTTGCTGCTCGATCATCCCCTTTTGAAAATGAGGGATTTTTCCCATGCATAAAGGTTCATAGCCGCGTTTGCTGACGATACAAGGTACCTCGACCATCGCATCGTCGGCCAAGTTAACGATTGCACCTTCATTTTTGACGATTAAAAGCATCCGTTCATAGGTATTATATGCCAGCGCACCGGCCAATTGAACGATAAATTCTGCGTGCTCACCGGCTTCAATCGTTGTATCTTCTGCTGTCTGAGCAGCCGCGATTCTTTCACACTCCGCGAAAACATTTTTTTCACGATTGTCCATTACTTCATTGGCCCGCGTATGATTTGGGTCCGTGTGGGCCACGACATAATCAGGATACAAGTAGTATTTTAAGTAGGTATTCGGTACGGTCGTTGGATCAACGGCATAAACATCTTTGGCTTTTTGGAATGTGTCCATCCAACTATTTTCTTCCAATAATGGATTTCCTTCACCCTCAGCAGCCGCATAGCCATATTTTGCCACGTGTTCTTTCAGTTTCGGCATCAGATCGTTGCCCTGCTTGTCAGTCATTTCAGTCCACCAGCCAAAATGATTCAATCCGTAATAGCGATCAACGATATCACTTTCGCTTTCTAAACCGACAATGTCGGCGATTGATTTTTTGATTGCAACAGGCATATCACAAATGTTAATGATTTTCGCATTCGGACGCATTCTCCGTGTCGCTTCTGCTACGATCGCAGCTGGATTAGAATAATTAAGCATCCAAGCATCCGGCGAATATTTTTCCATATAGTCGATCAATTCAACGACCCCTGGAATAGAACGCATCCCATAGGCCATCCCACCAGGTCCACAGGTTTCTTGACCAACGACACCATATTTTAACGGAATTTTTTCATCCTTTTCCCGCATTGATAGACCACCGACACGGATATGTGCCATCACAAAATCAATATCCGTAAATGCTTCCTCCGGATCCGTTGTTGCTGAAAATTCGATTTCTGGTGCGCGTTCTTTGACGATTACTTCGCAAGCTTTTGCGACAATATTTTGACGATCTTCGTCATTATCGTAAAATTTTAATTTGCGTAAAGGAAATTTATCCTGATTTTCAATTAGCATCATGACGATCCCTGCGGTATAGGTACTTCCTCCGCCTGCAATTACAACTGACTGTTTTTCCAACATCATTCTTCTCTTCCTTTCAAAATAACCACTGCTTAATTTTTATGATTCACTCATTCCTAGTCTTTCGCAGATATCCTCTTTAAATCCTTGAACCCCCATACCAATAATCACTTGGACATTCGTTCCATTCAAAACGACTCCCTTTTGCTGAGAGATTTTCTCTAGTTGAGCAGAATCTACTAACGCTTCATCTTTGACGGTCACTCGCAATCTGGTGAAACAGTTTGAGATGCTCTCGATATTCGCTTTTCCTCCTAGACCCGCAACAACCAAATCAAAGTCATTGCCGCCATCGACTGAAAGTTCACCATTCGAAATGGTAGCCAAAACGGCATCTTCTTCCGTGTCATCCTCTCGGCCAGGAGTTTTGATATTCAATTTATTGATCAATAGAACAAAAACAAAGTACCAGATGACCGACATGATGACGCCGACAATAATCACTAAATAAAATTTGGTGACTGACGGACTGAAAACAGAATTTGAAACGACCGTATCAATCAATCCGTACAGCATATACGTTCTCGCTCCGATTCCCCAAAGAATCGTTTCTGAAACGGCCGTCAATAAACTGTGGATCAGCCACAATAACGGCGACGCAAATAGGAATGAGAAATCTAACGGCTCAGTGATCCCTGCAACGGCCGCCACAAACATGGAGGGCAAGATCATTCCTTTCACTTCTTCTTTGCGGTGTTTTTTTGCACAATGGATTAACGCTAAGGAAACGGCGATCGAGCCGAATATTTTTACAAACCCAAACGTTGCGAACCTTAAGGACGGATCCAAAGTCGTGATTGATCCGGCATTCGCCATTTCTGCATAAAAGATATTCGCCGCGCCATTGTAAACCTGTCCGCCGATTTTTGCGGTTCCGCCTAAAGCGGTAAAACAAAACGGCATCCATAATAGGTGGTGCAGCCCCGTTGGAATCAAGAAACGATTTCCGAATGAATAAATGAAGACGCCTAATAATCCAGTTGTCAAAATAAATCCTGATAAGGACGAAATCCAGCCGTTTACTACCGGCCAGATATAGCTCATGCCGATCGCCGTCACTAAAATGACCGGGATCAAAATCATAAAGGAGAAACGTGAGCCGCCGTAGATGCTTAAGAAATCGACGAACTCTTTATCTGAGAAACGATTGTGAATAAAAGCTACGAGACAGCCCACCAACATTCCTAGAAAAACGTTCATATCCACAACCTGAAATCCTAAAACAACCGCTTGACCGGTCCCAAAAAGTCCCATTTCACCCGCTTCAGCCAATTGATCCGTTAACGTCAGCCAAGCATTGTTGGCCGCCAAAAAGAATAAAAATGCGATCAATGATATAAGTGCTGCCTCAACTTTTTTCTTTTTTGCTAAAGACGCTGTGATTCCTACACAAAAGATCAATGCCAAATTATTTAACATGCTGTCCATCATCGTCTTGATCAATCCGCCAAAGGTCTGTAAAACATTCGGCATGAATTCCAATTGTAAAATAACAGAAATTGCCAGGAATAACCCCATCACCGCCATGAACTTGACTGGAACGATCACCGCTCTGGAAAAGTCCTGCATTGTCTGAGAAAATTTACTTTTCATCTTTTTTCTCCATTCGTTTTATTGAGTATACGTATCTCTTGATCTTAGATTAACAACTTATGAAACCAGTTACAATCCTTCATAGTCTCTTTGGACCCAAGTCCACGGTTAGGAACCAGAAATCGGCGAAATAGTTTTTAATAACAAATATGTCAACTTGATAGAAAACGCCACTTAGTTAAGAGTCATTGCCAATGTTTCCCCAGCCGTCATCTCTTTCAAATTTGATGGAATTTCTAATGAGAGACCCTTCGTTTCCGTTACAATCAGCATGACCGTATTTTTTAGCCCAGCTTTCTTAATCACTTGAGAATCAAACTCTATCAATGAATCCCCCTGCCGAACGTTCTCACCTTCCTTTACCAAAACATTAAATCCTTGATTCTGCAGCGAAACAGTATCGATCCCAACATGAATCAACAATTCACAGCCATTTTTTAACCGCAGACCCAGTGCATGACGCATACGTTCATTTGCACTGACTACCTCGGCATCTGCCGGAGCGACGATCCTGTCCTTAATTGGTTCAATAGCGAAGCCTTGTCCCATCATCCCACTCGAAAAAACTTCGTCCTCGACATCTCCTAACGCAATAAATTCTCCACTGATTGGCGCATAGATTTTTATTCTCTTCTTACAAAACATTTTGTCTCCTCCTTTGCTCCTATAAATGTAAATGGTATCCGAATCGCATTCAATGCTGTTTCGCAGTTATGGACTCAAGTCCAAAAACGGGAACAAAAAACGTGCTCTTCATGATTCCCTGCTTGAACGGACGCACTACAAAAAAAGAAGGAAAGCACATGACCTGCTTTCCTTCTTCCATGATGATTGAGCTTTAATACCCAATTGTTTTTTGTCTTGTCTTTTCTATATAAGATAGAAGTCTTCTTCGGGGGAAACACTCTGTAAATCTAACGCATGCGTTTTGGGTACAAGCTTCACCGTGGAGCTGTATCTTTTCATTTACAGGTTCTCTGCTTCTGTCGATCTCGTATCATTAGAAAGTCAATATATAGTAGAAACTTATTTCGATCTTCCTAAGAAGAATGAAACAATTAAGACTAGAATGATCGCACCAATAATTGACGGTACGATTGCCATACCAGCTAATGAAGGTCCCCAAGAACCTAACAATGCTTGACCTAAAGCTGAACCGACTAAACCAGCTACGATATTTGCGATCCATCCCATACTATTTCCTTTACCAGTGATCGCTCCTGCGATTGCACCGATAACTGCTCCGATAATTAATGACCATAATAAACCCATGATAAATTCCTCCTATTAAATAATTATTTTACTCGTGATTCACGATTTTCTTCGATTTTTTCTTGTGCTTTATCTGTTCCGCGGCTGACAGCGCCTTTAGCTTTGTCTGTTTGTTTTGACGCAAACTCACCAGTTGTTTTCGCAGCGCTGGTTACTTTGTCTTGAACCGTTTCACTGTCTTCTTCGTATTCTGCTTTTGATTTGATGTCTACTACATGAATGTTCACTTCAATAACATCTAAATGCGTCATTTTTGCTACTTCGTCACGAATTACTTCTCTAATGCGATCAGCGATTTTAGGAATATCGCGTCCGTATTCAATGACAACATCCATGTCGACAGCTACTTGTTTTTTTCCGACTTCTGTTTCAATACCGGTAGTAACGTTGTCTGTATTCACTAGTTTTTCTGCAATATTTGAGAAGAAACCGCCGTCCACCGTTAACAATCCATCAATTTGTTCAATAGCCGTACCGACGATTTTTTGAATCACTTTGTCCTCGTAAGTCAAATCGCCTTTCACTTCTGAAGAGCCGTTTGCATTGGTTTGTCCAGATACCGCTGCTTTCTCGTTTACATTTTTGTTTCCATAATTGTTTTCCATTATAAATTCCTCCTGTTTGTATAAAATTAGTTGTTTCACATGCTAGTCCATCAATCTTATTTAGGAGCGGATAACCATTTAGTTATTCCTGCGGCTAAAAAAATCGTCTAGTAAGTTTGTTTGTTCCAGATAATAACCAAGTGCTGTGCCTAAACCCGTTAACAAAACAATCAATAGCGTTTTGAAAAAACCGATAGACACAAGTAATATCGCTAAAATCAAGCCAACGACCCCGAAAATAATCGGGAGTTTGTAGTGTTTAAAGATATCTTTCATATGACTCCCTCCTTATTCAACTCGCGAGCGGTTCGCAGTATACTTGTCTTCCCCATCATCAAAAGACTTATAAGCAACATCCACTTTGATTTTTTCACGACTACCTAAAATTTCCTGCAGTTCACGTTGGATATCTGTCATCAATTCTTCTGTTTTTTCAACATGGGCAGACGTACGATTCAATTGACCTTTTACTTTGACCTTGATCTTATTTTTCGTTGCTCGAACTTTGACATCAGGGGAAGAAACAAAGCCGACCTTCTGTGTTTTCGAACGAACGAATCCTTCGATCGCCTTTTTGTCTAAAGATAAACGACCCTTTCCTTCCTTGAGTACAAATGTTTGTTTCACCTTTGGATAAAAGATTAATACCAAGATGAAAATCAATAAGAGAACTGTAAAAACCAAGGCTATCCAAAATAAGTACTGGCGGAAATAATCATTTGATAGAGAATTTCTCAAAAATTCAGTGCGTCGAATCCCAAACGGCAGATTCAGATAAGGTGAACTAATCGCAATGACCATCAAGAACACCGACATCACTATAATTGAGAGAATAATCCCAATCGCTTTTATTCCACGATTCATGGTGCACCTCCTTTAACAATAGTGATAAAAATGGAACTTCTTTTCGTGTATCTGAGAACCTTTCATTTTTAAGTGCTCACTTACGTATGATCAAATAATAAAGGTCCCAGACTTGGGGCAATCGCAACTCTTGTCTCTACGATTTTGTTTCCAACTCATTCTTTTCTAAAACAGATCTTTGTCTATTTTCCGATAGAAACTCAAAGTTACTTTTGATGCTCTCCCCTCGCTTTATAATATTATGGTAACTTGAATTATTTTATTTTTAAAACATTCTGCTCACAATATCCAAATACGCATTATTTAAGCATTAAATTTGACAATATAACGATAATAAGTTACGTGAAAATAGGTTTACAATATTATAATTGTTTTTTCCAAAAAAAAATAGATTAACTGAATCCCTCATTTTGACTTCATTTCAATTTTCCTACGAGCTACTTCAGTAAACACACTTTTGATTTCCCTGATAAATTCCTTACATTAGGTTGCAAAACTGTTAGCTGAAATTCCAATGGATATACTATATACTCACTAAGTCGAATCTATTAAAACGTTTTAATAAAAAATAAAATTTAAAAGGAGCTTTTTCATGAACAGTCTATTTCACAAACAAATTGATTTAAAAAAAGGATTTTTTGCAACCCTAATTGTCATTCTAGGATACATTGGTCAATTATATGGGTCACTATTCATCAATACGGTTTCCTTATTAGTAACAACATTAATTGGTTTTTCCATTGTCTACACACCAAAAGAATTACTCTTACTTTTTTCTAAACCTCTTCATCCTTTAAAAAATACAATTAAATATTTTTTACTAAGCTGGATAATCAGTATGGCTATTGGCGTAGCTTTAACTGTAATTTTCGGATTGAATCTAAAAGCTAATCCGATTGATACTATCAATGTAAAACCGCTATTACTCCTAGTATTGCCCATTAGTTTGATGGGGGAAGAACTATTCTGCATTTACTTTTTAAGTATTTTTACTAGTAAATTTGGCCTATTCATTTCCAATGTTTTCAGTGCACTCATTTTTGGTTTGGCTCACTACTCAACCTACTATAATGGCAGCGTAGTAATTACACTTATTCATATTATCCTAATTCAAGGCGTTACAAGACTTTTGCTAAGTCAAGCTGCAATCAAAAGCAATTCTATCTGGACCAGCTGGATTATTCATGTACTATTTGATTTTTCTACAATTGCCTTACCGATATTGATAAAACTCCTTTAACCTATTACCGTCAGATATGACGGTTTTTTCATCATAACAAGCATGTCCCTACTGATTTCATTTCTCTGTACTTCACATTCTGCTATTTATTAAGAAAGCATTAATATTGGGATTGTGCACGTCGTCACGCACAACTTGTTTCTACTTAAATAAAGGCCGACTCTTTCCAAAAGCATTGATATGACAACCTTTCAACTGGTTCACAAAACTTTATCTTTGTCAAAGTGCTCAAAATTGAATTTACTCCTGAAAATTGCAGCTATTTCTATCCTCTTTTCTCGGCTGCCCCTATGAAACCAACCTTTCCAATGAACCAATCGTAAAAAAGCTTGCATTTTTGATGCCCAAATGCAATTTTCACGGGTTTGACCTATTTTTATTTTGTGCTTTATTGTTAAGTCACCGGACAAAACAAAAATGCTGAGCATTGAACCACAAAGAAACTAGTAAAGGAAAATCAAGCGAGAAATATTGCATGCACTGCCCTCACTTGACTAAGAAAGAGAGGATAAAATTCCATGAATGAACAAACATTGTCTCATCGACAACTTTTCAATTTGAAATCGAAAACCTTAGAAAAACGAATTACCGACTATTATTACGAAACACAAAATAGCAGTTTAACCATAAAATATATTTTAGCTTTGCGAGTAAGGCACCAACTTGGTGCGGAGGATTTTGCTCATTTTCTGAAAGATCTTGTCCGAAAGATTTTTATGAATACCAAGGCTACTCGTACCATGAAACGTTTCTTTTACTACTTTCAGGATTATTTCATGGCACCTGAATGGCGTGCGTTAAGCTCAAAAGTATTTCCTGTACGAAACTTTGGTCAGAAGGCTATATCACTTTTCCGTTCATTAATCCCCTTTGCCCGTCCAGATGAAACGAATGAGACTTGAGATTAACTAATTACCTTCGCAAAAAAATAAGAGAAAGGACAATCAAAATGATAAATAATCAACATGATTTAGTTGCGACGTTTACAAATGGTCTAGGAAAAGAACACAACTGGACGTACAAAGATGTGAACCCTGATCTGCCAGCACCAGCAATCAAAGATGCTTGCGAATTACTGACGAACTTAGATATTTTTGAACAAAACGGCGTAAAACTATTTGATTCTATTGTTACGGCAAAGATCGTGACGACCAAAGAGACTGAGATTTTCGATGTGAAGAATGATCCAAAAAATGAGGAAAAGCAACCTTTAGAAGAAGTGAAAACAGCGAAGGAAGAAGAATCTGCAGAACCGAAAATTGGAGAACTTGGCACAGTAAAGTGTGAAAATACTTCTGCCAGTTTCCCTGCTGTCTCGCTGCCAGATTCACAGGTTCTTAGAAATCCGAATCGTTTATCACAGAGAAATGGTAACGATTCAAAATCAATGATTAGGGCAAAAAAAATGAACAGACAAACTAATAACAAAATTCCACAGCCGCCGAATCTATCACCAGAAAAGACCATCGATAGTCTTCGGCAAAGATTCACCCAACTCTGGAACAAAAACGGAACAGATAAGGAGGACCCTTCTTGAAGGATATCTGATAAAACTAACGACAACTAAATTCTGCCCTTCTCTAACCAAATACACATAGGTAAACTTGCTCTAACCGTCATCTCTCCACTCCGGAATGGATGTGATGCGAGGTTGGGCACGCTTATTCGATATGCCTAGCGCTGATTGGAGTAGTCTATATCGGCTGTAAGACAAATATCCCTGCGATTAAAAATCGCAGGGGCAGTTTACTTTAACTATAGAATGACTTTTGTCCTCTGTGAACGAAACACAGCCAAATTATTTGGTCCTATAATAAGTCAGAGAATATTTCATCGATCACTTCATTTCATCGCTGGTATGATTTAAACCCAATTAATTAATATAATTCAGCTTTTCAGCCGCTTAAAATCATTGGGTTATTTGAATGTAGCGATCTCCAGGACTATAAGCGTTCAAGTTCAAAAATAAATTACTGTATTCTATGTTTGCCAAGATGTAATTGACGGTAAACGTGGCTGTTTCTCCCGGTAAAATGGGATGAGCATCGACTTCTTCTTCAACTATATGATCAACAACTTTTCCAACTGTTGTTGGTAAAGGATAGGCCGGAGTTTCTAAATAGTAGAAAGTATTAAATGGGTCTGACGGTAGTTTATGAATATAGGTTGTGTCTGTAGGTAAGTCAGTATAAAAATCCCCTTGTTTAGCTAAACGCCTTACCTGTATATAAGGCGAGTAATTGATTGTTTTTTCAGTCAGATTTTTGACCTTTAATTCAATCTCTAGATATTTTGGTCTTACTTCAAATTCTCTGATCTCTTTGTTTACCGTATGTTTTCCATCACCTAGTACGTATTCTGTCGCTATCATAGGTTTAAGCTTCCCTTTTTTATCCCATTCCTCACCGAATGAGTCGTTGCTATCATAGGTTCCGGCTTTTATCTGTTTATTTAAGATGGCCAATTGTTTCGAAGCGATTGTATCACTAAGTGTTGCTTTGACCACAGTGAGTTCCTCCAGAGGGTTACCATTAAGATCAATAGTGTTGATTGCCTCATTAAGTTGGACTACCTCACTTTTGTTATTTATATCTAACATCATCGGTTCAATACCCTCTGAGATTTTTGAAATCTTTTCGCTAAAATCATCCGGGCTCATGTATTCGATTGCACGGGTGGCTTCTTCTTTAGTAGCTACATTAGTAAGATAAAGATTATCAAGGATTTTTTTTATGTCCTTTTCCGAGATATCCCCATAGCATTTCAGTTCAACAAACTTATTTTCTTTTTCAAAGAATTTCCTAGCTATAGTGGCTTCTTTTCCCGCAAAATCATCTAGTTTTTCAACAATATAGGCTGATCCACTTGAAAGCTTGATTTCTTTGTAATCCTTTACGTAGTCATCAATAACCTTATCTTTTTTATTTAGTTCATACAGAGTGATGGTCACTCCTCGAGCGTTGTTCAAAGCCTCGAGGTTTTCTGCGCTATCAGAGGTAAAATCTGGCTCCTCATAAAATGATAATTCTCCTTGATCATCATTTACAATAAAATAGGCTGGGACATAGTCTGCCACTAGACGGTAATTACCCGTATCCGGCTGCTGAGAAGCCGTTTTGTCGATTTTGGTTGTGAGTTGATAATCCTGTTTTTCAACGGTAATCTCCCAAAGTTTCGCTGCAATAAAGGTTCCTACAGGAAAGAAGAATAGTACTATAATTGCTATCATCAATAGCTTGCGCTTAGTAAAAGTCGCAAAAATAATTGGTTCTTTTTTTTTCAGTTGGATCTTATGCTTGATATTCTCTGTATTTTTAGAGGAATAGCTGCTATCGTAATAGTTTAAAAGTTGATCGAGCTCTTCATCAGAAAGCTTACCCATTGGATAATCATCATATCTTTTTGCCATTTCTATCTTCTCCTTTATTTAGTGAAAATAAAAAATCCATATCTTGTTCAGCAAAAGCTTGCTGCAAGATTTTTTTCCCACGATAAAGATAATTATTAACCGTCTTTTGAGGGATTTTTAGATCACTGCTGATCATAGCCGGTGTATTTTCGAAAATATAGCGCTGCAAACAAATTTCACGCATTGGATCATTCAAACTGTTGATCAAATAAAATATTTCATTAATAAACTCGTTTTTTTCTTCCGCTGCTGCTAGATTATCCAGCGTGAAATTATCATTGAGCAGATAATCTTTTGGGTTGCGTTGAAGCTTATTAATGCTGAGACTCCTAGTAATCAATATTAGATAATTCTTGAGCGATCCGCGTTTCGGTTGATACTTTGCCGGGGACCTCCATATCCGTAAAAAGGCCTCACTTACAATTTCTTCAATATCCTGTGGATCATTATTTTTCCCTAGTATTGATAAGGAAACGACCCAAAGCAATTTTGAATACCTGTCAACTAACATTTCGAAGGCTTCTTCGTTATGCTGCTCAATCCTTCGCAACAAGTCTAAGTCTTCCAAAATTATCCCTCCTCTTTTTACTGTTTCAGTCATATATATATACACAGAGAAATCGGAAATATACTAAATTTTTTTCAACTTTTCTATATCCGAAGAATTAGTCGACAAAAATTAATCGTTTACATTAAAGTATACACAATCAAAAAAGCAAAAAAAATCCACTCAACTATTGATGAGTGGATTTTGTCACTGTCTATATGAATTGTATCTTATTAGGGATAAAAAAAGTGCACCATTTAACTGCTTAAATACCCATTATTTCTGGTATTAAATGGATCACAGTTAAATAGTACACTCTTGAGTGAATCCTTTTAAACTTTGCTACAGCAAAACTTTTTTTCATCGTTTTACTATATTAAACGTTTAATCCGCGTTTTCTTTTATTTCTTCTATTACTTGAACTACTTGGGCGAATCTCTTAGGGTCGCTGCCGAAGCGGCCGATTAGAACGCCATCGATGTTTTCATCTTTTACTAGTAGCCGTGTGTTTTCGGGACTGACTGAACCGCCGTAAATAATGCGAACATTTTGTGCTGCTTCGTCAGTGAAAAAGTCAGCGATGATTTTTCGGATCATCTCGCCTACCTTATGCACTTGAGGTGCTGAGGCCGCTAAGGTTTTTCCGACTACCCATTTTGGTGTGTAGGCGATAATTATTTTGTTGATTTCTGAAGCAGCTATATCAAGCGTATCTATATAAAGTTGTCTTCTTAATTGAAGCTCGATTTCATGATAATCATCGGTCTTATCTTTCTCGCCTACACACAGGATAGGAATCAAGCCGTTTTCCAAAGACAAACGAACTTTTTTATTGATGATCTCATCCGTATCGCCGAACAATTCACGCCGTTCCCAATGACCGATTTCGACATATTTCCCGCCAATATCAATCAGCGATTCAATCGAATATTCACCTGTATACTGACCATGTTTATAGGGGGCGATATTTTGAGCTCCCAGAAGTACGGTAGTATCCTTGGTAACCTCTGAAACAAACGGCAAGGTTCCAATTGATGGGAAAATAATTTTTTCTATCTCCGTATCGTTGTTAAGTTCCTTGATTATTTCAGAAGCAAAATTTACTGCATCTATTTTTTTGTTTTGTCTCATTGCCCAACTCATAGCAACAACAGGTTTTCGAATTGACATTTGTATCAGCTCCTTTTTTTAAGTTCCTGATCAAACACATTCATTAACATCCATGAGGAATCGGAACCTGGATCACGATGTCCGATTGCTCGTTCGCCTAACCTCGTAGCTCTTCCTTTTTTAGCAACCAATGGGATCGTCGCATCAGATCCTGCTCTCATTGCACGAACAAATGAGTCGAAAAAGCTTAATGGATCTTCTGATTCTTGATAGTCATTGATTAATTTCAAGCCTGGAAGAAAGGCATCAATCATGGTTTTATCCCCTAACTCAGCTTTGCCGCGGAATTGAACGGCCTCGATCCCTGTCCGGATCATATCCAAAAATTCTGAGAATGTTACCTCTGTGCGATCAGGGTAGTTTCCGCCCATCTTCATGAAGAAGCTTCCATATAAAGGACCAGCCGCACCACCCACTTTAGATAGCAAAATCATCCCAGATTTCTTTAAGAGTGAATTTATATCCGAATTTTCTTCAGCTAATTGGTCGATTTTATCCATGATCCCTCTGAAACCAATACTCAAATTGATCCCATGGTCGCCATCTCCAATATCGGAATCCAACTTCGTCCAATGATCTCTTTGTTCTTCAGAAAGCTTTGCCATTCCCTTTAATGAATCGACAAAAAATTGTTTATCTAGCTTATTTATTGAACTCATGACTCTACCAGCTCCTTAGTTTGAATGAAAGACTATATCTTATAGTAAGGCGTATCGCATGGGGTATCCAGCAATTCCTCGATTTCATTATCCAATTTAAGAAGTGTGACAGACATACCGATCATATCCATTGATGTCGCATAGTTGCCTACTTCAGCCTTATGAATCTCAATGCCTTTTTCGTTCAGAATCTGATTGACTCTGCGGTAGCAAACGTATTGGTCCATTACAGGAAGTCCGCCTAATCCATTGACTAAAACATAGACTTTATCTCCTTTAGCGATTCCAGAATCAGCCAAAATGTGGTCCATAATTTCATCGACAACTTCATCCGCAGGTTTGATTTTCGAGCGTTCGATCCCTGGTTCACCATGAATTCCCATGCCAACTTCCATTTCATCCTCAGCCATTTCAAAAATTGCTTTACCTGTTACTGGCAAGGTTGATGAAGAAAGAGCGACACCCATTGAGTAAGTGTTGTCATTTGCTCGTTCGGTCACGGCCTTGACTGCATCCAAATCATAGCCTTTTGCGGCAGCACTGCCTGCTACCTTGAAAACAGGAACATCACCCGCAACACCGCGGCGATCTTTTTTATTTTTTGAAGAATAGACATCATCCGTTACAACAACTGTTTCGACCCGAATGCCATCTTCGTCTAATGCCATCTCAGCACCCATATCAAAGTTCATTACATCGCCAGCGTAATTTCCATAAAGGAACAAGCTGCCTTTCCCACTGTCAACGGCTTTAACTGATCGATAACAAGCATCAGGGGCAGGAGAAGTATTGATGTTTCCTACAACCGCAGCATCGGCAAAATTCTTGCCAACATACCCTAAAAATAGCGGTTCGTGACCTGCTCCGCCACCAACAATAATCCGCACACGAGGTTCTTCACTCATCACTTTGCTGACAATCACGCGGGGATGTTCTTCATCAATTTTTACATATTTGCCATTTGCGGCAGCGTATCCTTCAAGCATTTCCTCTACTACTTCATATCCATCATTTACTAGTCTTTTCATACTAAATACCTCTTTTCATATAGTTTATAAAAATAGCGATAATAGGAATGCCCCAACGATACCGCCAGAGATTGCCGCAAAGACATTCTTCATTGATTTCTTAACACCAAAGCCTAATCTAGCCGTTGCTACCCAACAACCAATTCCCGCTGCAAGCCCCATGTCGACCCAGGCTTTACCAGATTGAGTGATCATCGGAGTTGGGATTCCATGATTTAGCGTCCAAATCGTTCCTGTGATAAAGGCCGCAGCCATCCAGCCACCAATCGGTCCCCAAGAATCGACCATCTTCCCCCAAGCCATCCGAATAAAGAATGGGAAGAGAAAAGCACCGGAAAAAGTCGCAATAAAAGCTGAAATAGTCATGTTAGGCTCCTCCTTTAGAAATCATATCGTTCTCGTTTTTATCTGCCATTCCATCAACAATACCCGTCGAGATGATCGCATGTTCTTCTTTTGTGGTCATCCCAGGTTCTGGTGCATTTTTGCCTTGAGTTGAATCGTTTGCCTCTAACAAATCTTTGGCAATGTCTTTTTCAAAAGCCGCCGCTACAAATCCGCCGGCTATCGCCCCTAAAATAACGACGCCAATGGTCGGTAATGATCCCTGAAAAGCATGCCCGCCAGTTAGGAACGTATCTCTGAAGATGCCGCAAACTCCGATTGCAAGCCCCATATCGACCCAGGCCGCATCGTCCTTATTGTCCACCAAATTGACATAATGATTCATAAACCATAGTGGTCCGATTAAGATCGTTGAAGCAAGATAGCCGCCAAAAATACCGCCCACCGCTGTTAATTCTTTCCACACCGCCATGACCAATACACCTGCAATCATATAACCGAAAAATGATCTCGCAAATTTCATTTGATTCATCTCCTTAGATTTTTGATAGTTCCAGAAAAATGTTTTCCTTGGAATCGCCGATCGAAGCTTGAATAGCAGCCGCAAAGGCTCCCTCAATTAACGGCGCATTAACCAATGACACTTTTTCCTTTATAGGCTCCTCCAACATTTCGATCGCAACTTCAGCACTCATGATAGCGCTTCCGATATCGCAAAAAATAAAAATGTCCTCACAATCTTTACATGCATAAATGCCATCAAGAATCTTCATCGCACTTGTCCCTAGGCGTTGATCCTCTGTACCGCCCAAAGAAAGAAGTCGGACTGGACTTGATTCTGATACCATCTCTTCAATCATCTCTTTCAGTCCGTCAGTGATTTTCTGACTATGAGACACTAACAATATTCCTTTCATGTCATCCACCCTTTGCTTTATTTTTTAAAACCGCTTTCACAATAGTTTCAAAATTTTCTGGCTTGTGGCCAAACCGGCCAACAAACACTCCATCTACGTGATCCGATTTAGTTATTTCGTAGGCATTTTCTTTTGATACTGAGCCACCATAGATCAATCTGATCGAATTTGCAACTATATCGTCGAAATTGTTTTTGAGAATCGTGTAGATGATCTCATGCGTCTTCCATACATGGCTATTAGGCGCCGCCTGTTCTTTTCCAATTGACCAACCCGGTTCATAGGCAATAATCAGCTTATCCGCATCTTCAACGTTGATATTTTGAAGCGCGCCAACCAGCTGCCCCTCGAGAAACGTATAAAGTTCGCTGTAAGTGAGGTTCTCATCTCTTTCACCAACACATAAGATAGCCGTCATTCCGAAGGATAAGCTTAGTTCAACCTTTTGTTTGATCATGGCGTCGGTCTCGTTAAAATAGTTTCTTCTTTCAAAATGACCGATTTCTACGTACTGTCCGCCAATCGCGTCTAACGTTTCGATTGAATACTCGCCAGTATACGCACCGTTGCTTTTAGGGGAAATATTTTGCGCGCCGAAGCCTAACTTTGTATTAGATAATTGCTCGGCAACACTCTCCAGGGTACCTATACTCGGCAGGATAAATATTTCAGCCTCTTGAGTGTGCTCCTCAGCGACTGACTGAATCGCTGAGGCCAACTTCACACTTTCTTCTGGGAGATTGATATAATTTTTCAAGCTCATGCCAACAATCGCTTTTTTCATAATTTCTCTCCTAAACTTATTTACTCTTGAAATTTTCCCAATCCTTCATAAATTGAGTAATGCCATTCGTTGTCAGTGGATGCGTCCATAGTTTTGAAAACAATGATCCTGGAATCGTCGCAATGTCCGAACCTACAGCAGCTACCGCTTCAACATGACCAATCGTTCGAATACTTGCCGCGATGATCTCTGATTTGTAGCCATATTCGCGGAAGACTTTTTTCAGATCCGCGACTACTTTTACGCCATCTGTTCCAGTATCATCCAAGCGGCCAACAAACGGACTGACAAAAGTCGCTCCAGCTTTTGCGGCCATCAGACCTTGTGCAACTGAGAAGATCAACGTGACATTCGTTTTGATATTTTCTTTTGAAAGGATATGAACCGCTGCTAATCCTGCTTCCGTTAGCGGAATTTTTACAACGATATTATCGGCCCATTTAGAAATCTTCCGCGCCTCATCCACCATTCCTTCAGTATCCAGTGAAACAACTTCCGCACTGACAGGTCCGTCAACAAGCTGAGCGATTTCTTTAATTACCGTCTCAAAATCCTTTCCCTCACGAGAGATAATGGTCGGATTGGTCGTCACGCCATCCACTAATCCTAAGACATTGATTCGTTTAATTTCATCAATATTGGCAGTATCTAGAAAAAATTTCATTTTTCTTCCACTCCTTGTTCTGTTTCAATCGTCGTAATTTCATCGATCTTTCTTGCTGAATTTTTGCCTCGGCCTTCAGTAGTAAAATGCTGATCTAAGTAATTTGAAACGATCACTTTGGCTAACTCGATCCCAACTACTTGAGCCCCGATCGTAATAATTTGGGCATGATTACTTAATTCAGCACGTTGAGCTGAGTAAGCATCATGGGTTTGAGCCGCTCTGATTCCTTTTACTTTGTTGGCCGCAAGAGCCATCCCGATTCCAGTTCCGCAAAACAGAATGCCTCTTTCTGCTTCACCATTCAAAATTCCTTTTGCTGCTTTAAAGGCAACTTTTGGATAATCTGCAGGTGCTTGCTCGTAAATCCCGTAATCTACAACTTCATAGCCTTTTTCATCTAAATAATCTTTTATTGCTTCTTTCAACTGCAGCGCGTTATCATCACAACCAATTGCAACTTTCATCTAGGGTTCCTTCTTTCATTTTCTTTGATTACACGGTTATAATAGCTTTCGAAACATTCATAGTCAACGAAACAAAACATTTCGAAAGTTAAATAATTATTTACGAAAGCAAACGAAAGTTTCGTTATTGATTATTTGAGCAAATCATGTATAATGCAGATAGGAATGGAGAGGATAACATGTTTATTAAACAGCGCCAGCAGATCATCCTAAATATGATTGAAAAAACAGGAAACATTACTGTCGAAGAATTAGTCGCTAAGTTTAACGTCTCTGCACCAACGATTCGAGCGGATTTAAACGCGCTTGCCGAGAATCACTTGTTGATTCGAACACATGGCGGTGCGATCCGAGCAGAACAAGAAACACAGGAATTAAGCATTGAAAAACTTTATGATAATCGCAAAAACAAAAACAATGACGAAAAAAAAATAATCGCTCAAAAAGCGATCAATTTTATAGATGACGGTGATTGTATCGTTCTAGACGCTTCTTCCACCTGCTATGAAGTAGCCAAGCTGCTTCTTTCAGAATCAATGAACCTGACCATTTTGACCCATGGACTTCGAACCGCCAATCTCTTAAAAGAATCTCCTTTTTTTAACGTAATCATTATTGGCGGCGTCGTAAAAAGAGGCTCAAACGCCATCGAAGGAACCTTGGGATTAGATATCGTAAAAAAATTTACGATCGATAAATTCTTTACTTCAAGCTATGCCGTCTCCATCGATGATGGCCTATCCGACTTCAGTATTTATGAATCCGAGCTAAAGACCGAGCTGATCGACTACGCGCGCCAAACCTTCGCTCTTATCGATCACACCAAATTTGAAAAAAATTCAATCGTTAAATTTGGCGAACTCTCGAAGCTTTCAAAAATAATCACCGACAACGACCTGCTCTTTGAATTGAAATCAGAATACGAAAAGATCGTGCCTATCATATAAGGCTTGTTAATGTATATTTTATTAAACAAAAAACTAAGGCATTCCTTTGGATTGAAAGGAATGCCTTAGTTTTTTGGTGGAAATGAATTCTAGATCATTCGGGTAGAATTGGGATCTGTATGAAACAAATTCTACTTTTCATTTACTCAGTCTCTTTTTTAGAGTGACTATCTATATGCAAATTATCCCACGTAAAATCAAAATTGTTATCCTTGAGGGATTTTCCTTCTAATCCACTTTCTAAAGTAACTTTGGTGGGAAGTCCTAATGCATCCTTATCCTCCAATAAATTTAAATGGTATCCAGCAATTGGTATTGCAAGCCTTTGAGCAGTATTGATTATTTTTCTTCTTTTTCTCGTCGACTGAAAAATAGCAAATTGATCCATTACGTATATTGTCAATGTGTTGTCCTTCTCAACTACAATCTTCCGAATAAACTTAAAATCTGAACCCTCATTTTGCTCTTTATTGAACTGCAAAACTCGATCTATTTCTTTGTTTAATCCATCCAAATTAGTCTTATCCGTTGGCGCAGCTCGATTATCTTTAAGGCTAGATTGAGTGCTTTCATTTATTACTTTGGCATTCTGCTGACTGCAACCACCAAGTACAACGCTAACTGCTACAACAATAAAAACTACAAGGCAAAAATTCTTCAATTTACTTACATCTTTCATTGAATGTTACCTCCTATCAACTTATGGGCAATTTACTTAGGAAATATCATTGGTATCAAAATTTAAGATATAAAATTGTGAATATTTGAACAACTATAGTATACAACGATAAATGATGTCAGTAAATCAGGATAATACGACAGAAAAATGATGATATAGCCCGATATATCAGCGTTTTTGAGTCCAGTTTTTAAAAAACTACTAGAAATTAAATATCAGTTTTCTTTACTTTCTGTATAGTTATTGGATGTTGGTTTGATTCAAAAACTTGCCATTTTGACGAACATACTTGATAAGTTGTATCGATACCTTTTCTCCAGAATGAAAAATAGCCAAATCATCAACTAAGGATGATTTGGCTTCATGATGATAATAAATAGTTCAAATTTCCATTTGAGAAAAAATGAAGTCGATCCTAGACTTAATACTTATATTAGTTTCTAAAGTATCGAAATTTTTCTCATTAAGCTTTGACGATTTAGATAATAATATCCCAATATATTTACGATTATCGATTTTAATATCCTAAAGATAACAACAGCTCTAATCCCATTTTCCTGAACTCTTCCCAATCTGGAGCATTTTCTACAGCTTCATCTGTCCATTAATTTTTATCTTCATTCATTATTTATATCGGAAAAGTCAGATGCTAATTCGCCTAGTTCTACAGCGTAGTCAGAAATAATCTTTGGTTCAAAATAGTTTTGAATAACTCCAACATATATGGTCTTCCAGCTATAAGCTATTTTTTCTTTCAAATCTATTAAATCCAATACTTCCACCTCGTGTTTTTGAAGAAGTTTATTGCGTTTTCCAATCAAAACTCTGATGACTAGCTTTGTACTATTTGCTCAATGCTTACTTCTTTTTCATTGGTCAAGTCGTAAAAACCTGTATGGATATTTTTCTCATAAAGCCAACATAAATCCGTACCATATGGGGCAACAAAAATTTCGGCCATTACTGGAGCGATTTTGAACATTGTATTAGCTTCGACAATTTCAAAATTAGTTGAATTATTTACGTACTCTTCATCATCATATGCTGAATAAGCAGTCCAACCATTCAACTGCTTTATTGTTGATTCTTCTCTAAAGGTATAACGAATCGGTTTTCCGTCCAACACGTTCTTTGAAACAACAAAGCCGCCATAATCGGAATTACATATTTGCATTTTCAAACCCCCTTATTTTTTTCAGATCCTTTTTTCCAATAATTTTTCATTTGGATAATCTAAACTTGATTTACCAAATCATAGCTTTATTGGATATCCTCAGTTATTTCTTCTTTTATTTTTGTACAATAAATATCTCTAGCTTTTATTTGCTATTGACACCTTGAGTAGTAAGTTTATTTTTACTACTCAAGATTCTACTACTTAATTAGCAGTCTTATGATGCAGCCCTTTTATGCTTAATTATGGTTTATGCCAATTCTGCTAATGCTTGAGTGACTTTTTCTCTAATTTGTTGTTCACTAAAATAAACATTTGGCAATTTCAAGTCTTCTGTACTATCAGAAAATCTAGCTGCCATATCAGACACATTGCCAAAAATTTCGTATTCTTTTTTTGACAACTCATCATAATCGATTTCTAAATCGAAGATCTTCATAAACTGATTTGTAAAGTTATTAATATCTATTATTCCATCATGGAGCCCATTTAATAAATAATATAGTTGTTCTCTTTTTGTCATAATACTATTCCTCCATCATTATCATTTTGGAACTGCGGGCAATGGACCTAATGACCTTCTCCCATATTTAAAATGATAAATGGTATTTGTTTCTTGATCGTAAAGTACTTCAAAATTATATTTTTTTCCATTAATGTATATTTCGCTATAATACATTGTTGCTCTAGAACCCCTTGGGTCGGGCATCGGGGTTCCACCGTTAATAGCTTCTTTCAGGGTTTGAGCTGGAACTGCTCTATCTGGGTTATTCATGTGTTCATTTACTTTATCTGTATAGTTAAATATATCCTTCCCAGTAGATCTATCCCCACTGGCTTTCTTAACAGGTGCGGAATTATAATCCCCGACTTTTTTCCATGCAACCGCTCCTGCTGCTTGACCCACTGCCCCTTGAATTGGCATTGCCCAACCAGCATAATTGTACCATTTTGCTTCTTCTTTAGTCAGTTTCTTTCCTGTATGAGGGTGAATGCCCAGCTTTGAAAGTTTTCTATATTTGCTAAATTTCTCCAAATCAGAATCTGTCGCTTTGACTAAAACAATTTTTTCTTTCTTTGGCTTCTTTTTCTTGTAATTATTACTGTTGATTTCATTTGCTATTTTGGCATGATATCCTTTATCCAATTGTCCATGGATCGCTAAGATTGCTGGATGTTTCTTTAACATCTCACGTCTCTCTGCTTCCAGCTTCTTCTTTTCAAACTCTTTGACTGATGCATGTTGTTTACTCACTTTTTTCTTAAACGCTTTGTTTTGATAAATCGCTAATGATTTCGGATCAGTGTAGCTTAATCCTGTGACACTTTTAAGACTATTAATCTGTGCTTTTTGCTGAGAAAGAATACTGCTAATCGCTTTACTGGATTTCTTTCCATTGAAGGTTGCCATCCATGTTTTCGTGTTGGTTAAAACCTTTTTTGTTTTCTCCATCTCTTCAGTAAATCCTGAACCTGATACTTCACTGACAGATACAAGATCACTGATCGAGCTATAGACTGTTTTAAACTTGGATTCGATTTCTGTAAATTTGCTTAATTGATCAGAAAATTTACTTTCTGCCGTTGTTAATGCATCTGTATCAATAATAGCAGAACCGCTGCTCTCTTTCACGGTTGACTTGAAGTCGGCAACAGCTTTGGTAAATTCTGCCGATAATTGATGCATCGCATCATAATAATTCGTTAACAACGGCATTTGGTAATTATTGATCTCCGCATCAATCGCTGTTTTGACTGATCCTGATAACCCATCACTGCCTACAACACCTTTCCAAGAATTTTTAGCACTATTGATTTGTCCTTGGAGTTTCGATTTGGAAGATTCAATACTCGTTTTGGCAGCTGTCACTTCAGACATCACTATTTTCAATTTGATCACCTCACTTTATATAGATATGAACGGTTGCCTTCTTCGATCCATTGCTTCCTCAAAACTTCAAAAACAAACTGCTCTTCATACTCATTTGTCATCCCCGATGAAATGACTCGTTTGATCATCAGATTCGTCACATAAATTGGTTCCGTTCCCGGCATCATACCAAAAGGCCAAAGTGATGCGACGTAATCAATGCAAGCCGTCGAATCTTCAAAAGGAAGTCTCCACCCGTGAATCAACACTGAAAGTCCCAACTCACTGTCAGTAAACATCTGCTTCAACTCATCAGAAAGCAGTTCTTCATTCAATTCGATTACCGTGCCTGTAGGGTATATCTCACTAAAAACCGCATCAATCAATCCCATATAAGTTAAGTATTGCTCGAAACTCAAAGAGATTTCTATAGGGGTTCGGGCAATTTTTACCTGCTGATTCTCGTGATCAAAGCTCACTTGAAGTCGGGCACCAATAGTTGGCTTATAGTCATAATCCTTTTTCTCTTGAAAGAAAGCCAAATTAATATTTCGAAACAACACGGGCTGACTGCCTAAAAAAAGCCCCATGTTGTGCAGTTCTTCCAGATTATCCATCTCCAAATTTTCTTCGGTACAAACCTGTTGCCACAATTCTCTTCTCTGATTCATCGCTTATCACTTCCCAACAATTTTCATGCTGGATGCTCCAGCTTTATCATCTCTTGCTTTGTTCTCTCCAGCCTTGATCATTTTGCTCACATCTTGTTCAGCCATTCCCTTATAACTAGCGAGAGAACTGTTGATTTCAGAAATCATCTCGGTAAATTGAGTAAACGGTGATAGGTTTGTTTGACCAAAAGTGACTGATTCCACTTTGCCAATGTTGCCAGCAGAACTCCCAGCTTTGGAAACATCCCCAGACCAACCACCTTTTACACCAACTCCTGCTTTTGCCATGCTCTTCCTCCTATTATTGAGCTCTTAAACTGTGTGCTTGAGCTGTTAAATTCGCAATACTTGAACTCAGAGAGCCGATTGACATACCTAATCGTTGAGAATTCTCTTTTAGTTCGGTCATTTTTTTATCAATGGTCTCTTGGTTCTCTTTGTGCTTATCTGCGAGTTCTGTCAGCTTAGTCGCTACATCTCCGACCTTGGAATCATATTTATCTCGACGAGTCCCTTTGAATGCCCCAGAGTCAATCGATTTCAACTCAGATGTGACACTCGAACTAAAACTAGTCAGTGAAGAAACCGCCGTTGTTAACTCACTTTTCGCCTTTTCTAATCGTTCAATCTTCTCATCTAGAATCTTCTTGTTCGCATTGACTTCATTTAATTTTCGCTGTTGTTGAAGTGCGGCACGTTCCTTTGCTTCTGCTTGTTTGATTCGTGCTTCTTTAGCTGCATCGCTCATGCAAACCTCTCCTTTTTGAAAAAAGCACCAGCACAAGTGTACTGATGCTCTGTTTTTCTATTAGTTTAAGCCGAATGATCCAGCATCTTGGCGGTCGCGTTCTGCTACAGTATCCGCGTATTTGGTTAATTGTCCGAAAATACTTTCTAGTAATTCTTCCATTTGTTTTACGTTACCTTCTAATTGATTGTATTGTTCCAAGTATGCACGGAACGCTTCACCTTGCCATTGTTGGGCGATCGTTTGATTCATTGAGTTGACTTTGCGAATCGCGTCCTCGATTTGTGCTGAGGCTTGTTGATAGACCTTCGCCTCAGATTTCAGCTGTTCGGGTGTGACTGTAATTGCTCCTGCCATTAATAATTCCTCCTAGTATATGTTGTACCTAAAGATAACCTACTTTTGAAGCTACGGATCAAAGTTCATCGGATACGAAAAAAAGTTGCGTATACGACGAATAAGCCAATCATTAGTTACAATGATTGACCTCCAAAATGAGCATCCGTTCCTTATTTTTCCAAAGAAAGATAAGTACATTACTATTCATTTCTCATTTCCAGTTATAGAAATATGCTGATAAATGGACATTTAATTAGTCCCAAGATCTTATTCCACTAGCCCCTTGCATAAGGTACACTTAGATAAAAGGAGGATTTCTTATGAAATGGACGAGCTCTATCAAACCAAATGTATTCTTTTATATCGGAATAATTGTTGGTATTGTTAATGCGGTCTTTCTAGGTTTCAACTTCTTTCTATCCCTATTGAGCATCACTATAATTTTGTTTTCAGATACCCTTACAGAGGCAATTAATCCTTTTTTAAAAGGCAGTCATTAGATGATTGCTTTTTTCTACGAGACATGTGATTGGCTAGTTTTCCGTAGGGTCATTCGCGATACTGTCGGTATTACATTCATCGGTCAAATAGCTGCTAAACGGAAATTTTCATAAATTAGTTTAAATTCTACTGCTTAATTGTGACTTTTTTTATTGTTTGCATACTATTTGATAAGCAAAATTATTATTTAGGTACCGTTCGCGGTTGACACTCTTTTTCAGTTTGTTACTATTATTTGTGAGCTAAGTCTCTTTCTTAAACTAACACTCTATTAAAAACTCCTAGTTCATTTTCATTAACCGCTGCCCCCTAAATGCAGCGGTTTTTGTGTGTTTTATACTATGTATTTTCGCCGGTCACCGAACTACTCATTAGATTGTTGCCAAGTTTAACTCGAGACCAATATAATTAATAGAATAATCAAGTACACAATATGAGTATTAACTCTCATCGAAAATAACTAACTTTTGGGACGACATTTTTCTTTCATAGATCCAGTTAATGTAATCAATTCTCTTTTTTTAACTTGTTCAATTTCAGTTAATGCTGCATACTTAAAAGCGGGGTGATGAATTTGAAAACACGTCAATTAATACCTATCGTGGCTATTTGGTGGATTGCAATAGCCTCATGTGGAATGATCACAGGAATTACTATTTCGAGTAACTTGAAAGACAGAAAAAAAATTTGTAAAGACTCCGAATAGAGAGTCTTTTTTACTTGATAGCTCCAATTAACGTTGCTTATTCTTCCCCATCGCTCTATCTTTACTAAATATTTCTCCCTTTTACTATAATCACTACAAGCAGTCTTTTATATAATCTGTCTCCTCTTCAAAGAACTTATCCATCCATTGAATACAGAATTATCTTAATCATTTTTCCTCCTTGCTACCGTTCGCGGTTGAAAACTATAGTTCTATATTGCTAAAATTTATAAGTCTATCGGAAAATAGACAACCTATGTGTGTGCTAGGTAAACTACTGACAAGTTTCCCTTACCTAGCTTGGACTGCCGCCTCATATTGCGGTGGTCTTTTTCTATATAATTGCTTCGGTTAGTTGACTTTCCGTATTTTTCTCAATCATTTTTGCAATATGTCTAAAATTCATTTCGCAAATATATTATTTAATATTTGATTATTTTATTTTAAATCACATTTTGTATATATTTTATTTTTATTAAATGATAAAATATCTTTAAAAATAAAAGGAGTTTTTTATTATGAAAAAGATTTTTAATTTTTCATTATTAGGTATACTGTTTGTTAATGTAATGTCCCCAATTTCAGTTAGTGCTGCTGAAAGCCAACCAGAACCACAAGTTGCTAAATCAAGTATACAATCTGAAATATCTCCATTAGCGACGCCTTATAAAACCAAAGTGACTCTCGATAACGGTGAATCGTTTAAGATATCTAGAAAGTTTGGATATGTTGTTTATGATGGGCAATCTGCACGAACTTCTTTCAGAGTTATTTCTAATGATTACGAAATGAAGCACATGAAAATTTCTGTGTTAGGTTCTGATGATCCTTGGTATAATCAAGAATCTTTCTCCTATGATTCTGGTTTTCAATTACCTCAAATAACTATGGCACTACCTAGAGAGCTTGGTGTGCCACAACTTCATGATGTTAACTTTGAATTGACAAATTATTCGCCAGGAAAGGTAACATTTGATATTGAAATTGACTTTTTTATTATTAATTTAAGTTAAATTTCACAACACTCTAGAGAGTCTTTTAGGCTCTCTTTATTTTGTCTTTGATAGGCTGAGTTAGTTGATTAAAGATTTGTCTTCCATCTACTTATTGTGAGATTAGTTTTTCTATAGTATTCTTAATTCGAGGTGATTTAAGTGAAAATGGATAAAAGAAAGGCTTTACTTACCGTTTTATCCGGATTTCTTTTTGTCATTGCTAGTAGTTTACTAACATTTTGGATCACGCTTACTGTATTTATAAAATCGGCTGGATCAACCACAATTTTGACAAAAGAAACTTTCTTACTACTTGTTGCATTAATCATAATTTTTGGAACTATATCTAACTTGATAACTCTCATTATTTTTAAAATCGCTTTAAAGAAAAATAGAGTGAAGATGAAGTTTATTATTGAATCTAATAAAGATATTTTGACAATTGTTGCTTTGATTTCCACTTTTATAATTACTTTGTTAAATACCACTTTCAACGGTGAAAATCCCATAGAACACTATTCCTTTACATTAAGTCTGACAGTTTGGTCTTTAACATTTTCCATAACAGCAATTAGTCTCAATTTAATTTATTTTTTTTATTACAGACTCGATACTTATGCTGATTAATTCTTTTCAACAAATATAGAAACTAGTACTCTGCTATTGGCGTGGTTAGCTGATCTTTTACTTTCAAAAGCAAAGTAAATCTTAATCGACATCAATCATAATTCCACATAATTTCCATCAACCTCTTCATCATTTACAGAGGTTACTCCGTAGTTTCCTTCTGACTGTTGCCTCTCCTGTTCTACCAGCTTCTATTTCAATACGCACCTCTTAACTTTTCTCCTAGCAATTATCAAAATATGTCATATAAAATTGTCCCTTCAAGTTTCCTAGAGGTTGATTTATCAGCTCAAAGTTAACCACAAATCCATTGAATACGCTCCTTCAGGTTCAGTATAATTAATTTAAGATAAAAAAGAATAGAGGTGATCACTACGAAAGAGATCCATATAGCTGAAAATATTGCTCGCAAGCGAAAAGAAAAAGGTGTTACGCAGGAAGAATTGGCAAGTTTCATAGGCGTGTCCAAAGCCTCTGTCTCAAAGTGGGAAACGGGAAACAGCTATCCCGATGTCCATTTTCTACCACAGCTTGCCGCCTATTTTAATATCAGTCTGGATGAACTGATGGGCTATGAACCACAATTGACGGATGAAGAAATTCGTGCACTCTATACAAAGTTAATCGATGAATTTGCCGCAAAACCACTGGATGAAGTGTTGGAACGCTGCCGCGTCATTGCCAAGAAATACTATGCTTGCTCTTCACTGCTCTATCAAATCGCAATTCTTTTACTCAACTACGCTCCCGAAGCAGAAAATGAGGCTCAAAAAAACACCATAATTGCTGAAGCAAAAGCGCTATTTGTACGTGTAAAAGAGTTGTCCGAAAACATCGAACTGAGGAGGCTCGCCCTTCAAAGTGAAGCTCTTTGCGAAATGATGTGTGACAATCCGCAAAACATCGTCGCACTATTGGAAAAAGAAAACAGGCATGAGCCGCAACCATCCATCGGGACACTGTTATCCCAGGCACACCAAATGCTTGGCAATCAAATGGAGGCCAAGATCATATCGCAAGGTAGTGTTTTTGATGCTGTGATCACTCTTTTTTATGAGATCACATCGCACCTTTCCATCTGCTCCGATAATGCCGAAGAATTTGAAGCAATTTGTCAACGCACACTAGCTTTAGAGGATATTTTTAAGATACGATCCCTTTTTCCTTTACCGGTTCTATCTTTCTATATGACGGCCGCGCTGGGATACCTGAACCTTAAAGACAATGACAAAGCCCTTACGATGTTGGAAAACTATACCCTGCTTGCTTCGGAGCCTATTTTTCCGCTTGGCATAGAGTCCGACGACTTTTTTCCATTAATCAAAGAAGCCAGAGAAAGGCAGATGTCGGGAGGTTCTATTATCATGCCAGTGCTGCCTCGCGATGAGCGGGCCATGAAGCGTGAAATTGTTAGTGCGGTGCTGGAAAATCCGGTGTTCTCTGTGCTGTCTGACTTGCCGCGTTACGAACGGCTGGTCGACAAATTAAACGTATTGCTGCGAGACTGACGCGACACCAAAAATCAGTCAAATCAAACTTAGGAGGTTCTTATTATGTACTGTGCCAACTGTAAAAAAGAGATGAAGGATTCAACAACAAAAATGGAGGCTCCCGGTAAAGAAAGTACCGTTGAAGTGGTGAATATACCTAGTTCTATTTGCCCAAACTGCGAAGCGCAGGTAGTTGACAGTATCACCGCTGCCCTAGTGTATAAGAGCGCAAAAAAATGCAAAGAGGCCACCCTAGATTTCGACAAACTAAGTGGCATTGGTATTATGGCGGGGAAATTATCGAAGTAATATCGGGATTCGTTTTATACCCATTACTCCTGCTTTATCGGAAAAACTTAACATTAATAATTTAAAATCTATGGCCTCATAATTGGGGCCTTTTTTATGTGTGATAAGCGTGGTTAACATAAATAATTTATCTAATATTCAGCCTCTCTTCATTTGCTATAATAGGATAAAAAGGATGTGAGTCTTTTGATTAAAAATTATGATGCTTTTTTCAAGTTTTCAATTGCTCCTTGTATATTCTTCTTTTTCCTGGCGAGTTTTTGGAATAGTTCGGCGTTGGAATTTGCTAAAGGTTTTTCAACTTCATTATTGTTGGTAAGTATCTTTTTTGAAGTCAAAAATGAGCGTAATACTAAAACGAGCTAGCTGATCTAGTTCGTTTTTTTGTGCTTTCATTCATTTGATTTCTTCAAAACAGTACGCTTATTCTCTACCGTTCTTTTTCAGGACTGCATTTATGGTACTATTTATATAAATGACTATTAGGAGGAAAATTATGATTACGTTGGAACAATTTGACGAAGTTGACATGAGAGTTGGTACGATTACCGCCGTTTCCTTGAATAAAAGAGCCAGAAAACCGGCTTATAAAGTGACGGTTGATTTAGGAGAATTTGGTACTAAAACAAGTTCTGCACAGCTGACTAACTATGAGCCAGAAGAAATTATCGGCAAACAAGTTGTTTGTGTATGCAGCTTTGAACCCATCCGAATTGGCGATGTCAAAAGTGAGATTAGAATACTAGGCAGTGATACTGAAGATGGCTGTATTCTATTAACCTCTTTGGGCAAAGTGAAAGACGGAAGCAAAATATTTTAAAATGAATTTTGATTGGACCACTTGTTTTCGGATAAGTGGTCTTTTTTCGTCGGATTACTGAACTTTTTCAATTTGGATCTACTCCAGTTCGATGGTACACTGATACTCATATTCATTTCATTCTCAATTACATAGTCACTTTTCTTGATATTTTTGAAGAAAACAGTTTTCTAAATATGATAAAATTGAAACGAAAAGGAGTGATCTGATGTTTCATTTAGTACTAATACTATTTCCTTTGATCCTTACTGCTTTGATTATTCCAATCCTTTTATTTGGCTTATCTTCAATTCTTATCAGTATTTTTGGTGGTACTGCCATGGCGATTCTTATTAAGGATAGAACAGTAAAGCTTCTGCTTTTTATCGTTTTTGCTATTTTATCAATGGTAGGAGCAGTTTTCTTATTCCCATTTATCGCTATTTATACCCCTCTGCCGCTTAATTATTACCCGATCGTTTTTAATGGGCTGTTTACTTTTATCGGTATCTTTTCAGTTGTCGGGATTATCCAATCACGTTCCCTTCGAAATAAATACGGTAAAATAATCTTTCTATCCATATTCAGCATAATGATTTTGGCGGTGGGAGTACTTCTATTGTTGCAAATTCTTTAAGCTCGGGCGGTTCTACCTTCCATATTATGTTGGAACCTCACTTTTATTAAATTTTATGGAGGTACTATTTTGAAAATTGGAATTATTTCCGCGATGGAATTGGAAATTCAACCCTTGATAGAACGCTTATCTCCTATAGAAACATTCGAATACCTAGGGAAAAAATTCTCTGTTTCAACTCAAAACGATCATCAATTCATTTTGCTCTGCTCTGGGCAAGGTAAAACGAATAGTTCCATTTACACCCAGGTATTGATTGACAAATTCGCTCCAGAGTTGATTCTAAATATCGGTATTTGTGGCGGTATATCTTCTAACTCTTCTTTATCAGACATTTTTCTTGGGAAGAAATATTGTCATTACGACATTCGTAAAAAGCAATCACAGCTCAAATTCCCTTATCAACTCTTTTTCGAAGCAGATAATCATGTCATTCATTCATTTTCATCCCATGATTCAACATTAAAGATAGGTACTTTTGGTACAGGTGAAGGTTTCGTCACTACTTCTGAACAAAGAAACGCATTAATTAATGACTTTCATATTGACTGCGTTGACATGGAATCAGCCTCGATAGCTCAATGCTGCTTTTTAAATAGGGTTCGCTTTTTATCCATACGTGTTGTTTCTGACAAGGCTGATTCTCAGGCGGTTACTATCGGAGAAATGAGGCAAAAAGAATTGATGACAAAAATTTTTGATATCATATGCTTAATCTATAAAATCGACTAAGCTTTTTTATTTAGGGTTCATTCATGTTTTTCTTTCTGTATGTATTTAGGTCGCTCAAGATGATGTTCAAAAACAGGAAAAAGTTTTTATAAATATTTCTTGGAGGCGACATTCTTTTATTACACGTATAAATTTAGGAATATGTCTAGAGTATTTTGTAACGCATCAAAAGATCACTAATCATTGATGGACTACTCGACTATGAACTTTTAGGTTTGATATCTATTACAGATACCAATATGGATTTTAGAGAGGAATTGACGATTCTGAAACGTGTACAAGGTCTTTTCAAAACCATTTCCCCGAGCTACTCTATTTCCTCCGTTAACAGACTAAAAACTAAATGGTATAATCATTGAAAAAATGGAGGATATCATATGAAATTAAGCAGCTCGTTCGAATCATTTGCAAAAGATGCTCCTGAACATCAACAGGCTTTTGGTCAATTAGTAAAAACTTGGGGTGATTTAAGTGCACTGGAGGATAAAACAAATCATTTATCTTATCTCGCGGTCCTTGCGGCAACAGGAAAAACGAGTGGTATCCCATTCCACGTTATGCTGGCAAAAAAATCTGGTGCGTCTAGAGAAGAAGTGATCAGTGCAATCTTAATCGGCCTTCCTGCCGTTGGAAATGAAGTCATCAACGCCCTGCCGATAGCCGTTGAAGCTTACGACGTAAATGAATCGTTAAACTCCTAACAATAGTTAGGAGTTTTTTTACTTGATACTTCCAATTAGCACTACTTATTTTCCTATTTGTCGAAACGCAAAAAACGAACGTACGTTTGACTAAGATTCAGACTACTGCTATCATGTTAATTAAATTGAATCGGAGGGAGTTTTTTTATGATTAATATGTTCTTATCTTCATCATTTTCAGATGTAGCCGAAAAATTTACGAATTATCTCAAGGATTTCCCTAATGAGAGGCGGGTTACTTTTATCCCCACGGCAAGCTTAGTTGAAGAGGTCGATTTTTTTGTTGATGAGGCTAAACAAGTATTTGAAAATTTGAATTTCAGCGTAGATGTATTGGACATTTCAACTGAAAACAGCTCCACGATCGCCAACACTCTCGAAAAAAATGATTTCATTTATATCTCAGGCGGCAATACCTTTTATTTGTTGGAACAATTGAAAGCATCTGGGGCATTTGAAGTGCTACTTTCTAAAATAAACGCAGGTAAAATTTACATCGGTGAGTCCGCTGGCGCCGTAATCACTTCCGAGAATATCGACTACGCTTCTCAGATGGATGACAAATCTAAAGCTCCTACTCTGAATTCATATACCGGACTAAATTTGATTCCCTATTCCCCGCTTCCACACTATAAAGAAGAGCCATTTTCTCAAATCACTATCGATATCTTCAACAAATACGATAAAATAAATGACATGATCCCACTTACTAACAGTGAGGCGCTTATAGTAAAAGACACCTCTTTGACGGTTATCTAAAATATGGTTTTGATCTCTAGCTGCAGGTTTTCCTGCAGCTTTTTTTTGTTTAAAAATGGAGTTATCCCAGCTCGTACCTTAATTAACTTCCCTACTCTTTCTTATCGAGTAATGAAGTGCTAGAATGAATCCAGATAAAACTATATTGCGAGGTGCCGATAATGATTGAATTGATTTTAGGTCTATTAGTACTGATCTGGCCGTTGGCTAAAGTGCCACAACTATTGAAAAACAAACAATTACAAGGGGTTTATTTTACTTCAGATAAAAGAGTTTTTATCCCTAAATATATGAATTTTGGGAATGGCTTAAACACCAATAATAAAATCGGATTTATCATAAATGTCCTGCTTGGTACGCTTTTGATTGTTGCTGGAATCCTTGATTTGGTTAGCTTGGGGTAATTGATTTCCACAATAAACCTCAAGAGTTGCCCTAGTCTTCCGTTAATGAACGAAGAGTTTTCTTAAAGTTTTAGGGAGAATTCATCATGAAAAAAATATGCTTTGTATTAACTGTCAACTTCGGTTCATTATTCGCTGACACGGAGTTTCTGAAAGAGTATTTTTCTAAGGATTACGACGTTTCCCTTAACTATCTTCGAGATAAAGACTCCGTTGATTATTTGGTAGTTCCTGTGCCATTTACTCCTTTTAAAAATGAGAATGATCTTCCAATAATCGAAGTACCGGCAGTCTTATTTATGGAAAAGGATTTTGAAACAATAAAGGACTATATCGATAATTATTTTGCCAGTACGCAAGCAAGAAGCTAACTTAAGTTCACCCAAAGAAGCAGCCTACATTTTATTGTAGGCTGCTTCTTTTCTTTTCTTGATGCAATAAAATCAGGTTCTGCTCCATCCGTAAAGGTGAGTATTATTCATTTATCCTATTATTTTTCTCTGTAATACGCCGTATCTGGAATACCGCCATTTTCCTTAGTAGCAAACAGCGTTGTTCCGCCGTTGTTTCCCATGATAATTCGATCGTAATTTGAGTCAGTTCCATCTACATCTATCCCCTCAGATGGACTGGTTCCCTTCAAAGCAAGCATTAAGTTCATTCCATTAGGTGCAGGAGCCGGATCAAACGACAGGAAGATTACGTTGCTCTGTTTTTCTGGTTTGCTTAATGAAAATTCTGTTGCCCCACCAACTCCTTCACCAGATAAAGTGACTGAACCATTATTGAATGTTAATTGGTAGCCATTTGAATTTGTCCAAGTTCCATTCAAAGAACTATAATCGTTATTCAATATAGCATCTTCCACCAATCCAGTCGTAACGTTTTGTTTCTCTGAACTATTTGTAGCAGCAGTGTGAGATTCTGCTGACGTTGAACTAGTCGTTTTGCTGCTACTTTCAGTGGATTCCATAGCCGAGCTAGAACTTACTTGACTACTTTTTTCTTTTGAACTGTCTGTAGTTTTTGGAGAATTATTTGTACAGCCTACCAATATTGTTCCCGTAAGTGATGCTAGTAAAAGAAATTTTAAATACTTCATTTCTTCCCCTCCTAATTATTTTTCAGTTCTTCCTTAATCCCTTTTATTGTATCACAACCCTTAATTTCGAAAGATTTCTTCTCATTAGTTGTTGCGCCTTTTTTGTGGATCTAGTCAATCATTAGTCAAATGATTAAGCGACACTAGCCAATGCATTCATCGATTAAAAAGCCCAAAAATCATCTCATGCATCTAATCCCACTTTTCACGAACAGGTTTCAATGATCGAACCACGAACATCTTAACTCACTAGTCTATCGTCCAAACAAAAAACGAGATGCCAAGTTACTCGGTCATCTCGTTTGGACTAAAAATTCTTTTATCAGTTTATTAAGTTTTATCTGACAATAAATCAGAATATCTTGTTGATTGTCTATGCTAAGTAAGCTTTCTAAAATGGCTATAACCTATTTTCCTCTTCTATATGACGACCCTATCAAACCCTCAACTACTCTCTAACAAACGGCATACTCATACAGCGTGGGCCGCCGCGGCCGCGAACGAGCTCGCTTCCTGGGATTGTATTTATTTTGACGCCGGCTTCTTTTAATTTCTTATTCGTGATTGTATTACGGTCATAGACGATCACTTCGCCGGGAGCGATTGCTAAGGTGTTCGCGCCATCGTTCCATTGCTCACGAGCAGCTGCGGTGATATCGTTGCCACCGCAGCGAATTAGTTCGACAGCGGGCAGATCAAGATAGCGGCACAAAATATTTTCTAACGTATCCTTTTCTTCACTGATTGTCACTTTTTGATTGGCTTTGATCAGCGAGTAGACCACTAAGTCCCCTTCGATCTCTGGATGAATCGTAAATTTATCCTGATCCACCATCGTAAAGACGGTGTCTAGGTGCATAAATTTCCGTTCTTCACCAATATTGAAGGCCAGTACCTGTTCAAAGCTTGGCTCTGCTTCAAAAATGCGGGCGGCTAATTTTTTGATGGATTCCATATCCGTTCTTTGAGAGATTCCAACAGCTAACACCTTACTGGAAAGCACTAGCACATCGCCGCCTTCCAGTCTCGTACTGTCTTCACGATCGTACAACAGATTCACAGGATTCTTCACAAACATGGGATGATGGTTGAAGATATACTTTGCATATAAGGTCTCTCTGCGACGGGTTTCGGCATACATTTTGTTCAGTGCGATGCTGCTTCCGATTGTCGAGAAAGGATCACGGGTAAAATACAAGTTCGGCATTGGGTCAATATAAAATGGTGAAGTTTCATCCACTCTGCTAGATAGCTGATTTCGTTTCAACCCTGCCATCGTATGATCAATAAACACGCGATTGTCTTTAATCGCTGAAAAATACCCAGTAATTTCTTTGCGTATATCAGCATCAGTGATGACCGCTTCATCTAAATACTCCTGCAAAAATTCCTGCTTGATGCTGTCACTGGTTAAGGATTCCGCAGCTAAATCTTCTAAGTAAAGAACATCAACACCTTTTGACCGAAGGGTATCCGCAAATAAATCGTGCTCCATTCTCGCTTGATTAAGAAATGGGATGTCGTCAAACAACAGCTGCTCCAAATAATCGGGCATCAAGTTTTCCAGCTCCTGTCCAGGCCGATGCAGAAGCACCTGTTTCAATGGACCGATTTCCGAAAAAACATGGATTGGTTTATTCATAAATTCTTCCCCTTCCTCTCAATGTGTACGCGCTCTCAATTACAGGCATGATATTCGGTACTCAAAAAAGAATGCCTAATAGAAGTATAAATGGGAATTTCTGATATTCCAAGTTCCCTGCTGTGTCAAAAAGAAAAGAGCCTCGAAAGACTCTTTTTTATAAAGTACCCTGTTCATCTGAAAAACTCAGAATCTTTATGATCTTTTAACGCTTTATTCTGGAGTCTTAAGCAAGTCCCACTCATTCATCCCGATCTTCAAACGCCAACAGATAACTATACATCTGACCACCTTCGAAAATCTTCATTTCGATCGTATCCCATTCCTTGTGCTCCAAAAGCTTATGAACCAACTCGCTTTCGATCTCCGTTCTAGTTATCGTCCCCGAATCATAGAACTCCCTATCAGATAGTTCATTCCCTTCTTCTCCTTCATACCTTGAGTAAATATCATAAATGACCACCACATCACCAGTTTCCAATGAATGTTTTTTATTATCATCAAATAGCATGATGTCACAGCCAAAATTCTTTAGATTGTCCTCTTTATCATCGGCGTACCAATCATAATAGGGATCATTTCGCGCAAGAATTTCTTGAATATCATCTATTTGTTCATTGGTAATTGCCTCATAAGTGATTCTATTGTAGATTATCTCGTCTTCATCTTCATCATATTTTAGTTCAAGACGGTATAGAATATTCCCAGCCTGATCCAATAGATTAAACTTTAAGACCTTCAGTCCATTCAACAGAGTGATCCAAATCACGCGACCCGGGCGATAGTCGCCATAAAATAGTTGAGTTTTTTGATATTCCACTCTCACCTTTTCATCCTCCTCGGCAAAACAGTTGTTCTCGCCCTCATTATACAACGAAGAAATCTAGCGCGACTAGTTTATTTCAAGCGATAAGAACCCTATTTTTCGATCGATAAATTAAGAAATTGACTCAGTTTATAGCAATCATTTCACTACTTTTTGCGTAGGTAGTTTTTATATCTTTTGATAGTTGTCTATGTTTCAACGAAAGATGGAAATATTGAAGATAAGAACATCCAAAGAACTTTCGACTAAGAGACTAAGTAGTATGAATGATATAGCCAAACGGTTAAATAAAATTAGTTCCTGATTGCTAATGGCCTATTTTATCAACTTTATAATCTTCCACAATCGATTCGTATTCCCATATTTTTAACTTAATCCATACAAAATCAAAAAACACCCGCCCTCCTCAGATCTCCAAGGACAGCTAGGTGCATTAATTGTGTACTTTCTTAATCATTCCCATACTTCAACTCATCTGCATCTAAATAGACCTGCTCATAAACTGTTTCATCCAGCCGGTATCCTCTTCCCCAACAGGTTTCGATAATCGGGCCTTGAATATGCTGACTCGCTAACTTATCTTTCAAATGTTTTACCATCACCGATAGTTGGGACATGCTGGAGTTACTTTTCTGTCTATTCCACATCCGCAGGCAGATTTCTTCTCGTGAGATAGTTTGCTTTTCTTGCTCGTAAAGAATGCGGAACAATTTTAATTCGCCACCGCTTAATGTTAGAGCGGATAGAGGACGTTTCTCTTCAGATTTTGGTAGGAAGACGATCTTTCCTTCTTTTCTGATGTTGTTACAGCTAAGTTTTTCTCTTAGCGATTCGATTGAAGGACGGCTCTCGATCCATTCGGTTACGCCAAGCTCTTTCCATTCTTCTAACTCTGTCTCAGGCAATCGCTCGTCTGATTTTCGGAAGATTGGGATTGAATATGCACTTAGAGTCCGCACGAGTTCTTTCACTTCCGCATTTGCCAACGTCTCGCTTAGAATGATCTGATGGAACATCTTAATAAATTCGTTGTTGGCATCTTTTACTAGACACAGGTCAATTAACTCTTTCGAGATAAACACTTCATGCCCTAGTTGCCTCAGGCGTTTTTCAAAAGCTGGTTCGTTCATTGGATTATTGGTTAATAGTAGGATCTGACTCATTTGAATTCCTTCTTTCTGATTGGTTCATAGTTTAGATACTGATGCTTTTGGGATAATTTCGAAACTCGCCTTTCATCAAACATTGATAGAAGTAGGCGTTTAATTGATACCCTTCACCCCAAAGCGTCATTACCGCATCTTCAATTCCATAGGCCTCTGCTACTTTCTTTCGAATTTTAGTGACGGAAGAAGACAATTGGCTTAGTTTTGAATTTTGATTCTTCGACCGCCAACCGTGACACAGTTCATCACGAGCTAGTGACAGATTTTCCGCCGCCATTAACCGATTAATAATGCCTTTTTCCAATTTGGTGAAATGAATGTCCGAAAAATAAAGCGGAAAAGCCTTTTTCTTGAAGTCCGATAGCGGTTGGTCGCCATAAAACGGCTGAACTAATTGACCATTGCTGAACTCGATTTGATTTAACAATGTCTTATGAATCAGTTTTTCACGCAGCCTTTCTAAAGAGGTGCTGGCTAAAATCCAGTCAAATATATGCCAGTTGCTCCATTCTGCGGATGCCTCTTCCGTTGGTTCTTCGCCGACGATTCTCAATAGACAATCCGTGCTAAACTGCTCACCAAAGTCTTTCGCTTCAGTATCTGAGATCGTCTCACTCAAAAAGACCCATTGAAACGACTTCATGAAATGATCCACTCTACCAGAGTTCTCCCAATTTTCCCAGATAGAAACCGACACCAACACTTCGTAGTTTAATTTTTGTAATTGTTCCTGCAAATAGCTTTCAACCGAAATATTCTTCGTTAAGATCAAAATTCGATTCATTTTCCACCTCTTTTTTATGGAATCTAAGACAACAACTTGATATGTATAAACCGCCCGATTACTCGAGCGGTCTTGTTTAGTTAGTTAATTGTTGCTGGATCATGACGTAAAGACTAATACTCAACACGACCCACGCAACGGCTAATAAAAACATTCCCCAATTGGCTAATAAATACGTCAATTTCTTTTGTCCTGTCTGCTCACAAAAAGCCAGATCTTTGACTAAGAAAAAGACTGCTAGAAACAACACGATGACGCCCATTCCCGCTGATAACCAGACATAATTGTACATAGTTACTCTCTCACTCCTTGTTCGTAATAAGGAATTGATTTTTTACAAAAATCAGTTTGATTCTCACACCGTATACCATCCAACTAAATCTCATGTAAGTTCATTTAGTACGAAAAAAAGTATTCAACTCAAACTTAAATAAACTGCGAAAAGTTGGACTGGCATTTCTTTATGGCGCAGTGGTTAACGTCCAATCCATTGTTGCGGTATAACTTAAACCAGCAACACCTGAATGAGCTAATAAATCCAGCTCAACATCATTAAACGAATAGTCTAATTGATAGATTCCTTGTGCTCCGCCATTCGTTAATGCCACGGTTGTACTATCAGAAGGAATAGACTTGTTTCCTGCTGAACTGATACTAGATAATGATTCGTTGTGTTTATTGTAATTTTGCACTTCTTTCAAATCACCATTTTTCAATTGAATGGTAGTCGTTGTTGGCAATGTTTTTGAACCACTGGTAAATTGACCTAGTTTAGTCGTTAACGACCAACCACTTAGACTTTCTTGATCCATATAACGGATATATGGATCATAGCCAGCTTGATACGAGCTGCTGTCTAGTCCTTTCGTTTGCGCGTAAGGTTTTACTTCCACATCGCCAAAGCGGAAATCAGGAATGTTGATCAACCCAGCACTACCAGTCGGTTTCAAATTTGGTTCATCTGGATCATCGATTCGGACAAAGTTTTCTGCCGTCATCGGACTTGCCATATTCCCATCAATCTCGATCTCAGCTGGCAATACTTGGTTCACCGCACCTATAGCGGTATCTGTAAAAGTGATATCCGCATAGTTATTCGGTCCACTATTTGGAATACTGACCCCTGCTAAATTGAATCCGCTCGTCCAAGCCCCCGGCGAAACCGTAAAGTTCACAGGCGCACCACTAGCCGGAGTTACAGTTACTTGCGTTGGGTGAGACAAACCAGAAGCCCAGTTGCTTGTGGCTTTTAGTTTCAAATTGTTCAATGCCGATGTTCCTGTATTGGTTAACTTAGAACTCCAAGAAACCGAGCCGCCACTAGCCGTTACTTGCGGTGTTGGGTTCAAATCTAATGTTGCAGTGGTATTTCGGGCTCGATAGTGATAAAGAATTTCTTTATTTCCTTTAATATTGTTAACTGCATAAGAGGCGGACGAGTTTACTATCCCCGCAGCATCTGTCTTGTTTTCCCAACCAACAAAATCCCAAATGCCACCACCTGAATCGGTGATCGTTGTCGTTGCAGAACCTGTGAAATGATCATTGTCATCAATTCCGCTTGATTTAGGATTTCCTGTCATGGGTACAAGGGTTGTACCATCCGCTTGATCGACCCATTTTTCAGTAATTGTATGTTCTGTCTTTTTGTAGATATATTGGATTGTCGTGTTTCCACTAATGACATGAGAGACTGGTGTCGTTTTCATTGCACTCATGGGTTCAGACCCCAATTTCCATCCTTGATATTCCCAATCTGTACCACTAGAATCTGTTTTCGTTGGTGCAGGTGTTTGAGTGAAAGTATCACCATCCGCTTTTGTTTGCCCCATATTATTCCAGGATGGTTCGATTGTTGCAGAGCTTGTATCAATGTACTCTTCATCAAGATTTCTTATAGCTCGTTTATTATAAACAACATGGACCTCATTTTGCGTGTCATTCACCAATGATGCATTAAACCCAATTGATGGCGGATGTGTAGCGTCCATACTTGCCTTATTTCCTTTTCCTTTATACCAACCTTTGTAGGTATAGATAAATCCCGAGTCTGTATAGGTTTTAGGAAGGTTGGAAGCATTTGCCATTTGGTATCCAAATGGCTGATTTGTAATATTTTCATAACGCTCATTGGTATATCCAGAAGGGGCGGGGATCAGGGCACCACTTTCATCTTCAAATACTTCTTTAATTTGATAATACGTTACATAAAATCTAATAGTGTCGCCATCACGCCCATGAAATTGAGCCCCTCCAGAAACAGTAGTCCCGTCTGCATTACCAACCTCCTTGTATCCAAACAGAATATGAGAATACCCTCCGATTACATGTGAAGAACTCCTTGTAAAAGAATAGGTATCATCAGCGTTTTTGCTTGGAGTAAAAGCCATAGTTGCAAGAGTTGTTCTGTTAGGAGGAAAAAGTTCAGAAATAGTAGTCCACTGGTAAGTATCCTTTCTTGGCTCTGTACTTCCTATTGGAGGATAGGCATTGATCTGTCTCACACAAGGCAATGGAGTATTGATTTTTAAGCTTGATACAAACTCTATATAAACATCTCCCATTGATGTAGATGGTTGACTAAATGCTGGAAGATGTAATGCAAAATGATTTTGTCCCGCTGTCTTGGTGATTGATAATGGAACAGCGCTTATGAGCGTATTAATTGTCGACACACCTCCGCTACTAAATCCTCTAGCAGAAACATATCTTGCTTCTAGCCCCATTGAGATAGGTATCTCATTCCCCTGATTATCTACAAACTCTATATATAGGTCCTCAGCAGGTACACCACTTAACCATGCATTACTTTTTTGTGGAAATAACATGATTCCTGCAAAAATGCTCAACATAGTTATCATAGGAATTAGCCACTTCCTTAAATTATTTCTCCTCATACTGTTTTCTCCTCTCCATTTTAAGATAGAAGAAAACTAGCATAAGCAAGAAAACACCCGCAAATGGCAACGCTAAATGAACCAATTCCCCCGTACTCGGCAACAATTTATCATCTGCATAATACCGTGTCGTACCACTTGATCCCCCACCATCATTTCCTAACCATAAAAAGCCATTTTCCTTTTTATTAGTGTCTGGTAGTGAAGATGAACTTTGTGCAATACTACTTGAGCTGGATGAGCCTGAACTAGATGTAGAACTTGAGCTGCTCGTAGATGAAGTAATACTACTGGAACTAGTAGAACCCACAAAACCAACTCCTACATGGTTCTGTGTTGTCTGACTTGCTGCATAGACTGAGGCCCCACTAGTTACCAAACAAAACAATCCAACAAGCACGTATAATCCTTTATTCTTTTTCACGTATCTCCCTCCCTCTTTTGACTAAACGAATAATGAGCCAAGCGGTCACAATAGCGGTCAATGTACCAACAACGTAAAAACTGACCATCCACCAGCTTGGAATGAAGATACGGAAAGCGGTCTGCTTATTCATCTTCTCGGCCATTTCACGAGTAATGGTGAAATCTTCTTTGAAATTCCATGTCTTCGTTTTGCCTTTGATCTTTCCGATGAAGGTATATTCACCTGCCGAAACTTCCTGCATTCCCCAATCAATTTGAAATGGAAAAACGGAATTCGGCGCGATTTTTACATCTTTAAGGTTATTCTTCGCCAGCGTCTTTTCTTGACCTTTAAGAACGATTTTCCCTTCTGCCGCCAGTTTTTCCATTGCTTCTGGATGAGGATTTTGAATACTTGCTTCCAACACTTTACTGCCATAATCGATTTCGGGTTGAAGTTTTGTTAACTTCAAATCAGTTTCTCCATACACAGGCGCAAAATCCTGTTCAGTTAAGACAAGGCCAATCGCATAACCATACGTATTTTTCACTGACATTCCTTTAGAATCTTCTTCCTTTTCTTCGGATTTCAATGAAATTCTTATACCACCAAGAAGAATTCCTTGAAATGATTCTGTGGGTGTCTGAATATCTATCTCTGCTTGGCCTTCTGAGAAAGCATCCACAGTTACTTCCTTATTCTTTGGCTTCGCCACATCTGTGATTGGAAGCTTCATACTTTCATCCGGTTTTTTCTCACGTTCATCATAAGTAATCAAACCATTGCGATTCGTTGCCGCATTGATGACCTCAACAGTGTAGGATTGCTTCTCCGCAGAAGTATTCATGATCTTTACTTGAATCGTTTGGCTTTGTTCTGATTTCATCAATAGATGGTAAAAACTTATCCGATCATTAATCTGGTTCTCAGGTAATACCGCCTGCACCGTGAACCCGGCACGTTTTTCATTTTCTGTAATCCCCTTTGACTCTTTTCCTTCTTCCGCAAAAGTCATACTAGGAAATAGAATCAATACTACTAAGCTTAAAATCGGGAGTAGTCGTTTCATGTTTGGCTCCTTTAGATAAGAACAGGTTGAAGCTGCGATGCAACTTCAGCCTGTCAGTTTTCCTATTTAAATTGAATCAGTCAATGTCCAATCTACAGTACCTTCGTATTGTTCACCTGCTGCAACCGCATTCATTGCTGCTGCTGGAACATTTAGATTGATACTAGTAAATTCTCCTTGCCAGTACCCTTCACCACGACCGTCAGCCGCACTTGCTGCAGTTTCGCCAGAAGCACTCATGATTGTTGAACTAGTCGTACTTAATGTCACTGCTGAAGTTACTGTATCAGGTGTATGAACGGTTGCACTAGCTGTAGTCGGTGTTGCTACCCAACCAGTTGGGTTCATTTCGTTAATATTTTGTGCCATAGTAATTGTTGCTCCTGCTAATGTTTTACTTGATCCACTATCTTGCAAATCAGCTGTTAATTTCGCTTCTAATTTCCAACCAGCAGCACGCGTACCACGCACATCACCGACCAAGAAGTGTTTGGTTGCCGGGTTTGTAGTTCCTGTTCCACCAGTATTTGTTGCTGGACTACCTTCCCAATTTGAGTCGATCGCAATTGTTGTTGGGGTAGTTTGCACAGTTGAAGGTACGGCAGTTTCCGCAAAGTTAAATTCTTTTGGTACATAAATTAAGCCAAAATCAGAAGCTGGCGGTGTTACTGGTGGAACAACGGGTGGTGTGATTGGAGGTGTTACCAATGTCCCTTTCTTAAATGATACTGACCCATTTGACTGACCACCATAAGTCGCCGCATCTGCCGGTAATGCAGTAGTCACTAATACGCCCCCTAAAAACGCCGTGCTTAACAAACCTGTCACTAATTTCTTCTTATTCATCTCTTTCTCTCCTTGTTTTTTATTTTTTGAGCTTTCTATATCAAACGGCATTCTGCCTTCGATATTAAAGAAACTGAAAAATAATCGAAAAGAAATGGTAAACTTATATAGTGCGAATTAGTTTCAGGTTATTAGAATCTTTCTTGTTTTATTTAAAAATAAGAACTACTTTAAAAATCGTTATTCTTAGCTTTCGTTTGTATGTGACGGCTTAATTTGACGGGTTTATGTCGCTATTTTGTACATAATTAAATAACGAAATGTCAAAAAACGCTAAAATATTTCTTAATAAAATCTTTAAAAACAGAGAAATACTTAAATAATATTAACTATCAAAATCTCCCAACTATGTTAGCGCTTACTTAAGATGGGCAAAATTAGTCTATCTCGCAAAAAATGATTAAATTATTTTTAATGTCTGTTCATCTTATATTCTATTATTTTTAATCATCCTGCCAATTCTTCAATGGCATAAACTGCCGTAATACGCTCCTCTAGCATTGAATCTGAGTAAACATCTAACGTCATTTTTGTCGAAGAATGACCTAACAGAGCACTAACTGAAGCAATTCCAACCTTAGCATCTAAACACCGAGTCGCAAAGGTATGGCGAAGTTGGTGGAAATGAATATTCCCTAGTTTTGCCTGCTTGCGTAGTTGATGGAAATGGTATGTTAATACCCGTGGTTCGCACCCTTTACTTCCTATAGAGAATACGTACTCACTTGTATTCTTTTCCTGCAATCCCTTTAATATGTGTTGAACTTTTTGATTCATTGGGATGATTCGCTGTGACGCCGTGCTTTTGACTGAATCGTAGTTCACGATCGTCTTTTTACTTTGACCAATTTGAATTCTATTACACGTTTAATTCACAGATATGATTCCGCTATTGAAATCAACATTCTCCCATCTTAATGCAGCTACTTCCCCGATTCGCATTCCCGTATTCAAAGATAAAGCGACTGCTTGTCCTTTGTCATCACTACTATCATCTACCGCTTCTAACAATGCTCTTTGTTGCTCGATCGTTAATGCATGGACTTTTCGTGTACTTCTTTTTGGAAGTTGGATAGTGTCGCATGGATTCTTATATATGAGAGCTTTCTTCTTAGCATCATTTAAAGTCTTTTTAAGCAGACAAACAACGATATGAATACTGGCAGAGGAGAGATTGTTGAATTGATCCACGACTTCCTGAATTCGTTCAGATGTTACTTGGTACAATGGTAGATTTCCCAAGTTTGGTAGTAAGTAACGGGATAACTTGTAACAATAATCTGAATACGTGGAGGCCTTAATTGTCTTTTGAATATCTTTTTTCCATTGAATGATCCATTCGTCATAAGTCATCAGACTTTTTCCATAAAGCTCAATCATTCTCTCTGATCGTTGTTTTAGAGGAAATAGTTTTTCTCTAACAATTTGATATGTTTTTCCATAGACATAACCATATTTGATTCTGTTATTGTTTTTTCTACCGATTGCATAACGACCTTCCCACCGTCCGTCTTTTCTGTAGTAGATATTGTCTCCTTTACTTGGCTGGCTGTTCATAAAATAACCACTCTTTCTTTCTGTTTTGACGAGCATTCTTGACGGGCATTGCAATTGTTACTTTTCATTAAACTTTCTAGATAGTTTCCACCATTAACTAATCTTAAAAGTTAAAAACGAAGAATAACCTTTAAATTATTATTGCAATTCCTTTTATAATATCCTATAATTTGTAATGTAAAGTTAGTGGCGAACAAATATAAGGTGTTTTTTTCTGGTTATTTGTCAAATTTCTTATTTTTAAATAAAACAAGAAAAAGTAATAACTGATATTTCATACCGATTAATATGTTGTTTTCGCTTTGTCTATATACGAAATAAAATCCAATCGAAACGTCCCAGAAAGCCTGTTATTAGGTTTTTTTCTTTGCCCAGACTCGCTCAATTCTTTCTTTAATGATTCACATTTCACAAATTTTATTCTCCTTCAAAATAAAAGCATAACCACCAAACAATAACAACAACGAATGTAGCTTTTCATGTATTAATCGTCTTTCCAAGCCTAAATAAAACAAAAAAAATCTATTTTTTTCTTTATTGAAACTCGTGTTTTATAGTGTAAAGAACGAGTTTGCGTTATCTTAAATAAAAGATAAAAAGTTTGGGTTTTTATTTTTATGTATACTGAACTCATAAAAGTTTGAGGAGTGATGCACATGGCAATTGAAGCGTTAACAGAAAAAGTTTTTGATGGTAACAAGTTATCTGAGGATTGGTTAGTTTTGTTGGAGGATGCACAAATGTTTAACCGTTATGATCTGGGGAAGATCACCGCGTTGTTAGCTGCTCCATGTGAGTTGGGTACGATCGTGTTACGGGATCAGCAGCATTCTTACTCGGAGGATGGCAGCTTAAAGACATTAGATACATTCTTCCGAACACATCGTTTTCTTGATTATTCATTGACTAAGCGCTGTTTTTCAGCGATTAAAGAGGTTTCTTCTTATAAAGTCCCTTTTGTAAATTGGCACTACACACTATTTCCTTTAGAGAATCCAACGAACTGTCACTGGTTAAATCCGCTAGATATCTATGATTTGAAGACTATTCAGGGGCATTGTTATGCAGAACTGACCAATGGCTTGATCCTTAAGCTGCCCACGCAAATGCGCAGTATCATAGATCAATCAGAAAAGGCGATCTACTCTCTTTGTCTTTTGCGACGTGAGTATTCGATTGCCCTTCAGCACAGTGAAAGACCATTGGAATATCTACAGATGCCGAATACTCCGTTCCTACGATCGTTACAAAACCGTCCCCTGCTCCAGCGCTGGATGACAGACCCGGGAACACTCCAACGGCGCTACTTAACCGAGGCTCTTTTGGATCAAAAAAAGAAATCTTAGTGATGAACAAATTGAAAGACGAACAGAGAACCTTCCTCTGCTCGTCTATTTTTTTGTTCGAGTAAATATTAAGAAATTCTAAAGAGAAATTGAAATTCCAAAATTCCCCATCGTCATTTCCAACGAATTATTCTGTCGATTTCGACCAGAAATATTGTCCTATCAGTAATCCTCTGTAATTCATAGAAACCATTCCGTTGTCAAACCCTCCAATCCTGCATTTCGCAATGAAAAATACAGCCATTTATCCTCTCACTTTTTTATAAACCCGATGAAATCAAGGTTCTTGAAAATATATTGAACAAAAAGGCCGTATTTTTGTTCCCGAAATGCAATTTTCGCGACTTTGACCTAGTTTTGTTTTGTGCTTTATCGTTGAGTCACCGGCCGGAACAAAAATAAAACATGGAGGAATTCAAATGATTCAAAAGTTAGGCACAAAATTACAGGTTCACTTATCTCAACTAGGGGTACAGAAATTAAAAAAAGTCACTTTCCCAAATGTGGTCGATGATCCAGATGAAAATGAAATTATCCAATTGGGAGAAATCATGAAGGACTTAGATAAAGACGGCACATTACTTGATGGTGTGATCGTCACTAGCCAATCGCGAGTAACTAAATAAAAAAGGAGAAAATATATATGAAAAAAATCGTATCAATCTTTAAAACCAGCGCTGGACGCTCACAAACATGGAGCTATGCCGATCCTGGTGAAGGAAAATCCACTGAAGAAATCCGAGGCATTTTAGAACGATTCACCCTGCTGCATCTATTTGAAAAGGACGACGAAAAACTTTTCAACGAAGTTGTTAGTGCGAAATATGTAGAAACCGTAGAAACAATTATTTTCTAGTAGACATTTGAGGAGTGCTTGCACTCCTCTATAAAAGAAGGAGGATAAGAATCCCATGAATGAACAAACGTTGTCTCACCGACAGCTTTTCAATTTGAAATCGAAAACACTTGAGAAACGAATTACTGACTATTATTACGAAACACAAAATAGCAGTTTAACCATTAAATACATCTTAGCTTTGCGAGTAAGACACCAGCTCGGTGCAGAGGAGTTTGCCCATTTCATGAAGGATCTTGTCCGAAAGATTTTCATGAATACCAAGGCTACTCGTACCATGAAACGGTTCTTTCACTACTTTCAGGATTATTTCATGGCACCAGAATGGCGTGCGTTAAGCTCAAAAGTATTTCCTGTACGAAGCTTTGGTCAGAAAGCTGTATCACTTTTTCGTTCCTTAATCCCCTTTGCCCGTCCCGATGAAACGAATGAACCTTGAAATTAGCTAACTAATTACGCATAGAAAAAGACTGAGAGAAAGGAAATAGAAAAAATGATAAATGATAAACATGATTTAGTTGCGACATTTACGAATGGACTTGGCAAAGAGCACAATTGGACGTACAAAGACGTGAACCCTGATCTGCCAGCACCAGCAATCAAAGAAGCTTGCGAATTATTAACAAACTTAGATATTTTTGAACAAAACGGCGTAAAACTATTTGATTCTATTGTTACGGCGAAGATCGTGACGACCAAAGAGACTGAGATTTTTGATGTGAAGAATGATCCGAAAAATGAGGAAAATCAACCTAAGAAGGAACTTCAATCAAAAAATGAAGAGGCAAAAATAGCGAAAGAAGGTTTTCCCGCAGAACCGAAAATTGGCCCCTATTTATTAACAAAAAATGCACCCCAAATCGGAGAATTAAGCACAGAAAAATGTAAAATGAACTCTGCTAGGTTCCCTTCTGTCTCGCTGCCAGCTTCAAAGGTTTCTACTCGTTTGCCACAGACAAGTAGTGGTTATTCGAACTCAGTAAATACTGAAATAGCTAAAAGTCCAACTGCTAATAAGGACACACAGACATCTGTTCAAACGTCAGAGAGGAACAACGTTGGTCTCAAAGAAAGGTTCGCCCGACTCTGGGGCAAGAAAGGAAAGAACAAAGAAGACCCTTCTTGAATGAAATCTAAGAAAACGAAAAACGACTAAATTCTGCCTTTCTCAAACTAACTATGCGTAGGTGATTCTGTTCAGTCGTCATCCTCCCACTCCGGAGAGGAGGTGATGCGAAGTTGAGCGAGCTTATTCGATATGTCCTCGCACCACTCTTTGTGGGATTGATCATCGCCCTCGTCAACCATTGGTTGAGCGGACATGATCCATGACGACTGGAAGATAAATACCCCTGCGATTCTGTTTTGATCGCAGGGGTTGGTTCATTATGTTTATAAATCGGAACATTCACTATCCACTATCGAAGTGAACGCAGCTTTGCCATTAACCTATTGAATTACGATTTATATTTCGCCAAAAATTCTTCTCTATCTGAACTATAGCGATGGTACTTCCCATCTTCATCAATAGAAAGCAAAAGCAGTAACATATCAATAATCGCCATATGCGCCATTCGAGTAGAACTGATCGCCTCAAAATACACTTTTTCACTAGTAAAACTTAATAATACATGTTCCACCAGGTTTACTAGCGGTGATTTATCATAACTTGTAATTGCGATTGATGGCGTGTTTCTTTCTTTCGCAATAGATGCAATATCTACTATCATATTGGTGCTTCCAGAATTGGAGATTAACAAACATGCGTCTTTCTCAGTCATTCGGAAAGCAGCGTTTGTTTGCATTTCTGGTCCAATATCCACATTTGTACGAATCCCATACTGTGTAAATTGATAACCTGCATAAACGGCTAGTGGATTTGTGTTTCCTGCACCGAAAATATAGAGAGTATCACAGTTCTTGATCAATTCTAAGGCTTGTTTAGCTTCATCACGATTGATTAATTCATCGCATTTTTTTAATTCTTCCATTTTGTAGTTGAAAATATTATGAATGGACGTATTGTAATCATTCAGATCAAGTTCAAAATTTGTCTCTTTCTTTTCGTCTTGAATATTTCTGGCCAAAGCAATTTTAAAATGATAAAAACCTTTATATCCAGCCTTTTTTGACAAACGCATGATCGTCGCTTCACTGGCATTAGATTTTTCCGCTAAATCTGTCACACTCATATTCGTTACTTCGCTTGGATGCTCCATGACAAAGTCAGCGACTTTTTTTTCTTGTTCAAACAAATCTTTATAGATATTCTTTAGTGAAATTAAAACATTGGTTTCATCCATGTACAGCCCTCACATCATCTAATTATTCATTAATTATAAACCATCGAAGCTGTACAACCAACCTATTTCAGTTCTACAGTTGCTACAAGATCCCCTTTGGAACCCTTTTGTCCATCACCTGCGATGATTGATTTTACTGCATCCATGTTCGTCACTACGACGATCATCTCATCAGATTTCCCCGCATCATTGATTTTTTTTAAATCAACGTTCGCAATCGCCGTTCTCCCATTGACTTTGTCTCCTACCTTAACAAGAATCTCAAACGGATCACCCTTCAAATCCACGGTATCAAGTCCCATGTGAACCAGTACTTCTAACCCTTCTTCTGTACGAATTCCAACCGCATGATTGGTTTCAAAAATCGTGCTGACTATCCCGTAAACAGGTGCATAAATGGTGGAATCAATAGGCTTAACTGCATAACCGTCACCCATCATTTTTTCTGCAAAAACAGGATCGGATACTTCTTCCATCTTTATTACTTGACCATCACAAACCTGGAACAAATCCACCTCTTTTAAAGTACCAGCAGATAAGTTGTTTCCGTCGACAATAGTTGGCGATGCTACATCAATCACTTCAGCATCTTCAGCTACTTCATCCGGCTCACCATCGTACTGCCGTTTATTCTTCAAACTAAAGACATAGGTCATCCCAAATCCAGCAATGGCAGATAATGCGATCGTGACCAAACAGAAGATAAAGTTCGTCATACTTCCATCCGGTGAAATATAGACTGGTGAAGTCACTAAACCTGGTCCAGCATACACATACTGTTTCAAATTGACTATCCCCGCAAAGATTGAACCAATCGAGGCACCAGTCATTGCGCCTAATAATGGCGTTCTAAAATTTAAACAAATCCCATATAGCGCTGGTTCAGTGATTCCAATGATTGCTGTGATCCCTGAAGAAGCTCCGATTGATTTCGTATCGGTGTTTCTGCTCAAAAACCAAACCGCTAAGGCTGCACCGCCAATAGCCGAGTTTCCTGCTAGGCCGCCAGGCAGGAAGATATTGTCGAATCCAACTGCATTCAAATGCTCCATGTTAATGAAGTAAACGGCCTTGTCCATACCCGTGATGATACTAAGCGGAGTGAAAAAGCCCCAAATCGCTAAAGCACCAAGTTTGAATTGGCCTGCAATCAAATTCAAGAACCACATTAATTTCGTACCTGCAATATAACCGATCGGTCCAAGAAAAACTAATGTGACTGGAATTGAGATCACTAGCGTTACTAATGGTAACAAGAAATATCGTCCAGCTTGCGGAATCTTATCTTTAAAGAAACGGTAAACCAATGCCATAAATGCCGTTCCAAGAAGCATCGGTAAAAAAGAACCGTTATACTGGACCTGGGTCACCGGCAAGCCAAAGACGTCAAGTCCTTTAATGTTATTGATTTCAGGTGCTAACAATGCCATTCCCAGCAAAGCACCCAATGCCGGATCAGCTTTCAATTTTGTAGCAGCAGACCAGCCCAATACGATCGGCATAAAATAAAAGCCTGCGCCAGCCGCACCATTAAGAATAACAACTAAACCACTGTCAGCATCCAACCCCAGAAAGTTCGTACAAACCGTTAAAAATGCTAACAACATTCCACAACCCAAATAGATCGGAATAACCGGAGCAACAGTTCCGCTGATATACTCAACAATTAGTGATCCAAAGCCTTTTAAGGTCATTTTTTTCTTCTCGCCTATAGGTTCACTAGAACCACCCTTTCCTTTAAATCCTGTACTACTCATAAATTCTTCGTAAACTGTGCTTACATCAGTCCCGATGATGATTTGAATCTCATTGCCCTCCATCACCCGAACACCCATCACCGCTTTGACTTTTTTCAAGCCCGCTTCATCCAGTTTCCCCATATCTGTCAGTCTAAAACGAAGTCTTGTCGCACAATGACCTGCGCTGACTAAATTATCTAAACCACCTATATTTTTTACTATCCCATTTATTGTAGATTCATATTTCATTTGGTTATCTCCCTTCCCATTTCAAATTCAGCAAACTGAATTCAACCTTCATTTCTTCAGGACATTTTTTGATCAATAAATACTCAATCCAAACTATTCGGTAACCGTTTACATAATTGCTAATGAATGTATTACTAAAGACCCTTTTCCCGACGTCAAAGAAAAGCATCACTAATTGTTTACTATTTCACTTTCATATAGAAACCTCTCCGAGTACAATAGTGCACCCGGATGTTTCGTTATACTAATCCATTGATCAATTATATCTTCACTTTATCCTGAGTCTGCGATTCTGTCTAAACTATTTTTGCTGAATTTATAAACCTTTTGCGGCAGCAACAATATTTTCAACAGTCAACCCATACAGTTCAAACAACTTGTCTGGATTTCCTGACTTGCCAAATGTATCTTGAATGCCAACCATTTTAACTTTCTTTGGCTCATTTTGCGTTAGTAGTTCACTAACCGCACTACCTAACCCGCCTATAACATTGTGCTCTTCCACAGTAATAAATCCCTTTACCTCTTTAGCCGTCGCTAAGAGCAGTTCTTCATCCAATGGCTTGATCGTAGGCAGGTTAATTACTTTTGCATCAATGCCTTCTTCGACCAGTCGATCCGCGGCTTCTTTGGCTTTGACCACCATCAATCCAGTAGCTACGATCGCGATATCTTTTCCTTCACGGATCACTTCGCCTTTGCCAATCTCAAACTTATAATTATCAGAATGCAGCGTTGGCGTTGGCACTCGACTCATTCGCAGATAAACGGGACCCTTATACTCAGCTGCAGCTAAAACGGCTTGTCTTGCTTCAACATCATCACATGGATGAAGAATTGTCATATTCGGTAAGCTGCGCATAATAGCGATGTCCTCGATAGCTTGATGAGTACCGCCATCCTCTCCGACACTAATCCCAGCATGCGTACCAACAATTTTTACATTAGCATTTGGATAGCAAACTGAATTTCTTATTTGATCAAACGCTCTTCCTGTAGCAAATACTGCAAAAGTACTGGCAAAAGGAATCTTACCGCTCAAAGCCAATCCAGTTGCCGTTCCGATCATGTCTGCTTCAGCAATGCCAACATTGAAAAAACGTTCTGGACATTGGTTGGCAAACATCATCGATTTTGTGGCATGAGCCAAATCTGCATCTAACACAACAACATCTTCATTATCGATTAATTCTACTAGCGTTTTCCCATAAGCTTCTCTCGTCGCTGTATTCATCATTCGTTCCCTCTCAATTCCTTGACTGCTGCATCGCGTTGCTCTGCGTTTGGTGCTACGCCATGCCAGCTGCCATTATTTTCCATAAAGGATACACCTTTGCCTTTGGCCGTTTCAGCAATAATCACGGTTGGCTTACCTTGAACCTTTTTTGCTTCGTCCAAAGCTTGAGAAATTTCATCAAAATCATGACCATTAATTTTAATGACTATCCAATTAAAAGCCTCAAACTTTTTATCAATTGGATTTACTGTCATTACTTCATCGTTAGTACCATCGATTTGCAGTCCGTTGTGGTCCACAATCGCAATGATATTGTCCAATTTGTAATGTGCCGATGTCATGGCTGCTTCCCAAACCTGACCCTCTTGTAACTCGCCATCGCCAAAAATGGTGTAGATTGTATGATTTTGTTGATTCAGTTTTGCTGCCAAGGCCATCCCATTAGCTATACTTAATCCTTGACCTAAAGAACCTGTCGAGGCATCGATCCCAGGAGTCGATTTCATATCTGGATGACCTTGCAGCATTTCGCCTGCCTTTCGTAATTTCATCAGCTCTTCTTTGTCAAAATAGCCTTGATTGGCTAAAGTCGCGTACAATGCGGGAGCCACATGCCCTTTGGATAAAACGAGGCGGTCGCGATTTTCCATCTTCGGATTTTTTGAATCAATATTCATCTTGTCATAGAACAAAACAGTTATGATATCAATGATCGATAATGATCCTCCTGGGTGTCCCGAACCGGCTTCTGCTATCATTTCGATAATGTCGATACGTGCGGAGTTAGCAATTTGCTCTAATTCCTTTGTCCTAATAGTTGTTCCAGTCATTTTTATTCCTCCAGTTTATTCGAGATTTGAATGCTTTTTGAACATTTCTTTATTTTCTTTGTCTGATCGTTCCATCAGCCCTAACACAATTGAATCCCCCAGTAATAAAACTGTTTGCTCATACAAGGAAGCCATTGGCTGAACAGAGGCGAAACTGCTCTCCGCTACATTTTTACTCGGGGCCGGAATGACAACTTTCGCATCTGATAGATTCGCTAAAGTCGAATCTCCATTCCCTGTTAGCGCTAATACCTTTCCACCGAAGTATTGTGCCTTTTCCGCCATTTGCAAAAATTGTTTCGTCTCGCCTGACCCAGAAGCAATCACCAGTAAATCATTTTTTTCAAAATTTGGGGTAATTGTTTCACCAACAACATAAGCATCTTTACCCATGTGCATCAAACGCATCGCGAAAGATTTGATTGCGAATCCCGCTCTTCCTAGCGCCAATACAAATATCTTTGGTGCTTTTTCTACTAACTCTAAGGCAGTATCAAATTCCTCATTAGAAATTCGGTCCAATGATTGTGAATTTTCCCTTAGAACCTGTTCCTCATATTTATTCAACCCCATAAAGAAACCTCCTATACGAAATTTATTTCGTTTACAAAATCAGTATAAGCTGATAAATCCAAATAGTCAACGTTTTTCACGAAATATATTTTGCGAAAAAGAAGTAAACTAGTGATTTCATTGCCATCCAAGAAAATATATTTCGCTCCAAAGAAATTTTTTTCGTTATGTCGGAGTTTTCAACTATCATACGAGCAATATAAAAACCACTCGTTTAAAACGGGTGGTTTGAGCTTCGGTTTGAAACCTCTATTATTGACCGTAGCCTGAAAGAACATCATAAGAATAAATCACTATATATTCTTGAATTTCCAAAGATTCCTTTCCGTTATCAGAAGGTAAAGTAACAACGACACCTTGTAATCTCAATTTTGGGAATAACATAGGAGCACCTCTTTTGTTTTATCGTTCAGTGACACCACGAACATATTGAAGATGCCAGTATCTAAAAACTACCAAAGTGCTAAAGGTGTTTTTGTAATTGGTTTTGGGAAAATATGATCAAGTTGAATTAACTCCTCTTGAGCTAATTCAATTTCTAATGCTTTTATGTTTTCTCTTACGTGTTCGGTATCACTGGATTTTGGTATTGCGATCGTTCTGCCATCGCGAATGCTCCAAGACAGCAAAATTTGATAAACGGATGCTCTATGATTGTTCGCAATTTCTTTCAGCACACTCCTCTCAGAGTTTACGTCTGGGAGACTTCCTTTCAAAATAGGAGAATAGGCAATTAGAGGTATTTCGTTAATTCTCATATATGGTAATACATCAAATTCAATTCCCCGGTCTACGATATTATATTTCAATTGATTCGCAGCGCATTCTTTTCCATAATCTGACTCCACTAGTCGTTGCAGGTCCGAATAATCTATATTGGAAACACCCCAAGACTTTATTTTTCCAAGTTGCTTCATTCGTTGCATTGCTTCAGCCGTTTCTTCTAAAGAGACATCTCCTTGCCAATGAAGGAGATACATATCAAGATAGTCGACATTTAATCGTTTTAAGGATTGATCCAAGCTTTGCGGCAGAAGTTCTTTCGAAGAATTTTCTGGTAAAACTTTTGAAATGAGAAAAATATTCTCTCTTTTGACTGATTGAATTGCTTCGCCAACTAAGATTTCAGACTTCCCTTCGCCATACATTTCAGCAGTATCGATTACTTGAGCCCCCAGCTCAACTCCTATTTTAAGTGCTTGCAACTCGCTTTCTCTCTTCTTTTTATGATCACCAATTTGCCATGTACCGAGTCCTATTGGTGAAACCCTTTGCCCTGCCAATAATACTTTTTCCAAGTCTTCCCCTTCTTTCTGTCATTACATATCAAACACATACCACGCCAATTTTATACAGTAATTGTATTTGCTACATCATGAGCTGTAAAGAAAATATCCTGCTAAAAGGCTTAGGGAACATGGTAAACTAAAATAGTATTCGGGGAGGCGGAAACTTTAATCTGCAGGTTTATTACACTAGGCAGCGAAGTAAGATAACTAGGTACAATTACCTTGCCATTTTCGAGCATGTTTTAAAAATAAAATCTCTGATTGAAATCGTAATTGGATCTTATAAAGTTCGGTAATCTAATCACCTTTTTAATCGGAGCTCTTGCTCTTCTATTCTTAAATGAACAAGAATAGTAAAATTTCTTTGTCCAATTCATTAGGTAGGTATCATCCAATCAGGAATTATATGTTGATTAAAAAACGATACTCTAATTGGGACTATTGTCGAAGATTGAACAGATCAGATGATTATTGTATAATAAATAACAGAATGTTTTTTTAGGAAGGTGCAAATCAATGTCGCTAGATACTCTTATTAATGAACATTACAATCAACTAAATGAAAATGACCTGTCGATTCTTCGATACATTACCAATAATCAAGTGGAAACAAGTAATTTGAATATTACTGAGTTGGCATCAATCGTTAACTATTCAACAGCCTCTATTTTAAGACTCACAAAAAAGCTTGGTTTCAGCGGGTATAGTGAATTCAAATATTTTCTAAAACAGCAGATTGATCTCCAAACGGAAGTAAAAAATAAGGACCGTGTTGACTATAGTACCGATGTTCTCAAATTTGATATTGATCAGACCATTAAGGAATTTCAAAATAATAAAAATTTGAACTCCCTATTTCAGCAGATGGATCAGGTTAATACGATCTATGCGTTTTGTGTCGGCTACGGACAACGGCTGATCTTGAAAGAGTTTGCCCGCTGTATGCTGGAATTCAAAAAAAATGTTGTCATCATCTCCGGCTATAATGAATTTGAAAAACTTTCTAATGATTTCACCGAAGATGATCTCGTATTTATTGTTTCCCAGATTGGGGAAGTCGATGAGCTTAACACGACGCTAAACAATTTGCGTGTTCGTGGTTGTAAGACTGTTTCTGTAACAAATCTTTCAAACAATGATCTGGCTAAACACACGATGTGGAATTTCTATTACGAAAATACCAATATTGACCAAGAAACACAGATGAATCGCTCTTCCTTTTTAACCTTGCATCTATTACTTCATTTACTATTTGATAGTTTTGTTTTATACAAAAAAGAACGTCCATGAGAAACAATCATGGACGTTCTTTCCTTTTAGATCAGTAATTTAATCAGCTAAATATTCGACACTTTTATTTCCATTGTAGATTTCTTTGTCTAGTTCTCCTTCACCATTCGCCACTAACATGCCAACCAAAACGTCTACATCAACGTTTAAGAACGTTCTAAACATGCCGGCAAACCAGTCAACACTAAACATCAACGCTACACCTTCAGCAGGTAATCCTAATGAGGCCGCTAAAAATGTTGCAGATACAGCAAAGCCGCCAGGAACCGTAATTGTTCCCATACATAACATAATAGACAAACCGATTCCTAAAATGATCTTGTCTATCCCTAACTCAATTCCTGCGCTTTGAGCCAAAAACACAATAACCGAAACGTTACTTAGCGCCGCACCGCAGCTGCACATTGACATCCCTAACGGTGCAGTAAAATCCGTGACCTTTTTACTTATCCCAAATTTTTCTACACTATCCTCTAAAACCGTTGGAAATGTAATCGCTGATGACGTAGTTGTTAAGGCAATAATAGACATTTTCAAAAATTTCTGAGGCATCAATAATGGGTTCACTCCGCAGCGGATCGCTGTAAAGATTGAGAAAACCACCATCATTAAGAAAACACCCACCGCAGCTACGCCTAAATATTTTAACATAGGAACAATCACGGATAGTCCGATTGCCCCAGATACATTCGCTAGTAGACAAAAAATACCGATTGGCGCAACTTTCATTACTCCTTGAATAATATTTAGAACAATTGCATTCAACCCATTAATCATTTCAAGAACGACCATATTTCCTGTTTTTTGTACATATTTGTTTAATCCTACTCCAAAGAATAGCGCAAACACGATACAAGGAATCATTTGACCATTTGCCATAGCCTCAATAACATTTGTAGGTACAAATCCTAACAAGGTCTCTTGAATTCCGACTGCCTCTTGTGAACCGACATCGACCTTTCCGTTTAGAGCTTCCATACCTGCCCCTGGTTGAATGATCATGGAAATGACCAATCCTGCTAAAGCAGATAGAACAGTAAAAATCAGTATCCATTTGAATGTGTGGAAGCCCATCCTCCCTGCACTTTTTCCTTTCATGTCTCCCATTGCTCCGATAACTGAAGTCATTACTAAAATAACAACAGACATTTGGATCAATCGAATAAATATGTCTCCGATAAACTTAATATTAGCAGCCCATGGTCCCACAATAGACCCAAAAGCGATTCCTAATACCGTTGCGAGAATAATTTGGTTTGTCGTTGAAGATAATGCCTTTTTCATGGTTATTCTCCTTTCTGCGTTACAGCTAAAATCACCGCTTGATGTGGTTTCAATTTCAGCTCTTGGTTGGTAATATCCAGTTTTTCGTCTGCTGTATACTGGTAATTGTCTAATAAAACCTTTTCAATTGTAACATCTAGATCGAGAATTGCTTCTTTATCTTGGAAATTTGCGATCAGCAAAATATCTGATTCAGCCCCATGGCGATAGAAGGCGATTATATTGTCCTTTTCCTCAAAAACAGGTTCAAACGATCCGTAGACGAATGCATCTCCATATGTTTCATCTTTTCTCAATGAAATCAGTTTCTGATAGAACTTCCAAACGGAATTTTCATCCTTCAATTGCGACTCAACATTGATATCAACGTAATTGGGATTTACTTTCAGCCATGGTTTTCCTGTAGTAAACCCTGCATTTGCGTCAGTACTCCACAGCATTGGTGTGCGACCGTTGTCTCTGCTGTATTTGTTCACAAGTTTAAGAGCTCTGCTTGGTTCGATTCCTGCATCTAGAGCCACTTGGTATTCATTGTGAGTAAATAAATCATCAAATTCATCAATTGAATCGAATGGTGTATTTTCCATCCCGATTTCTTGTCCTTGATATAAAAATGGAAGCCCTGGGCGCATGAATAGGATGGCTGCCAGCATTTTTTTACTATAATCATTGCATTCTTCTTCAGGAATGTAGTGACTCACTCCGCGGGGCTCATCATGGTTCTCAATGATATTCGCCTTCATACCGATTCCTTCGATTTCTCGAATACTATCATAGATTACTTGTCTGTAGTTGTTGGCAGTAATTGGATTTCGATCATACCAGCCGTTTCCGCTAACTTCCATAGAATCTGTACTTAGATCGAATATTGTAGAAAAATACCCATTATCTCCTACATATTCCTCTAGCTTAGCCCGGTCAAAACTGGATAGCTCTGCCACGGTCAGCGCATCGATTTTGTTAAACGTTTGTTCACTAAGCTCTTTAAGAAAGACCTCGATTCCCTTGACGCTTTCAACCATTCTGAATTTACTTACTAGCCCATCTTCTCTATCCGGCGGAAAACTTTTATACTCCATATCCTTCTTAATATTGGCGATAGCATCCAATCTGAATCCAGCGATTCCTTTATCTTGCCACCAATTGATCATGTCATACATTTCTTGACGCAATTCTGGGTTTTCCCAATTTAAGTCTGGCTGTTCTTTGGCGAAGATATGCAGATAGAATTTATTAGTACCAGGAATCTTCGTCCACGTGGGTCCGCCAAATGTAGAGCGCCAATTGCTAGGCAACTCGCCGGATTCTTTTTCATCTACAATGTGGAAATAATCAGCATATTTTCCTTCTAAATCAGCCAATGCTTTCTGGAACCACTCATGCTGATCTGAACAGTGATTCAATACCAAATCCAACAGGATGTACATCTCTCTTTTTTTCGCTTCCGCAATCAGTTCATCCATGTCCTCCATTGTTCCGAAGATCGGTGCAACTCCTTGATAATCAGAAATATCATATCCTTGATCGACAAATGGAGACGTGAACATTGGAGACACCCAAATAATATCTATTCCCAGATTTTTCAAATAATCTAATTTATCAATAATACCTCTTAAATCTCCAACTCCATCGCCATTCGTATCGTTAAAGCTCTTTGGATAAATTTGGTAAGCTACCTTACCGTGCCACCATTGTTTTTTCATGCTAACAGCTCCTCTATAATTATTTTGAATTCGCTTTCTAACAACAATATATCCGCAATGGTTAGAAGAACCAATACAGTAGAGGGATTCTGGCATTTATTCGCAAAGTAGTTTTTTTTAACAAAAGATGAAAAATTTTACAGGCACGCTTCAGGCCTATTCTAGTTGGAGTTTCAGCAACAAAAGTGTGGCAAAAAAAAAGAAAATCGATTTTTAATGAGCGGGTGTGATCAATAAAAATACCCCTGCGATCAAAAACAGATCGCAGGGGTTGATTATGATTCGTGTTAATCGAACTTATTGAGAAATAGATACGAACCACTTTTATCCGAAAACCTACTTAAAAGCGGCTTATCAGATAGCATTGTAATAGTCTAAAACCAAGTTAAACATAGCTGAGCCCTTTTGGAGTCCAGTAATTCTTTCGATAGTGTTCTCAATCCCATCTTTTTGAATGTACTCTTGCAGTTTCACAGCTTCTTCATCCTCTGGATTATCGTATTTAAAGGCATACGCAGCACCGTACAACAGATGTTCCGTCGATAAGCCATACTCAGAAGCGATATATACTGGTCCCATTATTCGATCGTCTGGAGACAATTTTCGAATCGGCTGACGGGCAACTCTAGCGATAGGATCATTGATTCCTTCTTGATTGTAATCATCGTAGCGTTTGATAATCATTTCGTTGATATAGTGCGTCATTTCATCCTTAGAAAAACCGAATTTCTTTTCCAGTCCTGCCGCTGATTCAAGAACTGCCTTTTTCACTTTTTCTTGAATAGCTGCATCACGAAGCGCTTCATCAACCATAGTATATCCATGTATATGCCCAATATAACTAGTTATCGCAAGCCAGCAATTCACCAAATAAATCTTTCTTTTGAGGACTGCTTCTAAATTATCTACGTACTCAGCACCCGCAATCGGTTTACTGTCTGGGTCATCTAGTTTTTGACGCTCGATCGCAAGTTCATGGGAGTCGCTGATCGCGGTCCCCTCTTTCCCATTGTAAACTCCCCCAAACACAAACCTGTCAACACCAGTGTTCGGATAGGCTCCAATCTCTTTTAACTGATCCATGGTAACAATTCCTGTATCAACCATAAGGCTTACCAATGTATCTGTACCCATAATAGCGTTCTCGCATGCCATAACCAGCACTCTGCTTAGTCCCTCATTTAATCGTTTCTTTAACCCTTCAGCTAAAATGGGGGCCACACTCACTAAATTGGTTTTCATAACAGAGGTCGCGATGATATTAACCTGTGTAATAGCCTCAATTATTTCTTCTTGATTTTTTAAAAGCGACAGTGCAGAAACATTATTAATAACCTTTTCCTCATAATTATGGTTGGTTAGAAACAGGCTGTAACAGTTGTTTTTATTTATTTCCTCGATCACTTCATCGGAGACATCCGCAAAAATAATTTCATACCCATCATCATGAAGCAGTTCTCCAATGAACCCTTGACCAATTTTTCCTGCACCAAAGACCAATGCTTTTTTCATACTTTAAACAAACCACCTTCGCTTTAAAATTAGTAATGCATTCGTTAACCTAGTACTTCCATGAATTCATCGTGATACTTTCCAAAAGTACTTGGACTTTTCAGAATTTTTGAAGCGCTGCCTACTACAAAGCCATTTGCTCCACTTTCAGACATTTTTTTGCTATTCTCTGGTGTTGTATTTCCATCCACTAATAGATCAATTTCAGGATTATAGGAATCTAGTAATTGCCTGATTCTTTTTAATTTATCGAAGGAATTAGGTACGAGTGTTTGACCGGCGAATCCGGGATTTACTGTCATCAAGGTCACATAATCCAACTGATCAACACATTCCTCTAAATAAGAAATTGGCGTTCCAGGACTAATGACTAGTCCGGCTCTACATCCCATATCCTTTATCGTTTGAAGCAATCGATACGGTTGCTGCGTCGTTTCTGGATGAAAACTAATCCAATCATCTTTTTTTATATTAAACATAGAAATGTAATTCTCAGGTTCATTAACCATCAAGTGGATATCTATAGGGATCTGAGTCATTTGTTTTAAATCGTTAAAAACCGATGTCCCTAACATAATGTTTGGCACAAAATGACCATCCATTACATCGAAATGAATGACAGAAAGATTGTACTGATCAAATTGTTTCATGTACTCTTCGTATTCATAAATTTTTGGAACCATTATTGATGGGGATACGAATTTACTTAATCCCATAAACTGTTCACGTCCTTTTTTATTTATCGTAGTAATTTAAAAGATCCCAATAATCGCTCCGACAGCTGAGATCAACACTAAGATCAATAGCACCGTCGTAGACTTCATTTTTTTGTTCAGACATAGTAAAGCAATCATCGTTACTGCCAGCGGCAATACACCTTGCAAAAGTTTATCTAAAATATCAGTTTGAACATTTAGCTTTAATCCGCCAAACTTGAACACTAAGCTCGTACTAAGACTTACATAATTCGCAGTCAATGCACCAATCACGACACCACCCATGACTTTGGCTCCCAGCATTACCTTTTTCAGCAGATCGCCATTCATTAATTTTTGGATACCCTCTTTACCATAGTTGTAGCCCTGCATCCAAAGGTAATAGGCGATTCCCAACATGATGGCAAACATAGAGACAACGTAGAAAATCGGGCCAAAAATGTTCCCCTCAGAGCCGATACTTATGGCAATGGATAATAAAATTGGGACCAGTGTTCCCTGCCACAAAGTATCACCAATACCTGCCAAAGGACCCATTAAACCAGTCTTAATTGAATTGATAGCATCACCGGTAATGGGTGCGCCGCTCGCCTTTTCTTCTTCTAAAGCGATCGTCAGTCCACCAATGATCCCGCCAAAATGCGGCTCTGTATTGAAAAATTCCAAATGTCGATTGTAGCTGTCACGAAGCGCATTTTCATCTCCTTCATACAAGCGATTCAGTACCGGCAGCATCGCATGCAGGAAGCCAGAAGATTGCATCCGTTCATAGTTGTAATTTGAATGAGAAAAACAAGTCCAGCGCCAAAAGCTTTTCTTGATTATTTTTTTAGTTAACTTCGTTTCTTCCACTTTTTCCATAATTAGTCCACGCTCCTATGCTTGATTTGTTTTGAAAAACAATTGGGTATAAACGAAAGCGACAATAAATGCCAAGATCGAAACGGCAATAATTGGAAGTTCTAAATACACGGCTAAAACAAATCCGAGGAAATAGAAAACCGCTGTATCCTTCGTCATAATTGATTTCAAAATCATCGCGACCCCTAATGCAGGCAGTACTCCGCCAATAACTTCTAACACATGCAGCGGTTTTCCTTGCAACGCATCCAGAATACTTTTTACTGCGCCTGAGCCGAAATAAGCGACAATAAACACTGGGACTACTGAGATTAGCATTAAGAAAATTTGCGGAACAAACATTTGAATTCGATCAATTTTCTTTGAATCCAATTCATCTGCCGCTTTATCAATCATATGGAGAAATGAAATATCAACAGTCATATGGGCGATCCAGATAACCGTACCCAACAACCCGATTGGAACTGCCATTGAAACGGCAACCTCTGGTGAAGTACCAGCCGCCATCGCCAGTGCAGTACCCAATGTTCCAGCCAAACCGGGGTCCATCGGAACTGTTCCCCCAGCAGAAATGTAAGCTAGATAAGGCAAGCTGATTGCCGCACCGATCACACAGCCTTGAACAACATCACCCAGAACCAGTCCAACCAATGTTCCGCAAATCAATGGACGGGCTAGTACGGTACTTCCTAATAATGTCAGCCACGGTGTTCCATTCACACTTAAATAATAAATTAGACCAATTAACAACGCTTGAAAGATATTGATTTCCATTCTTTTCACTCCTTTTTATAGATATTGTTCGATATTGACACTCTTTTCTTCAGGGATTACTTGAACATAGACATTGACGCCTTTTTCTTTGATCGTTCTAAAGCATTGTCGTTCGGCATCGCTCACGGAAATATTACGATATAGTTGAGAACGATCTTTGCGAGCACCCATGCCGCCAACATTTAGAGCATTGATCTCTACTCCGCCATCAATGATGTGTTGAATAACTGTTGGATTTTTCGCTAATACAATAATCTTGTTTCCGTCAGCCTCCTGTTGTAAATAGTCAATGGCTGCTGCTTCTGAAAAGATCAGTACCTTGATCCCGGTTGGAGCTGATGAAGACATGATCATCTTTAGAAAATCATCCTGTGCTACCTCATCATCGATAATCACTATTTCATTTGCTTTTGTTTCGTGAACCCAGGCAGTCATTACTTGACCGTGGATTAGCCGATCATCAATTCGTGTAAATACAATATTTCTCATTATTCTTCCTCCTTAGAAAGTGTTTTCGCCTCTTTAAATAGTTCCTTGATACCGGTTTTTCCAGTGTCCATAATCTGATCGACCAATTCATCTAAATTCATGGAGTCTCTCACTAAGACACTCTCAATAAACATTGAAAAATTCACACCGGAAATGGAACGGTACTTTACTTCTGGCAGCTTCTTCACGCAATAAGCCGTTGCTTTAAAAGGACTGGCTCCGTAAAGATCTGAAAAGACCACTACACCATCTCCATCATCTAATTCTTGAATCTTTTCGGCCGTTCGATCGTAAAACTCATCGATGTTATCGCCTTCATAGAGTCCAAGATAATCAACCTTTTCATTCGTACCGACAATCATTTTTCCACTTTCAACGATGCCCTTCGAAAGATTGCCGTGACTTAATACTAAAATTCCAATCATACACTCACCCTTTCCTTTCGACTTAATATAAAGCAAGTAGTGTGCCAGTTTTTTCGCACACATGAAAACTGCTCAACCGCAAGCGTTTACATAGAAAAATATTTATGTGTAACATGTTTTTGTCACACATTCCCTTTTCTCTGATGTGTGCAATAAAAAAAGACCATCTGTCACACTTGTCATGTAACAGATGATCTTTTATAAAAATCCCTTGATGATCTTTGTCATGTATAACGTTTCGCTATCGGAAATTGTCGTTCCGTATATTCGTTCTAAAACGCTGACTTCTTCCTTTACTTCTCTAAAAACAGCATCTTTATCTAAGTCATCTACGTCAAATTGAAGACTCTCCTTGCGTAACGCACGTTCTAGCATTCCAAGACAATGAAAATAGAACTTGATGACAAGCGTATCGATAATTTCAAAATTCATTCGTTTAGCCAACGAAATCAGTATCTCATCCAATGCCTCAGTCGCCTTGTAGACGTTCAGAAAAATCACGCTTTTCTCCAATGAATGATAGAATAGATGGTCTTTATTTTTAATTAGTCGACGACTCGAATAATCAAAAATGTTCGTTTCACGCTTATTTCCCATTAAATAGGTGCTTTCTTCCAGCAATTCACTAACCAGCTGTTTCATTTCCATATTAGCAAACAGAGCTTTTCTGGTCGCTTCGATAATGACGGGCGACGTAACATTATCGATCACCATCGTCTCTATCCCTGTATCTTTGACAATCTTGTTTGGAAATGATGAAAATGAGCCCATATCAGCCAGCAGCAATACCCCTGATCCGCGATCAATCCGCTTTACCGTTTGCAAGGCCCTATAGTAAACATTCTCAACACTCTCATCAAGCGGCATATCAACTCCGACCGCATGACTTACGCCTAACAGGTCATTGACCATTTTCGCTAAGTTAGTCGCTACCCCTATCCCATGCATGAGTATCAAAATACCAATCGGGTTCTGTCTCACATTTTGATAAATAGTATCCAGAAAAAGCTCAATGATCTCCTGTTCTTCAAGGGGAATCTGCACCCCTATTTTTCGATTGATCTCAGCGATCAGCTTATCCGCATAAATTCTGAAGGGTGTTTCCGAACTAGGTTCATCAATTTTCTTTGGTCGGTAAGGACTATTGCTCGTTTGCAGCTTTAGAACCAATGCCTCAATGTGCAAGGCTAAATTATAGGTGACATGAGGATCGCTCTTGACCTCTAAATCCAATGATATTTCTGTAATGATTTCCTCAACAATATCCAAGATCTCTTTTGAGACTAATTTTTCTATTCCTTTATTGGCCGGCAACTCAATTTGTTCAGGTTTTAATTCAACTTTGAAATAGTCATCAATAAATGACGTAATTTTTTGTTGAATTTCTTTGATTGATCGGCCTTCTTTTAACAGCGTCGAGTATCTTTCCAGCACTGATTGATAAAATGACGTCTCATTACCGATAACTTCAGATGCAATTATCGGCAAGGATTGATTGGAACGCATCTTTTCACCTTGAAAATAGACCGCCTCTTGGACATGCGGATTGCCCTTAAGTTCAATTGTTTCATGTATCTCCATATGGTCTATCGCTATGCGGATGTCCTCTTTGCCTTGTATCATCGCTTGAGCAAATTCTTTCGCGCAAAAAATTTGAATATCATTTTTTAATTGACCAATATTACCTGGGCAGGTGTAATTTGCTAAGTATTCGATCACGGTTTTCTCCACTTTGATTTCGTGGTCAATCTTTTTTGATTCTATACAGAAAAAATAATCAATTAATTGTAAGCGCTCCTTGAAGGTTCGATCTTTAAGATCCGGCAAGGTTAATACCATCGGAAAACGTCGATTAAAGGTTTGAAGGAGCGTACTGTCAATATTTTCTGTAGTAGCACATAAAATTAGAACATTGACCGACCTCGCCGCGGTATCGGTCTCACCTAATCTGCGAAACTTTTGAGTATCGATAATCGTGAACAGCATTTCTTGTCCTTCGGGCGGAAGTCGATGAATTTCATCTAAAAATAGTACGCCATGATCTGATTTTTCTATGATCCCCGCTTTATCTGTATCTGCTCCTGTAAATGCCCCTTTAACATATCCAAAAAGAATGGATAAAAGCAGCTGCGGATTATTCGAATAATCGGCACAATTAAAATGAATGAAGGGACTCTTGTCTGTAAACCGTCCGATTTCTTGACCATACTGAAACATTATTTGTGCAAAGGTACTTTTTCCGACACCCGTTGATCCTAAAATGATTGTATGCAACCCATTAGGCGGATACATGATGGCCGCTTTCGCGGAATTTATATTCCTCCCTAAACTCCCCTCCGAACCAATAAAGCCAGAAAACGCATTCAATTTTTCAGATGTTTTTATCAATGAGTTTCCCGTATTCTTTGCTTGTGGTACAGGCGTTTTTTGTAGGTTCTCTATCGAGTAATCCTCGTTAATATAGTATTGTACCGGTTTTCCCTTTTTCTTCTTTAAACAGCCCACTCTAACTAATGCATTTAATTCTCGACTGGCTGCTGTTCGACTGATCATCAAGTGTTCAGACACATCTGCTGTTGTAACTTCAGAAACATGACATTCAGAAATAAAGGATAATACCTCTTCGCGCCTTCCCATTAAAACACCCCTCTCAAAACTTACATTCATGACTCGTCTATTGATTATAATTTAATGAGAAAAAGAGTCAAGCTTACTCCTGATAAAAAACTCGACCCTTCCCCACCAGATTATTTGCATTCAATCAATTACTACCATCCTTTATTGTTACAACTGAACAAAAACTTGATTCTATTTATTAAGAAAATAAGTATCACAAAACGAAGATAATTCTGCTGATTTCTCTTCTGTATCATGGTCATTCTCGAATAAAAACTTGTCCCATTCTTTGTGCTTCCCTCGCCAACCATTGGTTGAACAGGTGTGATCCATGACGGCCGGAAGACAAATACCCCTGCGATTTTTAATCGCAAGGGTATTTGAATAGTCATATTAGCATTCACTGCTCACTATCGAAATGAATGTAGCTTCGTCCTCAAATACTGATAATCATTTATAACCTCTTCTGGCAGATCGATATGAGGAAGAAATCCTGCTCCTTGTGGTCCGTAGCCTTCCTCGGTATCGTATAGGCGTTTGATTTCACCTATTACCAATGAAATGAAGTACTCCTCTTCCCATAATCCGTCTAGTTGATCATCTTTAAACTTATTTTGTTTTTCTAGATATGGAATGAACGGTGTGAAACGAAAGAATTCATACTCGTCAGCTGGAAAAGCTTGCTGAAAGGTCAGCTTGGTTCTTCTCAACAAAATAGGGTCTTGCAGCAGCAATATTTTCTGCGCCTTATGCTTCATAGTCTCTACTATTTCGAATGAAAATCGTGCGTTTTCACCGGTATTTCGTGATTCTTCTTCGAGGAAGATTTCTCCAAATGATGTGCGGTGGTGTTTTTCGACTATTTTTCCTAACAGCTTTGCTTCGCTGTCGCTTTTTGTGTATTCTTCTTCTTTCAGAACAGAAAATCGTTGGATATTTTCTAATAGCTTGACCGTTCCATGACCATTCCCACCGGAAATTAATAGCCTAGGTGCGACCTTTTTATCAAGCAGTTCCCTACAATATTTGGCTAAAGGCGGCAGGCTGTTTCCAGCAAGAATGATCAAGTCAAATTTGTTTCCAATAAGCTCTTGCGGAGTAATATCTGATTCTGCCAAATAGCGGATTAATCGATTCATCTGTTCGATCATGTTTACTTCTTCCTCCTACCAAAAAAGGAACGATCACAAAGCTGCTTTGCATCGTCCCTTAGATTCTTTTTTTGATTAATAGAATTCTTTTGAATTTTTGTCTGCAGCGTTAAGGCCTAAAACAACGGGTGTTGATTTATAGCCGACACCCATCCGATCGATCCCCATGTCGATTAATTGGAAGAAGTGTTCTTGGGTACGGATCGCTCCGCTGCCTTTCACTTTTGCTCTGCCTTGGGCAACATCCATCATCACTTGGATGATTTCTGGAGTAGCGCCATTGCCTTCGAATCCAGTTAAGAATCCTGTACTTGTTTTCAAGAAATCAGCTCCTGCTTGAATCGCGCATTCGCAGGCCTTCTTCACTTCATCCACGCTCAATGCATCTGTTTCAAAAATAACTTTTACAAGGACATCATATTTATGACAAACATCTACGACTGCTTTGATATCCGCTGTCACATCATCCCATTTGCCACTGCGAATCCAGCCATAGTTCGCTACGATATCTAATTCAGCTACATCGCCGCGTTTACAGTATAATTCGGCTTGAGCAACTTTAGATTCAGTTGTGCTGGTACCGAAGGGGAAATCACAAACAACACAGATCTCGGTTTTAGTTCCTTTGACTAATTCAGCTGCAATATCTAATGACGACGGGTTGATACAAACGGTTTTACAATGATAGTCAATCCCTTCTTGAATGTACTGGCGGATTTCTGCTTCCGTAAATTCTGGTTTCAGTACGGATTGATCAATATAGCTTCCTAATTCTTCTACAGTCATTTCACTCGCTTTTTTTGTTGGTTTCATTTAAAACGCTCCTTCTATAATTGATTAAATTGTTTTACAACATTCTCGACAGTATAGCCGAATTCTTTCATCAAAAGATCGCCAGGTGCAGATGCGCCGAAGGAATCGATGGTCAGCGCCACACCATTCTCGCCAATATATTTAGCCCAGCCAAATGACGAGGCCGCTTCAATCGCTACTCGTTTCTTGATGTTTTTTGGCAGTACGGATTCTTGATACGCAGCTGTTTGTGCTTCAAATCGATCAAAGCTTGGCAACGACACCACCGCAACATCTTTATTTTGTTCTTTTAGTACCTTTTGTGCTTCAATCGCTAGATTTACTTCAGATCCAGTTGCTATCAGTAAGCCCTCTGGATGATCGGTAGCCGCTTTAGAAATGACGTATCCGCCGCGAGCGACACCTTCTTCAGCAAGCTCTTTACTGCTTGACAATACTGGTAAATTTTGACGGCTCAGCACTAATAGTGTTGGTTTGTTCGTTGTTTCTAACGCGACTTTCCATGCTGCTGAGGTTTCGTTTCCATCTGCTGGACGGATCACTTGAACGTTTGGCATGCAGCGAACGCTGGCTAACTGCTCGATTGGTTCATGGGTCGGTCCGTCTTCGCCGACCGCGATCGAATCGTGTGTCAGTACATAGATAACTGGTAAATTCTGCAATGCGGACATCCGAATCGCTGGTCGCAGGTAATCAGTGAATACGAAGAAAGTTCCCCCATATACACGTGTTCCACCATGCAAATGGATACCGTTCATTGCTGCGGCCATCGCAAATTCCCGCACGCCGAACCAGATATTTCGTCCTTGATAGGAGCCGGGTTGAAACTCGGCTTCTTCAGCGATCGTCGTATTATTGGAACCGGACAAGTCCGCAGATCCGCCCCAGACTGTCGGAACAGCTTTGGCGATTGCTTGAATGGCCTCTTTGCTAGATACACGGCTCGCTTGGCTTGATCCTTCCTCATAGACAGGCAATACTTCAGACCAGTTTTCTGGTAATTTTCCAGCAAAGGCTTCTTTAAACTGGGCTGCTAATTCTGGATAGTCTTTTTGATAGCTCGCAAACAATTCATTCCATTCGGCTTCTTGTTTCGCGCCTTTGTCTTGAATCGCTTCTTTGAAACGCTGAGAGACTTCTTTTGGTACGGTAAATTCTGGATAGTCCCAACCATAGGCCTCTTTGGCTGTAGCAATTCCATCTGCGCCGATTGGTGCGCCGTGAACTGCGGATGTTCCTTCTCTTGGTGCACCGTAGCCGATGATCGTCTTGACTTCGATCAATGTCGGTTTTTCGGTTTCTGATTTTGCTTCATCGATTGCTTTACTGATAGCCGCAAGATCGTTGCCGTCTTCTACTAAAAGATGCTGCCAGCCGTATGCTTCATAACGTGCACCGACATTTTCGGTAAAGGCTTTGGACGTCGGCCCATCTAATGAAATGTCATTGGAATCATATAAAACAATCAGCTTTCCAAGCTTCAAATGCCCCGCCATCGAACTCGCTTCCTGTGAGACACCTTCCATGAAATCACCATCGCCGCAAAGCGCATAGGTGTAATGATCCATGATTTTGAAGCCTTCACGGTTATAGGTTGCGGCCAAATGTGCCTCAGCCATCGCCATGCCAACCGCCATCGAGATTCCTTGACCGAGTGGTCCTGATGTTGCTTCCACGCCATCGGTATCGTTGACTTCTGGATGCCCCGGCGTCTTGCTTTGCCATTGACGGAAATTTTTCAAGTCATCCAATGAAACCTGATAGCCGGATAAATGCAGCAGGCTGTACAACATCGATGAACCATGTCCAGCAGATAGGATAAAACGATCTCTATCCGCCCAATTCTTCGCTGTTTTGGGATTGATTTTTAAGTGCTTCGTCCAAAGGGCATAAGCCATCGGTGCTGCACCCATCGGTAATCCCGGATGCCCTGAATTGGCTTTTTGGATGGCATCAATACTCAACGTACGGATCGTATTTACCCCTAGTTGATCTGTGTTATCAAACATGTTTTTTCTCCTTACCAGTCAAAAGCTGCTTTCTTTATCAATATTATTTTGTACTTCTGTCACTACTTCGGCGTACCTCACTGGATTGCTGCCAAAGCGTCCGACAAAAACACCGTCGACTTCTTTGTTCCGAACAATCAGTGTGGCATTTTCTGGACTAACGGCTCCGCCATAGATGATTCTGACTTTCTCTGCGGATGCTAGATCAAACATTTTTGCCAGAACCTTTCGAATGATTCCGCAGACGTGATGAATGTGCGGCGCGCTGGCCGCCTTACTTTTATTCACTGCCCAGATATGCGTATAAGCAATCACTAGAGTCTCTATATCTTCCTTCTTCACACCATAAAGATCATTGAATAATTGTAAATAAAGGAAGGATTCAATCTCTTCTAGATCGTCTGTCTGCTCAACTTCGCCTACACATAAGATCGGCTTCAAGCCTTTTTCAAGAGTCAAACGCAGTTTTTTATTAATTGTCGCATCTGTTTCATGAAAGTATTGTCTTCTTTCCCAATGTCCTAGCTCCACGTAATCCCCCTGAATATCCAACAAGGATTCAATCGAATACTCCCCGGTATGCGCGCCGGATGCGTAGGCACTGATATTTTGTGCGCCTAATTGGATGTTGGTATTGCGTAAAACTTTTGAAACAGGATAGAGCATACCCATCGACGGCAGCAAAATCTTCTCAATACTGTGATCATTTCCTAAAAGCTCTACTAATTGTTCGGCAAAGGATACCGCTTCGACTTCGCGATTTTGTCTCATTGCCCAACTCATTACGACTACTGGTTTACGTTTACTCATTTTTCGCACCTCCAGTTAATGATGTTGCTTCTTATTCTTTCTTGAATGCTTCCCAATCCTTCATAAAAGCTGCGATCCCTGCATCCGTCAATGGATGACTCCATAATTTAGGGAACAGTGATCCCGGAATCGTCGCGATATCCGAACCTGCGACCGCCACTTTTTCCACGTGTTCTAAGCCGCGGACACTGGCTGAAATAATCTCAGCCTTCAACCCATAAGTATCTAAAATTGTTCTCAATTTCTTGATCAACGTTAAGCTGTCTGTCCCAATATCATCTAGTCTGCCTAGGAATGGACTGATATAGGTTGCACCAGCTTTGGCAGCCATCAATCCTTGTGCCGCCGTAAAAATCAAAGTGACGTTGGTTTTGATCCCTAATTTTGTCAACTCGTTGACTGCTTCCAAGCCCGCTTCGGTCATTGGAATCTTCACTACAATGTTCTCTGCCCATTGCGCAATATTTTTCGCTTCTTTAATCATGCCTTCTGCATCTAAACTAATTACCTCTGCACTCACAGGACCATCTACAGTTGCACAGATCTCTTTGATCACTTCCTCAAAATCTCGCCCTTCTCTAGCAATAATCGTCGGGTTGGTCGTTACACCATCCACTAAACCTAATTTGTTGATTCGTTTGATTTCATCTACATTTGCTGTATCCAAGAAAAATTTCACTTGTTTTTCCTCCTCTTTCCTTTGCTCCATTTAATTTTGGATCTGTCAGCGCTCTCTATTCGTGTGCTGAACAATAGCACTGAAACCCTTCTGTATACATATCCAGAAGGTAATTGTTTATTTCTTTTGCGCTTATTTCACATCCCTTTTTCATTTTATAAATTCATTATAAAGTAGTTAGACTACTTAATCAATAAGTAATTGTATATATACTACAAAAAGAGAAAACACAAAGATTTTATCCTGTCTAAGAATCACGAATGAGCTAATGAAATCCATTAATTGCTTTACTACCGCTTTCAGGATATCAAAGAATACGCTAAATGAAATTGACCGGGTACATGCATATTCCCCAATATTTTTGCTATTTCCATTGGCAATGTAGTAATAAAAATGCTATTGTAGTGTTACTACACAACCTTAAAGGAGCGATGTCAATGAATGAGGACATTTCATGTATAGAATTGATTAAACGGCAATATTCAAAATTAAGTAAATCAGAAAAACTAGTAGCCGATTATGTCTTGCGAATGGGTCACGATATTACCCGCCTCTCATTAGCAGAGACAGCAAAAAATGCACAGGTCAGTGATCCTACAGTTGTTCGTTTTACAAAGGCGATTGGTTTGTCTGGGTACAGCGAATTAAAACTATTGATCATGAAGGATTGGGGAAAGGAAACTGTTGTCGAGCCAGACAGTTCCGTTTTACTCGATTTGCACATCTCACCAGAAGATACGATTGAAGATTTACCAGAGAAAATTACCAACATTACGATTAAAGGACTGCAGGATAGTCTAAAGATTTTTGATGGCGAAGCATTTAAAAAATCGATTGATCTATTGCTCAATGCCAACCGAATCGATGTTTTTGGCGTTGGTACCTCCAGCAGTATTGCTTTAGATTTCGTCAGTAAATTGATTCGGATTGGGTTGAACGCCCGATATTTTGCAGATAACCATTTAGAACAATTAAGCTGCGTTTCTTTAGGTGAGAAAGATGTTGCTGTCGCAATCTCCCATTCAGGCAGCACGATTGATGCGGTTGACACCCTGAAACTAGCAAAACAAAGCGGTGCTTCAACGATAGCTTTAACAAATTACAAAGCCTCGGCAATCTCAGAGTTCGCAGATGTGGAATTATTGACCGGTGATTTCGAAACAACCTTCTATTCTGAAACAATGGTCTCCAGAACCAGCTTATTGGCTTTCGTCGATATGCTGTACATGGGATTATTATTGAGTAATTACGAAGAATTCACTTCTCGTTTAGAAAAGGTGAATGAACTCGTGAAGGGGAAAAATTATTAAATCTATAAAATGCCAGAGAACCGCAAAAGGTTCCTCTGGTATTTTAGTTTCTTATGAACAAAATTTTTGATTTTTATTGCTGCTTACCTTACCCCACAGGAAAAACTACGGATTTTCCCTATAAAAAAGCGAACAGCCCTACTACAGCTGTCCGCTCTGATACTTTGAATGATTATTTAAGCTTTTTCAGGATCAAGCACTAACTCTTCCTCTCTATCCGCGTCTTCATCCTTCAATGCGAATAAATAAGTCAACGTAAAGGCGATACCCATACTGATCACACAGCCGATCAAAACATTCACGAGATTCATCGAATTTGCTGGATCAATAAATAATGGTAGTGCAGCAATTCCTGGGGTAGCAAAGGCAAAGCCTACCGTCCCTGTCCCGATCACATATGCCCCGCCGCAACCAGCGCCGATCAATGAGAAGTAAAAGGCCTTTTTATTTTTCAAGGTCACTCCATACATCGCTGGTTCAGTAACACCAAACAAGGCCGTAATACCTGTCGAAGCTGCTAAAACCTTCAAATCTTTGTTCTTCGTTTTTAACATCACCGCTAAAGTCGCTGCTCCCTGAGCCAAATTTGAAACTACTCCTACTGGCATAAAGAAGTAGTCGAAACCTGAAGACGCAATACTTTGCAGAACACTTGGATAAAACGCATAATGCATCCCCGTGATGACAATCGGCGCCAATGCAAAACCAAACACACCGCCAGCGATCATTCCATTCGTGCCAAACAGCCAAGCGATCCCAGCTTCTAAATAAACACTCGCATAAGAAGCTAGTGGCCCTAGAACAATCAATTGTAGAGGTGCCACAATCAATAGCGTCACCATTGGAACAACAATCATCGTCAGCATACCCGGAATTCGTTTATCAAAGAATTTATAAATATGACTAAGGACATACGTTCCTAGAATAATCGGAATCACTGAAGAGGTATAATTTACAATCAATACCGGCAGACCAAAGAAAGAAATGGAATTCATCGCGCCAGCCTCAAAGGAATTAACAATCGTTGGATACAGCATGCAGCCAGACAACCATAGAGCTAAAAAGGTGTTGACTTTGAATTTGTTAGCTGAAGAAACAGCAACTAAAAATGGCAAGAAGTAAAAGGGTGCATCAGCAATTAAATTCAGGACTTCTAACGTCTCTGAACCTTGAGAAACTAAATTTAATAATAGTAATATGGCAATAATTCCCTTTAGCATCCCAGCTCCGATGATTGCCGGAAGAATCGGAGTAAAACATCCTGAAATAGTATCAATCATCAAATTAAAGATATATTTCACGCTAAGCTTTTGTTTTGTCTTCGGCTTTTCGACAGCTTCACTGTTTGCTTTGTCCCCGTTTCCTAACAACTTTTCGACTTCGGTATAGTAGTTATCGACATCCCCGCCAATAATTACTTGGGTTTGATCACCTTGGATATTGATTCCGACAATGCCGTCAATCGCTTTTATTTTGTCTAATTGGGCAAGATCATCCTCATTCAAATTAAATCTAAGTCTTGTCACACACCGCCAAAAGCGTGCTATATTCTCCTCGCCACCCAAATACTCAATAATCAATGCTGCTTTTTCTGCATGATTCATTTTTCTCATCTCCTTTTTTGTTAAGTGCAGTTATTCTCACGTTCAAAGGAACTCGTTTACACGTCAAAATTTTCCATTTTTATTCTTCATTACTTGCTTGTATGATTCGATTGATATGAATCATTAAGTACAATTTTTCGTCTTCGTTTAAGATCCAATCACGTTCGTTTTGCAGTAAGATCTCAATCTTTCTTACTGTTCGGACGACATCTGGAAATTCTTGTTTAAATACTTTTGATAAACTTTTATTGTTCTCTGACACTGCTTGATGTCTTTGATCCTCTGGGGATGATTTTAACAGCAGCAGCAGATGCGTTTTTAATCGAAGAAAAGCACGTTCATTCTTGGAAAAATCTATCCTATAGTCGTTTTCGATGATTTTTATTGCAGTCGCTAATATTTTCGTATCTTTGACAGTATTTTGCATATCAAACGCCGTTGCCTCAGCATTAACTATATGAAGGGCAATACTAATCGCCTCACTGTAGGGCAGGTCGATTCTCAGCCCTTCTTTGACCAGTTCTAAACCGATCTCTCCAATTTTGACTTCTTGGTTGAGCGGGCATGATCCATGACGACTGGAAGATAAATACCCCTGCGATTTGCGGTCGCAGGGGCTGGTTTGATGGGTTGGTTTGATGGGTTCTCAGATATATAGTTGTGACCAACTTCTATTTTTCCTTACTTCAAGTAGAAAATAGGAGGTTTTCAAACATATATTAAAAGACTTAATCGCCGTTTTAAATCCCCTCTTCAATCAATGACAGGAAGCTTTTCATCTCAGGGGAGAGCCATTTATTTTTGTGATGGATGTGTACCGCTGTCAGACTCGCATCAGCCAAATCTAGTGGAATTTCCTTCAAACTGCCCTTGGCTAACTCTTCTTCTACCGTAAAACGCGGCAAAAATGCCACACCTAAATTACTCAACACACTGCGCTTTGTGGCTTCGATGCTGCCTAATACCATCAAACCATTCAAGGTGATGTCCATGTGACTCAAGTAGCTGTCCAGCTTTTTTTGGTAAACACTTTGTTTGTCGTCTGTCAGTAAACACAAATCAACCTTTTGATACGGCTGATTAAAATCGTATCGGCTTAACTCAATTTCGCGGTTCCCGATCAGAACTAGCGGAAATTCGCCTAATGGCTCAGACACGATACTTTTACCATAGCCTCCGACGTTGTAATGAATGCCCAGTTCAACATCGCCATTTTCCACTTTGTTTCGTATCTCGTAGCAATTCAAAGATTGCAGCGAAAGGGTAACCTCCGGAGCGATGCGGCGAAATTTTTCTAAAAATGGTTGGATACGGTAAGTCAGTATTGTTTCTGGTACGGCGATTTGCAGATTTCCGTTCAAACTACTCTTCTTTTTTTGGTAATTTTTCATGACCTCTTCTGAGTGAAGAATCGCTTCGATCGAAGGAAGCAAGTCTTTGCCTGCCTGCGACAATCCCATTCTTCGCCCGACCTTTTCGAACAATTGAACAGAAAGCTCCTCTTCTAGCTGATGGATTTGCGAGGTGACCGTTGACTGCGCAAAATTCAACCTCTCTGCAGCCTTTTTGAAATTTCCCTGCTCCAGAATTGTCTTGAAGGTAATCAAATATTTCGTATCCATTGAGTGCTCCTTCTAGCGATTCGATATTTCCGAATTTCTGATTCAAATGTTTCGTCTTTTTTGAATCGTTAACTTGCGTTAGTATAAATGACACAGAAATAGCTGTCAATATACTGGAGGAGACAAAATGAAAATCATCCCATATAAAAATAAATATAAGAATCAAGTAATCGCACTAATTCTCTATCTGCAAAATTTCGATAATAAAGTCGATTTATCTCTTGAAGAACAGCCGGATATGAATGACATAGAGAATTATTACTTGAAAAAAGGCGGCGGCTTTTGGTTAGCTGTGAATGACTCCGATGATGTCGTGGGAACCTTAGGACTAATGAAAAAAGAAAAACACTTTGGCGTTTTAAAGAAATTTTTTGTCAATCCAGCCTATCGCGGAAAAGACATCGGTCTATCCGCCAATCTTTACAGCCATTTAATCCGACATGCGGAGCAGAATAATATCGACTGCATCGTATTAGACACGCCGGCCAATTGCGTCCGAGCACATCATTTTTATCTAAAAAAGGGCTTCCAACAGATTGAACACGATCAATTGCCAATCGACTATGATTTTCCCGATAGAGATTCCTACTTTTTTATGAACTCGAATGTTATAAAACAATAGTGCCCTGATTGGATGACAAATACTCCTGCGGTCAAAAATAGACCGCAAGGGTCACTACATATTCTTGATTTTCCGAGGGCTTCTCTTCATTGTCAGAAGGTAAAGGAACCACGACCAAATTACCTTGTACGTTCGATTTTATAGTTAGCATAGAAACACCTCTTCTCTCCCCTGAAATGTTTTTCTTTTAATCACGAGTTCGCTAGATAATAAATTCATCTTCTGCCGCCTCTATAAAATGAGAAAACTTTTATATTCCAGACTGTTTAAGCTGATCCTGTATGTCGTTCCAAAAACATGTATGCACGTAAAAGTTGAAATATACTTAAAAATTGAGGGTTCGCAGCTGTTTAATGATAACGCCCTAATTTTTTGCGGCGAATTAAAAGAAGCTCGCGTTGTTCTGTTCAAACGAATTCGCTACACTTACTATTATTCAACGGAAGGGAGAAAAAAGATGAACCTAAACCCGAATGATATTAGATTGGTTGCCGTAGATATGGATGGAACTTTTATGCAGACGAATTATACGTATGATAGTCCAAGATTTGAAGCGGCTTTGTCACGAATGAAAAAAGCGGACTGCGAATTCGTTGTTGCTAGTGGGAATCAGTATTACCAATTGCGATCGCATTTCCCTGGTTATGACAATGAGCTAAGCTTTATCGCAGAAAATGGTGCCCTAGTGAAGGCAAAAGATCGTGTGATTTTTTCGGCAGATATCTCAAGAGAAGCCATTTTAGAGGTTCTTAGACTATGTAAAAAGTATCCTGAAATTAAAAATGTGATGTGCGGCTTAAAAAGCGCGTACTGCGAACGAGGAACGGTTAGCGCGGACTTTTTCGAACTGACCAATAAGTATTATCATAAGCTGCAATGGGTCGATGATTTTGCTCAAGTTGATGATACAATTTTAAAATTTGCTCCAACGGTTCCAGTGGAAAAAACCGACGACTATACGGAACTATTTAAAGAGCGGCTAAAGGGTTTGCTCGTTCCAACGGGAAGCGGGCATGGTTCTATTGATTTAATTGTTCCAAATTGTCATAAAGCATCCGGATTAGAAAGACTCGTTCAGCTTTGGGGAATCACACCAGAACAATGCGTCGCTTTTGGCGATGGCGGCAATGATCTTGAAATGTTGACTTATTGTGGAATAGGCTACGCTATGAGCAACGCACCTCAAAACGTGAAGGATGCGGCAGACGCTATTTGCCCTTCCAATGACGAAGATGGTGTGTTGGTGATGTTGGACCAATTATTTCCAATAGCCTAGAAGTTAAGGATTGCTAATGAATTCGTTTTATTTGCGGAAAAGGCCGATCGTTTATGGGAGAATTACTTACATATGGTTGGCAATTTATGACCATTAATCGTATGAAGAAGGTGGAGCAGGATGAACGATGTAAAAATTATTTTCTTTGATGTTGACGGTACCTTGATTGATATGACTAAAAAACAAATTTCAGAGAAGATGCTGGCAACTCTGAAAGCGTTAAAAGAACAGAACATTATTCTTTGCATTGCAACTGGGAGAAGTCCGATCGCTTTGCCCCAGTTTGATGACATCGCATTTGATGCTTTCTTGACCTTTAACGGGTCCTATTGTTTTAACCACACCGAGAGTATCCATAAAAATCCAATTCGTCAAAAAGATGTCGATCAAATTGTCGCAAATTCAACGTCATTGAATCGCCCGGTAGCCATCGCTACGAGTAATAAAACGATCACGAACGGAAAAGATGAGGATTTAGTTGAATACTTTTCTTTTGCCCATCAAGAGGTGATCGTATCTGAAGACTTTGATGCGACAATAATGAACGAAGATATCTTCCAAATAATGCTAGGTTCTCGCAAAGAGGAATATGCGAAAGTAATGCAGGACACCACGTCTTCCAAGATTACTGCTTGGTGGGATCGCGCGGTCGATATTATTCCCACAAGCAGCGGCAAAGGTACGGGAATCAAAAAAATGCTGGACTATTATGGGTTTGATAAGTCCCAAGCCCTTGCATTTGGAGATGGAAATAATGATATCGAAATGCTAGAAGCTGTTGGTTGGGGACTAGCTATGGCCAACGCATCTGATGAGTTAAAAGAAACAGCGGATGAAATTATCGGTCATGTGGCTGATGATGGTATCTATCATTATTGTATAGAAAAAGGCTTGATTGGTGCTATTTAGCAAATAGCTCGTACTAACAAAATGACTAAAAATCTATTTGGCAATACCAACTAACTGAATAGCAAATCCCCCTGCGTTCTATTTTCGAGCGCAGGGGGATTTTTGCTTGATATACTTTTAGAAAACTTAGAAGAACATTCCAAAATGATTGCTCTTCCCTATCTCAAGAGAAGGAAATTCGTTCCAAATAAATTTTTCGTTCTTCCTATGAAATTTCATTCACAGCGGCTTCTTCTTGTTCTAATTCACTCGCAACAACTTCTTCCTGAACCGCTTGATTGTCTAGGGCTTTGAAAAATGGAAAGTAAATTCCCATAGAAAGCAATGTAGCAGCAATCTCATAAATTCCAAATGACAGACTGCCTTGAACAATTCCGTGAACAAGCGGCGGCAATGAGCCAGCGCCTAAAATTCCCATGGGTGCAGTAATAATTTCGAACGATATCAATAGATAGCCTAGCGAAACAATTACTAATGGCGTTAACAAAAATGGAATTAGAAGCATTACATTCAGCATTAATGGCATCCCGAAAATTACTGGTTCATTCACCCCGAATAGTCCGCTCGGAAACACGATTTTTGAAAATGCGCGGTAGCGTTTACTCTTTGAAAAGAAAAACATATTTGCAACCAAACCAATCGTTGCTCCACTTCCACCTAAACAGGCCAAATCATAAAGACCAAAATTGATCGCATGTGGAATCATCTCACCAGCGGAAACGGCCTCGGTGTTTACTGCAAGATAGCCTAAGAAAATCGGCATCAAAATCGGCAGTACGGTCATTGAGCCATGAATACCAAAGAACCATAATAAATTGGAGATCAAAATCAATACTAAAAATGCTGGTAATGTTGCTGTCAAAGATTGCAAAGGCTGTTGAAGCAAAGTATAGATGAAATCAGTCGCCGTTTTAAAACTGGTCAAGCTGAACAAAAGCTTGATCACCCCAAATAGTAAGACGATCGCAATCGCTGGAACGAGAGAAGTAAACGACTTCGTGACCATTTCTGGAACTCCTTGCGGCATGCGGATCGTAAAATTCTTCTTAACAAAAAACCGCATGACCTGAATAGTCAATAATGAGACGAAAATCGCAACAAAGACTCCTTTTGCACCTAAGTAGCTCGTGTTCAGATACGCCAACCGCTCTTCTGGGACATCCGTAAGCGGACTAAGCATCAAAAAGCTGACAAGAGAAATCAATCCAGTTCCTAAAGCGTGCTCCTTTATCTTGAAAATATCCGAACCGCAATAAGCGATACTAAAAGCCATATACATTCCTAATAAATCAATCGTAAAATCAGGCACATAATTCAGCAGTGTCCCTAGCTGCGTACTAGTCAAAAAGTTCTGATACGGCTCCCAGCTAAAGCTGGCGATAACCGTGAAGATTGAGCCCACCATAATGACACCGAGCAGTGCCATAGACCCTGTACTAACACTCTTTAAGTAACGATTTTCTGAGATTTTGTTTGCTACAGGGATAAATCGTTTTTCCATGAAATCGATAAAAGTATTCATCATTCTCGCTCCTTATTTATTCGACTGAATTCTGTCTTTATACCAGAAATAGCTTTCCTTAGGGATTCGACGGCATTCTTTTACATCGTCATCGGTTCGATCAACATAAATCAATCCGTACCGCTTTTTAAACCCTTGATGCGAACTAACCAAGTCAAGCAGCGACCATGGGCAATACCCCATGACAGGATACCCTTCCTCCACTAGGCGCTCACATTGATTGATGTGCTGCTCTAAATACTCAATTCGATAATGATCTGAGACCTTCTCTCCTTCCAGTATATCCGAAAAGGCCAATCCATTTTCAGTCACGATCATCGGCAGCTGGTACCGTTCATAGATATCACGCATTCCAATGTATAAACCTTCTGGATCAATCCCAAACTCCATCCACTCTGTCTTCTTCAAATAGGGATTATTCCCGAGTGTAAATAATTCATTTCGGTAAAATGGCGGCAGCTGACTATTGTCTTCACCTTCAGCCAATGTTCGGACACAGGTGCTGCAATAGTAATTAATCCCAATGAAATCGGGGCGATTATTCGTCAATACTTCAGCGTCCTCTGCCTTCGTTTCAGGATACCATCCTTTGGTCTTTAAATAATTGCTGTAGCCGATTGGGTAGCGTCCAAAGACGGACATATCCAAGAAGCAATTCTGTAAAAAGTCTTGAGCATTTCTCGCCGCTAAAATATCGTTTGGCGAGGGTGTTTCTGGATAGATTACTTGCATGGAACAAATTGGACCAATCTTTCCATCCTTAACGATTTCGCGAAAAATCGCGAAGGTCTTTTTCTCAGCAAGTGACATGTGATAGCTCATTTGATACATGTTCTTCATTTTTTCGTCCTGATTCGCTTCATGATTTCCATTTAAATCCGTTGCCGCACTGGCAATCAGCTGCTCATTAATGGTGCCCCACGCTTTCACCCGATCACCGAAATAACGAAAACAGATCTCCGCATACTTCACGAATAACTCGACACATTTTCTTGATTGCCATCCGCCAAAGTTCTCGACATATTTCTGAGGCATTTCAAAATGATAAAGCGTCGGGAATGGGGTGATCCCATTCTCTAAACAAAGATCAATCAACCGATTATAAAAATCGATTCCTGCTGGATTTTCTTCATATCCCTCTCCCATGATACGCGTCCAATTAAACGAGAAGCGATAAAGGCTGATTCCTAACTCCTTCATCAAGAGAATATCCTCATCTAAATGATGATACTGATCCGAGGCCACCTTTGAATCTGCCACGCCTGCCGGTACCTTCCGTACATCTGTCGTAGCCAAGCCTTTGCCTCCTTCACCGTACCCTCCTTCCACTTGAAATGCCGAGGTCGAGGCTCCCCAGTAAAATGTTTTTTTCTCCATACGTGCATCGCTCCTTCTTATACTCAAACAATAGCACGTAAGCGATTCCATTCGCGACGACAAAACAAAGCCGCCAGTTTCAAAACTAGCGGCTTTGTTTCAAAATATGAAACTCACGGTAAATAAATCGTTCGCATGTAGTAAAAAATCAACAGCTCCATCACATAAAGAACAGATAAGCGTCCTTCAGTGTTTTCATTCCGCTCTCCGCAAATGATCACCTCATCAGCACTTCTTTCAATCATCGGAGAATTTTTAAAGGTGAAAACAATGATACGCGCGTTTTTCTTTTTCAATGCGGCGACAACCTTTTCATTAAAATAGAAAAAGCCGCCTTCCATCGAAAAGATCAACGCCAAACTGTTTGGTTGGATTTTCTCGATCGTTTCTAGCTGATCAGCCACAGTAAACCCTGTATGAATCCGTTTATCCATCATCGCCAATCGACTCTGAAAATGCTGACTCATAAAAGCCGCAAATTCTAAGCCGAAAACAACGACATCAGGGGTTTCCGCTATCATTTGAACAACTTCCTGCAGCTTACTTTCGGAAAGATGCTGCTGACAATACGCCAAATTACTATAAAGATTCTCGGTGAACTCCTCCATAAAGTCACTCGATGGCTCGTTCGCTTTCATTGTATATTTCTTGTCGTAATCATGAACGATTCCAATCTCAGCTTCGCATGCTGCTTTAAATTCTGTATACGTCGCAAACCCCAGTAAACGTATAAAACGTGAAATTGCTGCAGTGGAGACAAAACATTTTTCACTAAGCTCGTAAATGGTCAGTTGAGGAATCGTATTAAACGAATCTAAAATAATCTGCGCGATAAAGTAATTGTTATCCTGCTTTTTCTGATTATTGATATATCGAAGTAAGATACTTCTCACAGAATTACCCAGCTCCATCTTCCTCACTCCATTCCTATTTTTCTTTAAAGTATATAATGAAACAGAAATCCGTTCAATGTTAGGAAGATGATCACTTGGTGGATGACGGACGGAAACAAAGAGACCTGCACCCATTTTACAGCTGCAGGTTTTGAGCTAGAAATCAGAGGATCTTCCATGCTTTTTTCTGTTATTTCTTTGTAAGCTCAATTTATGAAAAGCTACGTTCTACTAAAATAATCGAATGATTCGTTTTCTTTTATTTAATAGAGTAAAATTTAATGTATCAATAAAAATGGAGGGATATCAATGCGGGAAATTGAAAAACTTGAAGCTGGTCTGGAGTATTATTTTTTAGATGAGGAAGTCGCATCTAGAAAAGCGAACGCCGCCCTATTATGCCAAGAGTTCAACGCTATTTCAGCTACAGAACCAGAAAAACAGGAACAAAAAATACGAGAGATTATTGGCTCTGCTGGTAAAAACATTTCCGTTCAGCAGGGGTTCAATTGCGACAACGGAAAAAATATTCATGTCGGAAATGACTTTCTATCAAACTACAATTTGACCATCTTAGATATCGCACCTGTGACTTTTGGTGATAATGTCATGATCGGTCCTAATGTTGATATTTACACGGTCAACCATCCCCTGACGAAAGAAGGCCGTAGAGAATATTTAGCACAAGCATCTCCTGTTAGCATCGGGAATGATGTCTGGATTGGAGGAAAAGTCACGGTCATGCCTGGAGTAACCATTGGAAACAACGTAGTGATCGCTTCCGGTGCAGTCGTAACAAAAGATATCCCTGACAACACCTTGGTTGGCGGTGTGCCAGCCAAGAAAATTAAGGATCTCGTTGATTAATCATAAAAGACTAAAACTTCATTCACTTAACTAGAAGAAGACTTATGCCGAAAAAACAGAAGCTTTACGGCATAAGTCTTTTTTTACTTTTGAGACATTACTAACATATTGCACATAAGCCGTATCTGTATATCGCTGGCGTCGTATGCTTTTATCAAGCGTTTCAAAACTACAGCAACAAATCCAACCAATGATTTTACCGTCACCTTCCAATTTTCGAAGAATCGTGTTGGAGGATAAGATGACTTCTGGGATCACTGCCACTGTATTCTCACTTTCCAACATATCCATTAAAACATCCAAAGTATCCACTTTGATAAGCGTTGCATCCGTGAACCTTACCTGCTCCAGATAGTGAAGTGTTGCTTGTCTGTGGGGGCATTCTGAATCTCGATTGATCAGTATTTCATTCTTTTCAAATGGGCTTATATTGTTTTTAGTTTTCAGCCAAAAGATGTGCTCTTCTTTCACCTTTTTAACTCGAATTGAAGGATCACTGTAAAAAAATACGAATCCCTGAGATTTTTTTCGCAGGGGTTCGTATTCTTTTAAACTTATATAATTCTCATCAAAACATCCAGTCTAGGAGCAGAATATTCCGCTATTTCTCTTGATAAACAACATACCTTGAATCATCCCCGAACATGCTCTCATCCCTTGTGAAATCGACGGGATAGGGATAGTTTTCGGCTCGAGAGATTTGCTCTACTTCTCTCCCAATCATTGGAATGATATCTTCTTGTTCAGTGTGCTGGACATTCACTAAGTAGCTGAATTCTTCCCCATTCTGCATCAAAGCCAAGGAGATTTTTTTGATCGTTGGGTGATCCTGACCGTACTGAACGAGAAAATCAATTAGTTTTTCCGGCCTGGTTGCTGGCAGGCCTATCTTTACCGTTGTTTCTTTCGGGATTACGTATTGTTTGGTAAAGAAGCTGCGCTCAAATTGAACACTGTCCGACTGAAGATTTAACCAGACGAGAGAGATTTCTGGATTGGCTTCGATGATCTTCTTCAAGTCTTCGAAACTCATGACGGCGAAATGATCGCCTTTTTTAAATGCCGGTCTGCGAGCTTGTACATCCGTATAGATTGGCAGGACCAGCTCTCCTTCAGGTGATCTCAATACTTGCAGATTGCCATCGCTTTCCAATTCTGCGATCAATTCATCTGCTGATCTTAACCAGCGAGAGACTTTCTTGAAGCCTTGTTCATCTCTTGGAAAATTGAAAAAGTTCGGAATTTTTTCGTTCTCTTTTTTCTCTTTGGGATTGCGCCGAAATAAACTCATCTCACTTACCTCCTAAAAATTCTTAGCCTACACTTCATAGGAACCATAAACTAGGATTAATATGCCTGTATGTTCTGGATAATGCTCATTGAAAAATGGCACTAGGACTTGCTCCACGGTCCGCTGCTCTGCCTGTCGGTAGGCTCCCTCTTGTTCAAGTAACCCTTGAAGCGACAGAGTAAACGCGCCTTCGATCATTTGACCATGCATCTCTAAAATGTAGCTGGCCCAAGCCGACCCTTCATGCCAAGAGACCCAGTAATAATCATTTTGATGAAAATCGGATAGATTCAACCGGTACCTGCCCCAACCAAATCCCCATAATTTTTTTGACTCCTCAACGATCTTTTTCAGTTCTGCTGCAGAATCAATTTGCTTCACTGTTTTTTCTATCTTCATCAAGATACTCCTGCTTTATGTCTGTTTTTCCAATTTAAAATGCTTGGCTAAAAAATTAAAATCCTTCGAATATTTGTCTTTGATATCTTTCAAGCTTGTCTGGTCGCTGATTTCTTTTTCATCATTCGAATCAATAATAATCGTGATTCCAGTGCCGTCAGAGAAAATATAATACTGCTTGATCGTAGTAAAAATACTGCCCTTATCATCACTATAATTAATTATATACCCTTGTTTGATTCCATCAATGTCTTTTTGCGGATAGGCTTTGCTAAAATCTGTCTTACTGTTGTCGACATAGTCTGATTCACTTTTTATCAGGTTTCCTGAGATAGAAAGCTCCCCATCCACTTCACCTACCTCATTCTTATTAAAGGTAATGCTTGCCACATTCTTATCATACACGAACTCATCTTTCGTCGGCAGAACAGAGAGTTCCTTAGAATTGAGTTGAATCTCAGAATCACCTAAAATCGCCAGCTGATACCCACGATTAAACTTAAACACATGATTGTCCAAAGTCGCGACCAACGGTTTGCTTAGATTGATCGCCCCATTTTGCCGCACATCCGCTACTTTTAGCGGGAGGACATCCTGACTTTTATCGTTACTGCCCTGCATCCAGCCATAAAAATAGAAACGTCCAAAATAAAGAATGATCGCGAATAGAAATACAATAATCACCCAACTGGTCTTGATTCTTCGATCGCCCGGCTGACGATTGATGATTCTGCCTAAAAATGTGTTTCCATTAAATAGTTTTCGTCTAGCTGGTTTGCTAAACAACTGATTGTATTCATCATCAAAGTTTTTCTTTTTAGCCACGGTTTTTCTCCAATATCTTTTTGGTTAATTCGATTTCTTCAGAATCTTCGCGAATGATCGCTTCATAATCGCTTGTTATGCTTGAAGAGATTACTGTCATGGTCGTTAGGATATTTTCTAACGATTTTTCGATTTCAGGCGTTGGCAGATCCACTTCGGTAATCGCATCGACTTTTTCTGAGGCATCCGCAGCACTCGGGATCGCATGATACAAAAAATCACTGAATTTCGTTAATTCATCTGGATGAGCCATCAGCTCTTGGAAAATTTCTTTAGAAGACTTCAATCCGCCATGTTCTTTTTCAATCGCCCGTAAGCGTTTATTCTTCTTCGTTGCTGCTTCATAACGAAGAATTTGCTGCCTAAGCTCCTCCATCGCTTCATGAAAAATCTCCAGATCCGCATTCGACAATTGTTTTTCTTCCTGATAATTTTTGATCCGCTGTCTATACAACGTATTCTGTCTTAGATTAAACAGAACCATTTGAATAAGGCGAATCAGAAACAAGACGAAAAAAACAATGAGGACAATCGGTCCTAATAGGATGATGATGGTTATTGCATTCATTGTGTATTCCCACTTCCAACATTATTTGGCCAATCTTAGTTGCTCGGACCAGGTTCTTTCTAGTACTTCCGACACTTGATAGGAACGATATTCTGGCATAATGCCGCTTAAAATCATCGCTTTCTTGCTGCCCTTATGTTCTTTAAATAAACTCAAGGCCCTTTTGGTCACCGAAGAATAATACATAAAAAAGATCCGTTTATTCTCCTCTTCACTGGTTAAATCCACTGTTAATTTTGCGGAATCTAAAAAGTGGGTATAGAAAACATTCTCCTTTGTTTTCCAGACAAGCCACTCTTTTCCGCTATATCTTAAAACCCAAACCACATTGTTGCCTGTGGTTTTCGGAAAATAATTTGACGCTATCAAGTCATCAAAAAGCTGTTCCAAATTAATTTTAGCTGGTGTATCGATGGTTATTTCATGACTAAAAACATCCTGACTCATGACCACACTTTCCCGATTAATCGTCACCCGCAAAATAACTCCCCCAAAGCTCGCTCTTCCATACCTTTTACTGAGCCTCCAGATTGTAGAGGTTCTAAAAAAGGATGAAGTTGTCATAATAATACTTGTTCTCGTGAGAATACTAAAGTCCACTATTCTGCATATATTTACTGCTTTCAGGAATTTATTTTGTTAGCGGAAAATTTTGCTTTACACTGTTCTTTTTGCCAGCAAATTTGACTCTTCTAAAGAAAAAGCACCTGCCATTTTTATTCGCAGATGCCCTTGTTTCTTCTATTTTAGTACAACGTTCAAAATGTCCTTCATCATTCTCCATGTAATCTTGTATGATCACACCAAATGGCACAGTTAGTTTAGGAATGAATTCTGACCGTTTAGGATATTTTTTCATCCAAAAGAAATTTCTGTGATACGTTCTAGTTAGTCTATTCCTTGGATCACTTTTATTGGAGGAAATTATGAATAACGATAGGAATAATAGTCCTTACTGGAAACATCCTGCTTATAGGTTCTTCACATTTTTGACATTGTCGCTTTGGAGGTATATTCTTTTAATCACTCTTGTCCTATTACCGCCCAATACCGGAATCGGTCACATTCTTCTCAAAATTATGACCGTAAGTGTGTTATGGATCGCGGAGGCTTCTTGGAAAACCTATAAAAATAAAAAAGTGTCAGCCTAATGACAGTGGCTATCCTATGTAAAAGGAGCGACTTTTACAACTATGCGAAACAACACCAAAATAAATTCCCTAAATATTCTATTCTGCCTTGTTCTTATCCTAATTATTCATGTTCCTCATAAAGTCTATTTGATGGCTTCGATCCTGATATTCGTTACAGCATTCTTCCAGTTAAAAAAATAAATCAATCACTAAACGGCCAGCCACTAACGAAGACGATAGTAGCTGGCCGTTTTCTATTTTATCTTGCTGCTTAAATGTTCTCCATTGGTACTTTTTCCTTAGTTTCAATCGTTTCAGAACTTTCCGTTTTCGCTACAATGATTTTCGTTACTACAAACGAAACGGTTACCGCCACAAGAACCACTATAGCGGCCAAGATCATATTCCCCATCTTACCATCAGGTTCAACAAAGAATAATGCGGTTAATAATCCTGGACAAAAGCCCATTACATAACTCTTAAGACCAAATAACCCTGCTACTAATCCTGCTGACACGGCGCCTGCAGCTGTACCAATCAAAACTTTTGGTCTAGAAATTAAGGCGCCATAGAATGCTGGTTCAGTAACTCCACAAAGAGCCGTAAAAGCGAAAGAGTACGTCATACCCTTCTTGCCTTTGTCTTTCATGCTGGTTGCTACAGCAAGTGCAGTTCCGCCAATGCACAAATTAGAAATAAAGCCCATCACGACATATACCGGATCATATCCTAATGATTCTACAGCCGCGAATCCAATAGGAGATAAAGCTTTATCAAAACCAAGCATAACCATATAAGGATAAAGTGCTGAAAGAAATGGCAAAGCAATTCCACCAACAGTATCCATTAGAAACATCACTGCATTTCCCGCATAAACACTTAAATTTGTTCCTAGTGGTCCAAGAATAATCAATACGATAGGAACGACCAAAACCATAGTCAACAGCGGTTTTAAAAAGTACTTGATCGCTTCAGGAATAACTTTTTCAAGTAATCTATCTATATAATACATTACAAAAACGCCCATAATGACTGGCAGGATGCTTCCGTTATAATCAATGTTGGGAATAGATATTCCAATGAAATCTAGTTTTGTTGCTCCACTAATATTTTGACTGACTAATAAACACCCCAAAAATGCACCCATCACTGGTTCGATTTTCAATCGTTTGGCGGTCGTATAACCTAAATAAACGGGTAAGAAAGAAAAACCGGCACTAAAAATGGCAGTCATTAACAGGGCAGTTCCGCTCTCCATAGGTACATTAAAATAATTCACTAACAAATTTTTAATGGCTAAAATTAATCCGCCAACAATCAAGGCTGGAACAACCGGCATAAAAATTGCTGCACTAAAATTACCAAATTTATTTACATAGTATAAAAAGTTCTTCTTTTCGTCCGTTTCCTCAATGGGCTTTTCTTCGGAATGTTTATCGCTGTCCTTAGCATCAAATTGCGAAACTTCCATAAAATCCTTGTAGGCCTCATGTACACTTGGGCCAATAATTACTTGTAATTGGCCGGTTTTACTCACAATTCCTACAACATTTTCAATCTTTTTGATTTCTTCTTCGTGGACTTCCTGCTTGCTTTTGTAGTGAATTCTTAATCTCGTAGCACAATGTTCCACGTGAGTGATATTACTCACCCCACCCATGTTATTTAGAATTTGTTCTGACATTTTTTTAAATTTCATGTCAATACCCTCCTTTAAATGATTATCATATTAAGAGGTTTGGCCAGCAGTCTCTGTCACCATCCAATATAGAGGTACTATTAATACATACCAGCATTTTTCAGCACTCAACTCCTTTCATTTATTGGAATGATCGAATGTATACGCATACATTTATTAGGTTGATAGTCGTATAATATGGATCAATAGATAGAATTCTTCCTCATGATTAGCTAAATATCCATATTTTTGTTTTAGCAATAAGCTGATCTCTTTAACACATTGATATTGTTCACTGTAGGCTTCTTTCATAGTATTCAACATATCCCGATTGGAATGAGCCTCACTTCTAACATAATTGCTATTTACGATTTGTTGTACAAAGAAGCGGCAATGAGTAAGAAAGCGATCATAAGCTCGATTATCTTCTTGCTCTATTGAAAAATGCCGATCCACGATTTCCTGGATCAATGTAATTATCTCGATAATCGTATAATTTTGCATCATATTAAAGTCTGATTCAGCATTAACAATATGCAACGTAATGAAATTCGCTTCCTCCCGACTGATCGTCATATTTAGATAATGATTAATCAATTCAATAGCTGTTAGAGCAATATTGTATTCTTCTTTATAAAGCGACTTAACATTTAACAGCAAAAGCGAATCAAAATCGACACCCTTTTTTATCCGTTCAATCATCATCACTATATGGTCTGTCAAGGTTACATAAATGGAATCGCTAATCTTCTTCGTACTTTTTTCTTTGATATGAGCAATGACTCTCTCACTTAATAAAATGTAATCCAAAGGAATCGAGGTGACGAGTTCTTCAAAACGATGATTGATTTCTTTGGTTAGTTCAAATTTCTTTTCTGCCAGCTTTGGATTGATCTGATCCTCCTTTTGCATGTTGAATGCTAACCCCTTGCCGACTAAAATTACTTCATTATTGTTCTGATCTTCTACCATTATCGCATTATTATTATAGATTTTTTTTATTATCATAAGCTTCTCCATTATGGATGTACTTCAGCGACAACTGATCCTCGAACAACCATACCTCTTCTTAAGAGATGATGCATTTGTTTATTCAGGCTAATTACAAGTACAGTCTCATCGAACCCTCGATCATGAACTACTTCCCAATCGACTTTGGAAATTACGGTTTGGCGATCTACCCTATCCCCTGGCCGAACCTGTGAATCAAACGCTTCTCCGGCCAACTCAACCGTATCAATACCAATATGTATTAAAATTTCTGAGCCATCTTCCGCCTGAATACCAATTGCATGCCCAGTATCATAAACCATACTAACGGTACCAGAAACTGGACTGTACAGAGAAGTCTCTTTTGTGATAATACCGAATCCATCTCCTAACATTTTCTCAGAAAAGACCTCATCTTGAACGTCCCTTAATTCAATTAACTCCCCTGTCGCAATGCTAACTAATTCCGTCATTTGTTTTTCTCCTTTGACTGTTGGTCCGCTGAAAATTAGCGCGGACCAACAGCCTATCCATCTATTTTGTTTCAGTTAGAACAGCTTCATTTGCTTCCGCGAAATAATTGATAATATAATCACGGTACCAGAAATAACTCTTTTTAGGAGTACGAGTAAAATCATTTTCAAAATCAACGCGAACAAGACCATACCGTTTTCTATATCCATTAATCCAACTGTAAATATCCATGGTAGACCAATGATAATACCCCTTAACATTGACCCCTTCGTCCATGGCCTTTCGCATATAGAATAAGAATTGTTCAAAAATTTCAATTCGTTCATCATCCACAACATAACCCGTTTCGTCTGGTTCTTCATAGCATCCATGACCATTTTCAGTAATCATGATCATTGGGTTTTCATATCTATTTTTAATTTCTTTCAAGGCAGTATACATAACACGTGGATTTACTTCACGTCCCCATTTATTTCGGCGAACAGTCTCATCAAATGAAGACTCAAAAATGTTCTCCACTCGAATTCCTTCTTTATTATTGCTGCCAGAACCCTTATTATTATGAAACACTTCCGTTTTTCCTTCTTGCCAATCGGTTACATATTGACGGTTATAAAGATTTAATCCTAAATAATCTCCCTTACCTAAACGAAAAAGCTCTGTTTCATTTTCAGCACGCAATAGCGTAAATCCAAAAATTCCGATCATTTTTTCCAACTCAGGTGGAAGTTCACCTAAAAGTGCTGGACATAGAATTAAACGATTATAAAAGAAATCTGCAATTTCAAAAATATTTTCTGATTCTTTTGTCGCCGGATCTATTTCGACGCTGCCATTATCATGGACAATTCCGATAACTCCGTCAATCTTCATCTCTTTGAATGTGTGGATAGCTTTTGCACTTGCCAGCATTAAGTTATATTGCGATTGAAAATATGATTGGAAATCTAACTTGCGATTCGGCGGATAGTTTCCCACTATGTTTGTGCAGTAAGCGTAATAGCGTGGCTCATTGATTGTTGCCCATAATTTCACGCGATCACCAAAGTTTTCAAAGCAAATCTTGGCATATTCATTGAAATAATCCGTGATCTTACTATTCAACCAGCCGCCTTCTTTAGCTAGTTCTAAAGGTAAATCATAGTGGAACAGCGTAACATTGGGTTCAATATCCTTTTCTAAGCAGTAATCAATCACTCTATTATAAAAATCGATTCCAGCTTGTGATATTTCTCCATAACCCTTAGGCAAAATTCGACTCCAAGCGATAGAAAATCGATACGTATTTTGCTTTCCCTCTGCCATCATATCTATGTCTTTCTTGTAATGATGATAAAAATCACTTGCGCTATCCCCATCTTCTTGATTGATATTCAGAGGGCTATGATGATTGAAGTAATCCCATTCGCTGATCCCTTTATCCTCCTCATCCCAAGCACCTTCACATTGATATGCCGCAGTTGCTGAACCCCAAAGAAATTGTTTTTTACTAAAAATATCCTCATATTTTCTCATATTAATCGTCTCCTCCCAATTAATCGTGCTTTCATCTCTAACTATCTTTATTATATAAGCAAACAAAAAATGGCGTGGTTCACATTTTGAACCACTCCATCTTACGTTTATCTTCTCTTATATTTTGAAATATAGCTTGAGGAAATCAAATCAAATATGTATGCTATTCCGTATTTTCCATAAATTCCTAAATAGTCATTCGAAAAACTATGTTTGCTGATATAAAATATTTTGTTATAAATTGTTTGAAACTCTTCGCTTCTAGAGGCCGTAATCAGTATCTTTCTTCCCTTTATTTCAGACACCCATTCATTAGCGATTTCTGCGAACTTACCTGATGCAGATACTGTGATGATTAGGGATTCCGCTGTAAGTGACTTTATATTTTCATTATTGGTATAGGCATTCGAAACAATTTTAATTTCTTTATTTCCATAAATCAATTCTTGTTGAAAGCGGATAAGATCACCGCTAGTATTATTCGCACATAGCAGTACAACGTCTTTGTGTTCATGTATAAGATCACTAAGTTCATCCACTATTGCGATAGTAAAAACACGATCAATATCTTGGATCATAGTAAAGATAAGCTTGTTCAATTGCGTTCGATGATTCAATAAATCATCCTGTGAACGATATTGTAGATTGCTGGGAAAGATCAGTTTGGTAACAGAATCCTTCAGATCACTAAAATTACTGTATCCTAAACGATTGCAAAATCTTCTAATCGCAGACCTGCTGGTGAATGTTTCATCGATGATTTCATTCACAGACATTTCGGAAATTCGATCCAAATTCTCCACCAAATAGACAGTGATCGCATAGTCGCTATCCATAATCCCTTCATTTAGAATAGAACTTAATGAATTCAATAGTCCTAAATTATTTATATTCATCTCAACACCCCTTCCACTACAATTATATCAATAGAAAAATTTTAGGAATAGTCCGAAAAATATTCATCTCTAAATTATTAAATTGAATAGCCTCGATACTATAAAATTTACGTTATCACAAGTGAATAACCAGCTAAACGATTCGTTGTTTAGCTGGTTATCTGTTGAAAGCTCACATTATAATTTTTTTGAATTTTTCTTTTATATATCATCTATGGGAAACATAGGACGCATGATCAACTTAAAGGGCAACGAGGCCGTATCTTGCAAAGTCGCTCCTTTGGTTAAAGACATCACACACAATTTTCCATGTTCTTTTAGCTCTGGGAAGGCATAGCCAATCTTGACCACTACAATATCGTAGCTATTCCAATCAACACTTGCTGCTTGGAATTGAGGGTGCTCTACAAATGGATGGTTCGTATCTGTGATCAGAATATCAATGGCTCGATCGACTACAGAAACTGTTATTACGCCACCAAAGTCACCATCTTCACCGAAAATTTTGGTTTCTCTTTGTCTTCCTTTTGCTTTGACCTTCACTCTTAATTCTACCTCAGAAGACAGTTCATCCAGTTTCATGCCAAGCAAAATATCTGTTTCGTCATCTACTTTTAACTTATCAAGTTTGCTATAGGTTTTCTTATCGTGAATAGCAGCAAAAAGAAATTTCTTTCCTTTCGCCTCCGATAATTCCAAAATCTGATTTAATAGAAACGTATTTGCTCCCATCGCTCCTGACGTGACATTATCACCCGAATCCGTAATGAACACTGGTTTATCGTTGTACTCAATTGCCATTTTCAACGCTTCTTCTGGAGATTTGGTCAGCCCCGTATAATGGAACGTATGGCGTCTTTCCCAAATATAATTTTCTAGATTATCCGCCACTGTTTCTGCATAATCATAATGTTCATTGTCGTTTGGTATGACAACAATTCCGCATCCAGCATCTGGAGTATCATGTCTAATATATCCAACATGCCAAGACGCGCTCATAATCCTGGAATCCATTTCAATTTCAGCTAAATACTTATTGATGCTAACAACCGGTTCATCGCTTGAAACACTCTGTTCACCGCCTAATATTAGCGGTAATTTTCGATAAATAGGCGTCACCGTTTTTCGACATTTCAAAATAGAAATGAGATTTTGAAAAACAAATTCTATCGTTTGATTGATATCAGTATGCGGTGATTCTCGATAACTGCGAATAATTGTCGCGTTCTCAACGTAATCCTTGTTCAAGTTCCCGTGAGGATCACAAGTAATTGCGATGGGTAAATAAGGTCCGACTATCTTCCGTATTTCTCTCAGAATATGGTGATCACCAGAGCCTATTTCTTCTACTTTACTCGCGCCATGCAAATGTAGATAAATACCATCAATTTCCTTAAGGTTTTCTTTCATAGTAGAAAGTAATTTCTCTTCAATATATTCAAATGCTGTTCTCTTCATAACTCCATTAGAAGCCCCGTCAGCGTAGATTCCCGGAATTAGTTCTATCTTCTCCGCTAATCCATCATTCTTAATCTGCATCCTTTCAATACAATCATCTCCATAACAGATATCCATATTTTCTAAGTCCGTCTTCATCGGAATGTTTTCGTTTGCTTCTAACACAAACTTTGATACGAATATTTTCAAAGTAATCTTCCCCTTACTCTTTTTGATAGCGTTAACTATCCTAACTATACAATGTCTGTAAAAAGTAAATGATCCATTATTTGAACCATTGATAACCTTAAAGAACAAAGTCATTTTGTGTTATTTCTAGTAATAGGAAATATCAGGTTATAGATAATGATTAGAACCTTCTCCAATAAAAAAATAAACATTAAGTTCGAAAGTACTCATTTGCCTTCCCATATGTAAAAGTATTATCAATTAGTGGTTTTACTTCGTTATTCGCTAAATCACTCGCCATTTTTATTGCTTCATTATAAATATATCTCACGGGTGTTGAGCCTACACTCAGTCGGCATACACCTATTTCTTCTAATTTATCGAAATCATTACATTCACCATTCAGAATAATATTGATCGGTGCTGGGATATTTGCTTTAAGTTTAGCGATTACTTGCTCATCCATCGCTCCCGGGATAAAGATACAATCCGCTCCTGCTTTCGCGTAAGCATTCCCACGAGCACTTGCAACAGTCATCTTTTCATCATCATCTCCCACATTCAACCAGTAAGCACATGTGCGGGCGTTGATAACAAAATCGATCCCTAATTCCTGTTTCAATTCTACAAGAGCCTGAATTTTTTCAACCTGTAAATCAACAGGAAGTAAATCGCCATTCGGCAAGCCATCTTCTATATTGCATCCAATCGCTCCCGCCAGAATCAGTCTTTTGGCATTCTCTTTGACCTCTTGAACAGATTCTCCATAGCCTCGTTCAAAATCAACAGAGAGCGGAATCGAGATCCGCGCAGTAATTCGCTTTACAACCTCCAGTAAATCTTCAAAGGAAATATCTTCGCCATCTGGATAGCCCAAGTCATAGGCAATCCCTGCGCTGGAGGTTGCAACTGCTTTAAATCCTTGTTTTTCAAAAACATAAGCACTGCCAACATTCCAAACATTTGGTAAGACAAACATTTTTTCTGATTGATGCATCGCAGAAAACCTTTTGGCTCTTTCCTTTTGTTCATTCGAAATCATTACTTCGCCTTCTTTCAATTGGTTAGAGTGCCGTTCCTTTGATTGGAACTTTAAACTGCGCGGTGTCTACTCCTTCTAGTTCCAATAGTTTTATTTTCTTATTTATCCCGCCGGAAAAACCTGTCAGGCTGCCATTGGTCCCGACGACTCGATGGCAAGGAATAATAACAGAAATCGGATTGTGCCCGACAGCGCCGCCAACCGCTTGGCAAGACATCGAGTCTTTTTCTAAAATTTCCGCTGTTTTTTGAGCAATTTGTTTATAGGTTATCGTCTCACCATAGGGGATTTGTCTTAAAACGGACCAAACGGTTTGACGAAATTCATTGCCAATTGGATGTAGCGGCAGTTCCGAAATCTCAGGATTATTTCCTGAAAAGTATTCATCCAGCCATTTTTTGGTTTTATCAAACAAGACTAAGTGATTATTTTCAATGCTGTTCTCTGGCAACGTATCTCCGAAATATTTTTGATCCTTCATCCATAAGCCGATCAGTTTGTCATCAGTACCTGCCAACGTGATCTGACCAATTGGTGAAGAATAATTACTGTGATAGTACATTTTAATCCTCCTTTTTCTTTAAAGAATTCCATAAAGCAACGATGGCGTAGCTGCGCCAAGGCCGCCATTGATTCGCCCAATCAAGCATTTCTTTCTGATTCATCAGAGTGAGCGCTTTTTTTATACCGACATCAGTTTCAAGAAAGGCGTCAGTCCAATTGAGTGCCCGCATCGCTATATACTGCGCCGTCCATTTGCCGATTCCAGAAATTTTCACCAGCTGCTTCATTTCTTCCTCTGGATCAGCCGGAAACTCAAGCGTGAGTTCATTGTTTTCAAGCGCCTCGGCCAACGCCAAAATCGTTTTCGTTCTTGTTCTAATGACACCTAATTTGCCAAACTGTTCTTCAAGCGTATCCGCTAAATCTATAATATCCGCCGGTGCGGGGAAGACATGCGTCAACCCATCTATCGGTGTTTCGATTGGTTTCCCATATTTTTCTACCACTCGTGCAGCTAAGGTACTAGCTCCTTTAACCGTAATTTGTTGGCCAAGAATGGCTCTGACAGACATTTCAAACGGGTCAAAACAACCGGGAATTCTAGATCCGATTAAAAAATTGTCCATATTCTTCATTGTTTCATACACAATCTCGGGATCGCAATACAAGTCAAACAGCTGCCGTACTTTCTTCAATACTTGGGATAAAACGGGCAGAAGGGACTCACTGACCGTCACCTTCAGCACACTTTTTTCTTCATCCGACCGTACCTTTATCCAACCGTAATAGTCGGCTCCTTGAATACTTTTTACATGAACCGTTCTCAGATAATGTCCCTCTTGAATAACCTCAATCCCTTTGATCGCACGCATTTCAAAAAAATCAAGTATCTCCTGCCAGCGATAAGGAGGACGATACCCCAGCCCAAGCGTAATCTGGCCCTCTTCCTTGTTCCCAGTGCCATTTCTTTTTCTTAGATCTGTCGGCGTCAGATTGTATTGTTTTTTGAATAAGGAATTAAAGCGCCGCAAGCTGCCAAATCCAGCGGTCATGGCTACGTCTAATACAGGCAGATTGGTATCCGTCAGTAAATTTTTGGCAAGCAGCAAGCGGCAGGTCTGCAAATATTGGATCGGAGAAACATGGTATTCTTCATTAAATACTCGTCGCAGATGCCGATCGCTATACCCAAGCTTTTCAGCAATTTCTTTCAAACTGCTGATATTCCCGCAATGCTCTTCTATCATATTTACTGCTTTAGCAAGCAAGTGGTCATTCGGATTCATCAACGCCGCTTCGGGTGCTAGTTCAGGACGGCAAAGCAGGCACGGCCGAAATCCAGCAGCTTCTGCCTCCGCCGCAGTTGTAAAAAAGCGGCAATTCTTTTGTTTTGCTCTTTTTGCTTTGCATACAGGCCGACAATAAATGTGCGTCGAGGTTATTCCAACAAAGAACCGACCGTCAAAACGACTATCTTTTGCCATAAATGCACGATAAAGGTAGTCTTCTGAAATTTGTTCCATCACTTACACCTCCAGTCTTATTGTACCAATAACATTCAGTCATTTCTGGTCATTTTCGGACATAGCTTTTTAATCGATAATACCGATTCATTGTATATAGCAAAAAAACGCACGGCAAGCAGATTTGCTTAAGCCATACGTTTCTACATTTTTATATTCTAGCTGCGTTTAGTCTTTTCGAAAAATCTGCTGCATTCCAAGACACACGATAAGTACACCGCAGCCGATTACCATCCACTGGATTTTAATCGTATCCGCCAGTGGTCCAAAAATCGCGGTACCGAGCGGCATAAATCCGCTGTACATCGCACCTAAAAGACCGAAGATACGCCCTTGTTTCTCTTCAGGAACATACTCTTGCAGCATCGTGGTAGTTGAAGATTGAACGACTGGGATAAAAAAGCTCATCAAAAACATGAGAACCGCAAATAACCAGAACCTGTAGGTAAAACCAAGTGCCAACGAGATCGCGCCAAAACCCAGCAACCCGAATGCGAGTGTCCTCATTCTGTTCTTAAATCCACCCCAAATACCAAGCAGGATACCACTCAAGACCATTCCGGCAAAACCAGCCATCTCATTTACTGTAAGAAACGTATAGCTGTCGCCAAAGGTTCTTTCGATCATCAGAACCGTTAGAAAACTAGACGGAACACTCAAAAAGATGAACGCGCCATAATTGAACAGCAGTTTTTTTACCTTTTTTTCACTTGCGGCATAGGAAATGCCGGCCTTCATGTCATTAAAAAATGACTTGGAGGATTCCTGTTCTGAGGTTCGCTGCTGCGTGATAGACACTAAACATAAGATCGAGATACCGACTATTGCAGTGGCAACATCCAGCAGCAACGTCCAATGAAATGAACCTATGGATAAAATCGCCCCTGCGACGGCTGGCGAAGCAAATTGCACGATGGCCATCATACTGCCGTTGATCCCGTTGTATCGAATCAGGTGTTCTTCCGGGACGATTTGCGGAATCACGGCGCTCACTGCGGGTGTTTGAATCCCCGTTCCAATCGAGCGCAGAGCCGAAACTAAAATCAACCATGGGAGGAGGATTTCCGTTTTCCCAAACAGAAATACCAACGCTAGAAAAAGAGTCACTACTGCGATTCCCATATCAGCAAATATAATAAGTCGTTTTCTTGGATAGCGATCCGCCCACACTCCGCCAAAAAAGGAGATAATCGTTTGCGGAACCGTGGCACTTAACGTAAGGATGGTCATCCATAATCCGGACGATGTCTCCAGCGCTACCTGCCAGATGATCGCCATCTGAACAATCGATGAACCGAAAAGCGTGATCGCTTGGCTAATGATAAACAGCACCGTATTTCGCCGCCACATTTGCGGCTGCTCGTGTATTTCTTTTGTCAACATAAGATCCCCCGCTTTCTTGTCACCAGAAAAGTCTACTGGAAAAAAGCAGAGTGGTGTCTTAATGGAGGGTTATTTACTTACTTCCTCTTTTTTTCAAATTCTAGTTAGCCAGTCGAACGTTATTGTTGGCCATTCCTACAACCATTTTATGCATGAGAAAAAAGCAGTTATCCTTTGAATAGATAACTGCTTTTGTTTTGTGCATGCTTTACTCTTCTATTTGATACAATGCCGTAGAGAGATACCGTTCTCCATTATCTGGGACGATCGCCAGCACCTTTTTATCCGGCCCTAATTCACCAGCCACTTGAATAGCTGAATGTATTGCCGCACCTGCCGAGATTCCTACTAAAATTCCTTCCTTTGCGGCAACTTCTCTGGCTGTTTGCAAAGCCGTTTCACTGGAAACTGAAAGTACGTGATCATAAATCGTCGTATCTAATATTTCAGGCACAAATCCTGCACCAATGCCTTGAATTTTGTGTGGTGAATGCTTTCCACCTTTTAAAACTGGAGACTCTTCAGGCTCTACCGCATAAATTTTTATTCTTGGGCTGGTTCGTCTCAGCTCTTGTCCAACACCTGTGATCGTTCCGCCTGTACCGATTCCCGCAACGAATGCGTCAAGTCCCGTTGGACCAAACGCTTCTTGAATTTCCTTTGCCGTAGTTTCTCGATGAGCTGCTGTATTGGCGGGATTGTCAAACTGCAGCGGCATAAAGAAGTGTTCTTGACTCGCTAACTCGCTCGCTTTCGCAATCGCCCCCTTCATCCCTTCCGATCCTGGGGTTAATATCAACGTTGCACCATAGGCCTGAATCAATTTTCGCCGCTCGACACTCATCGTATCCGGCATCACAATGATCACTGGATACCCTTTAGCCGCACCTACCATAGCTAGACCAACACCTGTGTTGCCGCTCGTCGGTTCTACAATCGTGTCTCCTGCTTTCAATAGCCCCTCTTTTTCTGCCGCTTCGATCATACTGCGTGCGATTCGATCCTTCACACTGCCGCCTGGATTAAAAAATTCCAATTTCACATAAACCTCTGCGCTCGTTTCCGGTACTACTGAGTTCAATTTCACAATCGGTGTCTCACCTATTAATGATAAAATGGATGGATAAATTTTTCCCATTCTAATTCCTCCAGTCAATTTCTTCTGATTCGATTACCTAAACTATACCTGCTATTAGGCTGCTTTAGCTAATTGTGCTTTTTTATGACTGTCCATTGATTTTAGTTATGGGGGAATTTCAAATAGTACGTCATCAGCCTGAAACTCATACTTTGCAGTTTTTTCAAAAAAAACTCAACCATCTGGGAAGATGATTGAGCGATTGTTTTAATTTAGGCCTCCTGAGCGCCTTCATTACGACTGATCGTTGCTTGTTCCGACTTTTTTTCAATACGAGTGCCCAAACGTGTAACTAATAATATAAGAGCCATCAAACCGCTGATCGCGATACCTGCAAGATACGAATTCGCACCGGCTGAGATTTTGGTTGCCGCAAGTATGATTGGGGCCGCGAATCCTGCGATGGATGAAATCAGTGTATTCATGGCGATCGCCACGGGGAATTGCTGGTGATTCGCTAAAATAGATAATTCGAATGGAATCGTTGCATTTACCATAACGATGCCCATACCGGAAAACATGTTTCCAGCGATATGCAGGACTGGATTATTGAAAAAGACAATGCAGACATAAGACAATGCGAATGCGACAAATCCCCAAGCCATCGTGTCAGTCTTAGTAAGTTTACGGATATACTTCAATCCAAATGCGGTACAAATCCCGCCAACGTTTCCTAGCGCTGTGACCATTGCGGTATAGCCTGTCCCGTTGGCTTTTGAAGCTAACAAAATCGATTGATTCGCCATAAAAATCATTAAACAAAGAGAGGTAACAAAGGTTACAATCAACATCACATAAACGTACCCATTTAAACTTTTTAACGTCTTTCCAAAACTAATCGAACGTTGGTTAGAGACCTCTTCTTCTGATAATTTTCGATCCTTCGGTACCAACACCAAAACAACTAAAAGAATAATGATCGCTGCCCCATAGACCCAGAATAAATTTTGCCAGTTGCTACTTCCCAGCATTCCGCCGATAGCAGTGAAGCCCATCATACCTAAATTGTTAAATCCTACAGCCCATCCCATAACGGATGCGCGTTCCTCGCCATCAAAATGTTCCTGCAAAAGAACGGGACCCACATTACTGATTAGGCCAAGTCCAAATCCTAAAGCGATCATACACGCTAAAATGATGTTCAAGCTGCTATTGTAGAAGACCGGCAACAGACCGCTGATCGCCACGATTGCTACAGAGATCACACCAATGTTCTTTCGTGTCATCTTGTAGGTTAGCCATGTAAAAAGTAAAGTCGCGGCTAATTGTCCCAGCTGCGGGATCGAGCTGAGCATTTGCACCTTTGAGATCGGCTCCTGCGGGAAGGATTTGGAGATCGCTGCGATCGCCGCACCAACAACCGATCCAGACATCAACAAGAGATTCATACTTAAAATACCTAAAGCTAGAGATAATTTTTTCTTATTCATAATAATTGCGCTCCTTCATAGTTTTGTTTCCGCTTTCAATCGATAAATAAAGTATAGGCTAGAAAAAACATCCTCACCATATGCAAAATTCATGCGCTTTGTGGTCTTTTCATAGATTGTCCTTCCAGCCCTATCCTTTTACTCTTGAATATCTGCTTCCAATTGAACTTCCTTGTCTGTTCGAACGATTACCAGTGCCTTTCCTTGGAATAGTCGGACGCACTCCAAGCTGTAAGAATCATGATTGATTGGGTCGCCATTCGCCACACCGATGATCTCTCCGTTTTGAACACAAAGAGATAGTTTATTGTCTGCGGTCGGAACCGGTCGCTGCTGGTCATCCACCCCTTCTAATTTATATAGACAATATTCTTTTCCTTCGTAAATTTTTTCGCTTTTAACTGAATGAATCGTCGAACTCGTTTCAACACCCGCTTCAGCGATTGGCCGATTCTTTTCATAGACCACTGCCGAAATTTTTCCCGCTTCATAAGGAACTTTCCAATTAGCGATACAACCAGCGATGCCTTTTTTACCGCAGCTTTTTCCATTGACGAACAGTTCAACGTCACTTGCGTTGCTGAATACACGTACCGTGACCATTCCTTGATCATCGATCTCCAGCCCCTCTTCATTCCAATGAGGCATAATGTGAATAACCGGCTCTTTGCTCCAAAACGCTTGATAATAGTAGTAATAATCTTTAGAAAATCCGCACAAATCAGCGATCCCAAATTGAGAAGAAATAGCAGGCCAGCCAAATGGGGAAGGTTCGCCGTAATAATCAAAGGCCGTCCATAAAAAGACCCCACCCATATACGAATGTTCCGCTAAATAAGTCATCACTTTTTCTGGTCTGGCGGTTCCTCCTGCACCTGGATCATCTGATTGCCGTTTTCCTGGCAGAATCATCGAAAACAGTGAACCAAAATTTGAACACTGGCATCGTTCTTCATCGTCCCGATAGATTCCCCGCGTAGAAAAGTAAGAGGCGCTTTCCGTACTCATGATCGGCAGTTTCGGGTACTGTTCCTTGATCTTGATGGCACCCGGTCCCATCGCGTCTGCCTCTGGATAATTCACTCCCAAAACATCATAATTTGCCAGATAATTTTCATTCACCACACCTGCCGGATTCAACAGCTCCGCCGAAACAACCAAACTCTCGTAATTATTTTGCTTGATGCAGGTGACCAGTCTTGACGCGATCCGGCTACCCAGATCGGTATTTCCAATAACCTCCTCATTAGCTGCTGACCAAAAGGCCATTGACGCATGCATTCGGCTCCTTCTGACCATTTTTTCTAAATCCGCCACACGCCACGGCGTACTTTCCAGTAAACGATTTTCATTCATTAAAAGAATTCCGAAACGGTCACAGGCATCTAGAAGCGCTTCAGATGCAAAATGATGCGCGCTGCGCCATGCATTGACGCCCATTTCCTTCATTGTTTTTACTTTATAATCGACTAGATCCTGATTCAACGCTACGCCCACACCAGCAAAATCCTGATGCTCACAAACGCCCCGCAATTCATAGGATTCACCATTCAAATAAAAACCCTGCGTATCATAAGAAAATGTACGAACACCAAAATTTTTCCGGCATTCATCGGTCTCCAGTTGAAAAATCGCTTCATACAATACTGGTTCTTCTGGTGACCAAAGTTTTGGCTCAGGTAAAACGAAGGTTTTCTTTAGCGTTCTTTTTTCAAACGGTTCGAATGTCTGTACGCCAAACTGAATCAGCTGTTCGCCGATCTTAATTACAGGCGCCGCCTCTACCGTCTCCATTGAGAAATTCTCAATACAAATCTCCGCACCCATCACCACCTGGTCGTCTTGGATTTCTTTGGTATAAATGTAAGCTTCGTTCTTATCAAGTGATACTAAGGGTAAAAATTCCAACCATACCTCTCGATAAATCCCAGCCCCTTCGTACCACCAGCCTTCTGCGCCAGTCGTCGTATCCGCGCGGACGAGTAAAACATTGTCCCCCTCATCTTCGTATCTGGACATTTCAGTGATATCAAAAGAAAAGCTGGTGTATCCGCTGTCATTATGACCTAAATAAGCCCCATTCAACCAGACATCGGCCGCGCGCATGACACCTTCAAAGTGCAAAACAACTCGAAAGTTATTCAGAAGACGGTCGTCTAGCGTAAATGTCCTGCGATAATACCCGATCCCTTCTTCCTTGGAACCAGACATTAGTAATTCGGGCGCCCGCTTATGGGGGTGGCTGATTTTCCAGTCATGTGGAATCGTTACTGGCTGCCATTGACTATCGAGCTTTGATTCAAAATCCGTTCCCGCTAAATTTTTCAATCCCTGAACAGCATCCCCCTGAGCAATCAGTTTTAAAAAGTGTTCCCCACCTGCTCCATATTCGACCGGCGCACCGGTTTCCTCCGCTAAGGGAGCCGTAAAACCACCCAAAGCATGGGCTTTTTTGGCTGTTTTTTTCGGCAGGCCGATTTCGCCATAATGAAATAGCCACTGCTGATTTAGTTTTTTCTTTTCTCGCATCTGTGTTCCTCCTCTGATATCCTTCATTCTAGTCGGTCCCGCTCTGTGATATAATGAAAAATACCGACTTCAAGAAAACGTTTACTGTATTTTTCCGACCTTTTGGAGGTGTATGATGACCAACGATCCCTTTTCTGAGCTTCATTCTGCGAATACCGAGATTCCTCAAATTCGTACCCATTCACCGATCGCCATTTTTTATAAACAAAAAATCGGTGAGAAAATCCTCTATACTAAAGTCCAGGACGGCGAGATTTCGGCCTTTGAGGATGACGAATATCACGCATTGCACAAAAATCAAAATTTCGAATTGATGTATGTTTTGCATGGGGAATTAACGAATTTTATTGAGGATAAGGAGTATCTTTTTCATGCAGGCGAAGGCTGTCTGCTGAATACACAGATTTTGCACCGAGAGATCCTTTCAGATGGCTGCAACGTTGTGTTTCTAAATTTATCTCCGGCCCTGCTGCGGGATTTGTTCGCCAATGATTCAGGCGACGGACCGATTTTTCAATTTCTGCAGCAAAATCTGCAATCAGACGCGCAGTGGAAACGCAGCTACATCGAATTTTCTCCGTGTCTGCCCTATCAAAGCGAAGGCTTTCATGTCATCATCGATTCGCTGCAGCTGGAGGTAGCTACGTCTAAAATCGGCCGCTCCTACTTCCAACGAGGCCTGATTTTACGCTTATTGGATGCTTTAGAAAATGCCAATCAGTTCACGCTGCAGCAAATTGATCTAGATCTGTCCAAAGAGGATTATCTGGTCAATCGGGTGATCCACCTGATCGAAAGTCGTTTCGGCAACATTTCGCGAAAAGAAATCGAAGCCGCGCTGCACTATAATCCTGAATACCTGAACCGCCTGCTGAAGCGTCAAACAAAAATGACCATCGCCACCTATGCCCAGATGATACGAACCCAGAAGGCACAGCAGTTATTAAATACAACCGATCTGACTATCCAGCTGATCGCTGAACGATTAGGTTTTTCTAGTGAAGCTTACTTTTACCATTACTTCAAAAAACAGACAGGCTTCTCCCCTAATCAGTACCGCCAAAAATTTAGACTCTAAAAGAAAACGATTGAAGTTTTCACTTCAATCGTTTTTCTTCGCTTTAAAAGAGTATTTATCGCGATATTCTGTTGGTAAGATTTTTAGATTTTTACGGAACATTTTATAAAAGTAAGAAGGATTTTCGTATCCTACTTTTATTGCAATCTGCTCAATCGGTGCATTCGTATAGGTTAGATATTCCGCCGCTACATTTACCCGCTGAAGATGTACCAGCTTGATAAATGAAAGACCGGTGTGTTTTTTTAAATAGGAAGATAAGTAATTTGGATTGAACCCAAAATGCTGCGCCATTTCTTCCAAAGTAATTTGCGCATAATTTTTTTCGATATACAGCAGCAGCGACAATAAATTGACGGAGGCGTCATCTTCTCCTGCAACCACCGCTTGTTCATTCGCCGCTGAACGTATCAGCCGCCCAAACAACGTCAGCAGCTCCAAACGGATAATCTGATTCGACTGAGTATCTGGATAATAGTACTCCTGAATAATGTCCTCCACTAACAGATGAATCTTTGTGTCCTGATTGGTTCGAAACAACCGATAAATATTTTCTCCCTGCGTCTCGTTGGAGAGAAGTGAAAAAAGCAGCGAAGAGACCTTTTTCGTCACGCGATCCTCGTACATAAAATGATAGTCGTTCAAATTAAACGCAGTATCCTTTAAGGTCAGATTGATTACGATGCTCTCCTCCTCGATCGGCTCCACACGATGAATCGTATGATTTCCAATAATAATCAAATCATTTTGCTTCAATCTCAACTCATCATTTTTAGTGATGACGGTACATTCGCCAGCGATCGGAACGATTATTTCGACATAGTCATGTACATGGAACGGAATAAAAGATTGCACTGGCTGGACAGAGATAGCAATCGATTGTGGATTGACTTCTAATGAATCATCCAAGGTATGAAAAAATTCAAACACGGGTTCATTTTTCATTATTCCAGCACGTTTAGGCTTCATTTCCGGTCCCAACTTATCCCAGTTACGCGGCTGGTTTTTTTCTTGTAAAATTGCCAGAATTTTCTCCTCCATGGAACTCTCCCCTTTCAGTGTTTCGTACGTTATGCCTAAACTTGCTTATTGTGTGTGTCATCAAAATATTTGCGACAAAGAAAATCAATAAAAAATTTCATCGAAAAGCTGCCGACTTTATGGAAGCTTTCTGAGTTTATGTTAAATACATGATCGATTGACGAGCTGAAAAAATTGTTCTGCTGCTGCGTCAGTAAAGCGGTAGAACAATTGGAACGAAGTATCTGATCAAATACCTTTGAATTATTCGAAAAGAAATTGCCGTAGGAGGAAATAATGATAGCCAAAGAATCCTTCGTTAATGTTCGCGCCAGCTCTTTTTGCCCTTGATAACTGCTGCCTACATAAGCCAGTTTATTCGATAGAAGCAACCCCTCTTGTAATGAACGTGCCGTTTGAATGGATGTGCTATAGCCAAAAATCACGATCGTCTCGTGCTTCTTGATCAGCTGAATCAATTCCTCCAACATAGCGATATCCACCGTGTTTATTGTATCTTGAATTGACTGAATAATCGATTGCCCGTATGCTTCAAAAGAAAGAAAAGGTTCTGCTGAGATTGTTTGAAACTCTTCTCTGCTCAGACGGAACAACCGAGTAGGATCTGTCCGATTTTCTGTTTCGATTAGATCCTTCAGCTCCGAAAAAGAACGAAACCCAAAATGCTTGCAAAATCGGGTGATCGTAGAGGGAGTGACAAAAATAGCCTCCGCCATTTCTGTAATGGTCATCTCGGGAATGCGCGTTTTAAACTTAAAAATGTAAATGATGATTCTCGAAAATGTATCCGATAGCGCATGCTCATTCAAATAATCTAAAAGTACAAGTGTTTGCTTCATCAATTTCTCCTTTATAAATTGTAGATAATTTCAACACAATTGGAAATTTTGATCCTATAAGAAAATACACCTATGGATCAAAAAACAAAGCTGCTTCTGGGGTTGATAAAATAAACCCATAAAAAGAAAGGATGTTGAAAAATGAAATTTATGGATCGCTTTCAACAACTGTTAGAAAAAACACTCGTCCCTTTTTCTAACAAGTTAGGCCAAAACAAAGTAATGCAAAGTATCTCAGAGGGAATGATTATGACGCTGCCCGTTACGATTGGCGCATCGGTATTCTCCATTTTAGCGAATTTTCCAATAAAATTCGTCAACGAATGGTTTCAGAGTACAGGCATCGCCGCCTCTATGAACGCCATCGTCAATGGCTCAACTAACATTCTAGCGGTTTTTATTGTTTTTGCAATCGCTTATTCCTATGGGAAAAGATCGCAGGCGAATGGAATCGTTGCTGGTTTGCTAAGTTTGTCTGGCTTTTTTATGCTGGCTCCGCAGTCGATTGGTGAAGGGGAAAAAGCGGTTGCTGCCTTTTCTATGAACTATCTTGGCAGTGAAGGAATTATTGTCGCTATTTTAGTTGCTGTACTTGTCGCTGCTTCTTATGTGAAGCTCAGTCGTGTTAAGAAATTGGTCATCCGCATGCCGGACTCCGTCCCTTCAATGGTCAGCCAATCCTTGGAGCCGCTGGTCATCGGAATCATCATATTTCTATTCGTCTTCCTGTTTAGGTTGGCCTTTGATTTCACCAGTTATGGGACGTTTTTTGAATTTATCAATCAACTAATTGCTAAGCCGTTGATGAATATTGGCGGTTCTGTTCCGGCGATTTTATTGATTTTTGTTTTATCAAATATTTTGTTTTTGTTCGGGATTCATCCAGCAGCGGTGCAGGCGGCGATTATGCCGATCATTATTTCAATGATGGTAGGCAGTTCAGCGGCCTTCCAAGCAGGCGAACAAATTCCACATTTAGAAAACCTGGCTGTCTTTGCTTTTGTAAACAATGATTCTGCAGGCGGAACATTGAGTTTATTGATTATGGGATTATTTATCGGTAAATCTAAACGGTACAAAGAATTTTTCAAAATTTCGTTGGTCCCTAATTTGTTTAATATCAACGAACCCGTCATTTTTGGAATGCCGATCGTTTTTAATCCGATCCTATTCATTCCCTTCACCCTTTCTAGTTTAGTAAGCGGCGGTGTTGCCCTATTCGCAGTCAAAATCGGGTTTATCACAAATTATAACCCTATGATCGGGTTGGGAATGCCTTGGACTCTTCCAAAAGTCATCGCCAGCGTATTTACTGTTGGCTGGCAAGGACCGATTATTTGGATCATAAACTTCATTTTACTGGCGCTTTTGTATTATCCATTTTTCAAAGTTCTAGACAATCAAGCGTTAAAAGAAGAGGAGCAATAAAGTATGAGTGTGTTAAACCGTTTGAACAAAGATTTTCCGGATAATTTTTTGTGGGGGGCAAGTACCTCAGCCTTCCAAGTCGAAGGCGCTTCTGCTGAGGATGGAAAAGGACTTTCTGTCGCGGATATCCGCTCAATGGACAGCGACTTTCTTGACACTTCTGTCAGTGTTGATCACTACCATCATGTCGAAGAAGATGTGGCGTTGATGAAGGAACTGGGATTAAAATCCTATCGCTTTTCCATTAGCTGGACAAGGATTTTTCCCAACGGCAACGATCAACAGCCTAATGCGGAAGGTTTAGCTTTTTATCATCGCCTGATCACTCTTTTGAAAAAGAGCGGGATCGAACCAATTGTCACGATTTTTCATTTTGATCTGCCGCAGGCTTTAGTGGAGCAATACAATGGCTGGGCTGATCGGCGCTGTGTTGACGATTATGTTCGCTACGCCAAGTTCCTTTTTGACGAATTTGGCGATGTGGTCAATTATTGGCTGACGATCAACGAACATTCGCTGCTTGTCAATGTGCCGAGTATGATCGGTTTAAAGGATAATGATCCAAAAAAATTACGAGAAATGGCGGAGCATGCAAATTACCATATGTTTCTAGCACAGGCAAGAGTTTTTAATCTTTGCCATGAGCTGCTGCCGGCTGCCATGATCGGCCCTGCTGTCTCGTACATGACGAACTTATCCTATGATCATAAATCCTCAGATGCCTTATTAGGCAAATCGTTAGAAGATATGGTCAGCTTTATTACAATGGATGTTGCTGTTAGAGGAGAATTTCCTACCTACTACACGAGAAAACTAGTCGAAGACGGAATCTCTTTGCCAATTCAACCAGAAGATGAAAAAGATTTTGAAACTGGTCGTGCAGATTTTCTAGGTCTTAACTGGTACTGCACGAGTATTTTTCGACACAATAAGCAAGCGTCCTCTAAAATGCTCGCAGGTGTCGTCGATCAAATTGAACGCTATGAAGATCCAGCATTACAGCATACGGAATGGGGATTTTCATTTGATCCACTTGGCATGCGGTATGCGCTGCAACGTGTCCATGACCGCTTTCCGCACCTGCCCTTAATGATCACAGAATGCGGCTGGTCGGAAAAAGAACAATTAGAAGACGGAAGAATTCATGATTCTACGCGCGTACGTTTTCTAAATGACCATATTTACCAAATCAGAGAAGCGATTCGGGATGGTGTAAATGTCATTTCCTTTAATCCGTGGTCTTTTATCGACCTGTTAAGTGTGAATGATGGCATCGATAAACGATATGGTCTGGTCTACGTTGACCGAGATAATTTCTCAGAAAAAGAATTGAAACGATATAAAAAAGACAGTTTCTATTTTTATCAATCGGTCATCCAGCACAATGGCCGCAACATTGAAAAAGAACGAACCGGCAACTGATTTTCATAGTATTCAAGCAGCTCCTCGTATTAATCCTAGATATGTCGTCTAAGTTTAATAGGAAGAGCTGTTTTAATTGAGGTATTTTTCGTAAAAAGTTGAAATTTCATAGGTTCTCTTCTCTTAAAGTCGCTTTTTTTTATTATGTAAAGGAAATCCCTCACGTAAACTATTCTTAGCAACGAAGGAGGCACACTTGAAGCCGTGAAATGAACACACTGCAGATGTTTTTTCGCAATGGTTCTCATCAAATTTCCAAGCTAAAATGAAAACGTGAACAAGTATATTTAAATCATTGGAGGTTCATCATTCATGTTAGATCTAACGAAAAAGCCGTATAACTTAACCAAAGAACAAATTCAACAACTGCACGAGCAAGTCCAAAGCATGTCTTTAGATGACAAAATCGGCCAGCTTTTCTTTGTCATTGGACAGGACGAGGAGCAAGTAGATATCAAGGAATTTATCCAAACCTATCGTCCCGGCGGTATGATGTATCGCCCTGCCCCAGCAGAAAAAATCAAACGTCAATTAACTGCTGCGCAAGATGCCAGCGATGTGCCCTTATTCTTTTCGGCAAACTTGGAATCCGGCGGCAACGGAATTATCACTGAAGGAACTTGGTTTGGGATGCCGCTGCAAATCGCAGCCACAGATGATCCGAAACAGGCCTATGAACTAGGAAATGTCGCGGGCTATGAGGCCGCTCAGGTAGGCTGCAATATGTCGTTTTCACCGATAGTCGATATCGACAAAAATTTCCGTAATCCGATCACGAATACGCGAACGTTTGGCAGTGACCAAGAGCGTGTGATCCAAATGGCGGCTGCTCAAATCAACGGTCTGCAAGAAAACGGGATTCTTCCTGTCATCAAGCATTTCCCCGGCGACGGCGTAGATGAACGAGATCAGCACTTACTAAGCACCGTCAACTCTTTACCAGCGGATGAATGGATGGCTTCTTATGGGAAAATTTATCAGACATTTATCGAGCAAGAAGTATCAAGCATCATGATCGGTCATATTATGCTGCCGGCTTGGGAAAGAAAAATTTCCCCTGAAATAACTGACGCAGACCTAAGACCCGCCTCGGCTTCGAAACACTTGATCGATGGTCTTTTGCGTGACAAGCTAGGTTTTAATGGACTTGCAATCACCGATGCTACACCAATGATCGGCTACAATGCTATTCTCCCTCGAGAAGAGCTGCTGCCGGCGACGATTAATGCCGGAATCGACATGATTTTATTCAATAAGAACATTAATGAGGACTACGCCTTTATTAAAAAAGCGATCGAAAATGGCACATTGTCAATCGAACGTGTTGAAGAAGCGGTTCTACGAATACTTGCGACGAAACTTACCCATGGTCTATTTGAGGCGATTACCCCTGAAACCTTGGAGCTGAAGCAAGCAGCCCATGCAGAAAAAGCCGAAGCGGCTGCTAAAAAGTCAGTCACCTTAGTCAAGGATCGTGACCAGCTTTTGCCGTTAACAGTAGAACGGTATCCGAGAATTCGAATGGTGGTTTTAGGTGATTCCGATGACGGCGGCTTCAAGGAAGGCGGAAAAGTTTCTGACCTTTTCCAGAAACAATTAGAGGCTCTTGGCTTTGACGTGTCTTTGTATGATCGTCAGCGCCTAGACTTCCATGAGATTTTTGAAGAAGGCGTTGCTGAAATGAATGAAAAATTCGACTTAGCTCTCTATATCGCGAATATCGAGACGGCCAGCAACCAAACCACGACTCGTCTAGATTGGATTCACTTGATGGCTGCCGATGCCCCTTGGTTTATGAAATCAATTCCGACAGTTTTTGTCTCCACCGCGAACCCTTATCACCTATTCGATATTCCGACTGTCTCCACGTATATCAATACGTACACTGGCAATAAAGAAAGTATCGAGGCCGTAATCAGAAAAATGACGGGCACTGAAGTCTTTGAAGGAATCAATCCTGTAGACCCATTTTGCGGAGATTTTACCGCTAAATTATAACGAATTAGGAGTGTGAAAAATGAATATCTCAACTATTTTAATCAATCATATGACCGAACCTGTCGGCTTTCAGCTTGATGATTTGCGCATTGAGTTTATTGTAGAAGCTGAACATTACACTGAATTGACCAAACAAGTAACCATTTGGACGAGTGAGCCAGCTTCTCCCGTTTATCAAAGTGAGAAACTGCCCTTTGACAACAATTATTTTGATATTCCCTTAGCTTTAGAGCCGCGCACTCGTTATCATGTAGCGATTTCCCTTTTCGATTCTGAAAATAATCGGCTAACGAAAGAAAGTTTTTTTGAAACTGGAAAAATGAACGAGCCTTTTCAAGCGAATTGGATCGCCCATTCAGATAAAATGCTCCAAAACACCCTCTTCAAAAAAGACATTCATCTTAAATCTAATGTAGCCTCCGCCCGCTTATACGCCACTGGCTTAGGAATTTATGAAGCGTATATTGACGGGGAAAAAGTTGGCGACGAATACCTCACTCCTGGTGTGACAGCCTATGACCAATGGGTGCAGGTTCAAACCTATGACATAACTGAGGCTTTCCAAAACGCTGATCAGCCTGAGCTGCTTTTTACTACTGGAGACGGCTGGTACAAAGGAACCTTAGGATTCGATGGCGGAAAAAATCAGATTTACGGAGATCAACATTGTGTTATCGCGGAATTCCATGTGGTCTATGAAGACGGAAGTAGCGAAATTATTCCGACAGACGCCTCATGGCTGACCACTAGCGGAAGAGTGACAAAATCTGAAATTTACTATGGTGAAGATCTGGATGATACGATAACTCCTAGCGGTTGGCAATCGGTTTCTGTCCTCGATCAAGAAAAGGCACTACTTCAAGACCGATTGAGCTTACCGATAAAAATAATGGAACGCCTACCCGTTCTAGAACTTCTCGAAACGCCTGCGGGTGAACAGGTACTCGATTTTGGTCAGAATCATACAGGTTGGATGGAATTTTACAACCGCGAACCTAAAGGAACCAAGCTGGTCTTTCAAATGGGCGAAATTTTACAGGAGAACAATTTTTATCGCGAAAACTTACGTGAAGCGCGCGCGGCCTTCGTCTATATCTCTGATGGGGAAGAAAAATGGGTCCGTCCTCATTTCACCTTTTACGGCTATCGCTATGTAAAAGTCGAAGGAAATACTCGACCTTTGAAGACTGAAGATTATCAGGCTGCAGTATTATATTCCGAAATGTCTACGACTGGTAGCATCAAAACCATCCATCCGAAGGTCAATCGACTTTTCAAAAATATTTTGTGGGGGCAAAAGAGCAACTTCTTAGATATCCCGACCGATTGTCCGCAGCGGGATGAACGCTTGGGCTGGACCGGCGACGCGGCCGTGTTCTCTAAAACCGCCGCATTAAATATGAACGTCTTCCCCTTCTTCAAAAAGTATGCAAAAGATGTTGCGGTTGAACAAAAAATGCACGATGGAATGGTTCCTATGTACGCTCCGGCCATGGGCAACTTTGACGGTGGAGCTGCGGTTTGGGGCGATGCAGCTACAATCATTCCTTGGAATATGTATCAATGCTACGGCGACCCGGCGATTTTGCGGCAAAACTATCCAGCCATGAAGGACTGGGTAGAATGGATTCGTAAAAACAGCAAAAGCGAAGATTTATGGACCGGTACCTTCCAATTTGGAGATTGGCTTGCTTTGGATGGAGAAAATCCGGCCTTGCCTACTGGGAAAACCGAAGAGGACTTTATTGCGTCCGTCTATTATTACTATTCAAGCAGCATTATAGCCAAAACCGCGGAGATTTTGGCGCAGCCTGCCGATGCCGCCTATTATCAGGAGCACGCGCAGAAAATCAAAGCGGCAATCGTCAAGGAATACATCACCGCAAACGGACGTTTAGCGATAGATACTCAAACCGCTTATGCTATTGCCCTTTATTTCGAATTGGTTCCTGAATCACAGCGACTGCGTGTCGTTAATGATTTAGTAACACGATTGAAAAAAGACAACGATCATCTTAAAACAGGGTTTGTTGGTACACCTTTTATCTGCCAGGTCTTGTCTCGCTATGGTTATCACAAATTAGCAGCAAAGATTTTTCTTTTAGAGGATTTTCCGAGCTGGCTTTATGCCGTGAATCTGGGCGCGACTACTGTCTGGGAACGCTGGAATTCTGTACAGCCTGATGGTTCAATGAACCCTGAAGGCATGAACTCCTTAAACCATTACAGCTTTGGAGCCATTATGGAATGGGCTTATACCTACCTGCTGGGTATCCAACAAACGAAGCCAGGCTATCAAGAAGTTCGCTTCGCGCCGCTTTTTGATTACCGTCTAAAACGCGTCAACGGACATTTCGATACACCTTATGGAAAACTCGCTGTAGACTATCAAATCGAAGCTGACGAAGAACACACGATCAAGCTCAACTTGACTATTCCATTTGGGACTACCGTCAATGTGAAACTTCCGCAAGCCGAAAATGTGACTGTTGCGGTAAACAACGAGCTGAAATCAGACGGTTGCTTCACGCTTACCTGCGGAACCTATGCAATCAGCTACGTTCCGACTGAAAACTATGTAGAGCACTATTCGAGTGAAACACCCGCGGCCGAAATCATGGCTGACGACCTCTTGGTCCAAAAAATCGACGCCATTGATCCGGTACTGAACTTCTTTAAAGCAGATCCGGGAGCGATCCAAGGCGGCTTAGGTTCTATGTCATTGACGAAGCTGAACACATTATTACCGTTTATCCAGATTTCTTCTGAGAACCTAGAGCAAATCAATGACCTGCTAGCCGCAACACCGATTTTAAGTGAACGGGAGGAAGTCTCTCTTGTTTAAGGGTGTATTGTTTGATTTAGATGGGGTTATCGCCGACACCTCTACTCTGCATTTCGATGCTTGGAAAAAACTAGTAAACAACTATTTTTCCGCTAAACTGCCTGATTCCTTGGAGGAAAAAACCAAAGGAGTCAGCCGCGGCGATTCGCTGAAGGTTATCTTAAATTATCTTGATGTTTCAGTTTCGGATACAATGTTTCAACGACTGCTAGTGGAAAAGAACCAAACCTATCTAGCCTCGCTGGAAAATTTATCCATTAAAGATCGATTGCCCGGTATCACAGAGTTCATTACCGAATTAAAACAGCACGAAATAAAGCTTGCTCTGGCCTCCGCTAGTTTAAACGGCCCCGCCATTTTGGATAAACTAGAATTGCGGGACGCCTTTGAGGCTATTGCAGATCCAAGCAAAGTGCCTTACGGAAAACCTGCACCTGATATTTTTATCGCCGCGGCAAAAGCACTCGAACTCAATCCAAGAGATTGTGTCGGGATTGAAGATTCCAGCGCCGGAATCACCGCGATTAACCACAGCGGCGCCTATTCAGTCGCAGTCGGGACACATCCAGAGTTAAAGGCGGCAAATATGCTCCTTGCTTCAACCGCTGAACTGAATTTAGACACGATTCGTCAAGCCTATCCACACAACTAAAAGGAGTGTTTTATATGGTCGAAAGCTATCAAAACCCGATTTTACGCGGGATGTATCCTGATCCAAGTATCGTTTTAGTGGAAGACACTTATTACATGGTAAACAGCACCTTTGAGTACTATCCAGGAATCGCCTTAAGTAAAAGTACGGATCTCTTAAACTGGACAAAGGTTGCTGGAATAATCGACGCAAAAGAACAAGCCGATCTATCAGAGGCTAAATCCAATGAAGGCATCTTCGCTGTTTGTATTCGTTATATCAATGACCACTTTTACGTAATCACAACGAACTTTGCTGAATTCAAGAACTTTATTATTAAAGGAAAGCTAAATGCTGAGGGCGAAATCATTTGGGACAAACAGCGGATCGAAATCGATATTATGGGGATCGATCCTGATTTGTACCATGAAAATGGGCATACTTATATTCCCTTCACTGGGTACATTGACGACAAAGGAACAAAAGCCATTCAACAGGTTGAAATTGATCTTTCCAGCGGGAAAATAATCCGTGGACCAGAAGTAATCAGTCTGGGCACCGGCGGCAGAGATGTCGAAGGCCCCCACATCATCAAAAGAAATGATGCCTATTACCTGCTGGCCGCTGAAGGCGGAACGGGTGTTGGGCACATGATCACGATGTTCAAGTCAGACAATCTTTGGGGACCCTTTGAAGACAATGTTTCTATTAATCCGATTTTCACCAATCGCGATCGCGCAAATGAGACCTTGCAAAATATTGGGCACGCCGACCTCTTTCAGGATGTTCAAGGAAATTGGTGGCTCACGTGTTTAGGTACTCGCCCGTCCACAATCGGTTTTAAGCAAATTACAAATATGGGACGTGAAACTCTGCTCTATCCCGTTGACTGGACACACGAATGGCCGGAAATCAATCATGGGATTCCAAGCGAAATCGTCGATATGACCGCTTTTCCAACGCATCAAAAGACCTTAACAAAGCCGCAAAAGCTCTCCGTTTTTTATGATTCATTCGATGGACCCGTTTTAAACCCTGAATGGATCAGTTTACGCGACTCACTTGGCAAAGACGCCTTTTTACAAGACGCTACATTAACATTAAAAGGCCGCCACACAACGATCGAACAAGAAGGCACTCCCGCCTTTCTTGGGATTCGACAAACAGAAAAAGCTGAATCCTTCACCGTCACTGTTGCGGATACCACTGCGGTCAACACTGGGAAAATTGGGATACTCAGTATGATCAACGACAACCATTTTGCGGCGATTTTAGTAACGAAGCAGGACGAACAATTTGTTGTCCACCGTTATCAAAAAGTTGAAGATCTAGTCATAGAAGAGCCCTTGGGCACACTTGACTCACTTCCTGTCCAATTTGAATTAATCAATCAGCCAGCAACAAAGACCTTCACTGTCACCGATGGCAAAAAAAGCTTGTACTTTGAAACAAGTGCCCTGCATTTTTCTAACGAGGCCATCGCCGCCTTGAATACAGGCGATATTCAAGGAATTTATGCATTGGACGACGCTGAGTTCGTTATTAATAAAGTACAAAGAAAGTGCTTATGAAAGAGTTCAACTAATGGATAACAGTTAGCCTGCTTCGTAGAATGAACTCTTCTATGGAGCAGGCTAGTTACTTTACCTCATTTCCCCAAAAAATCCTGTTGAAATTAAAAAAAAGTTAGTTGAGTACAGCAGACTGTCCTCAACTAACTTTCTTTTTTTGTACTTCACAACTACTCGATAAAAGCTTGATTCATAGGCATAATCGAATGCTGTTTTTACATCTTTGAAATTGTAAATGGAAGCACCAAATATTTGTCCTCTTCTTTTTAAAATTTAGATTTATTTATCTTTTTTATTCTCCTTCGTAATATATATAAATTTGCCAATTTGTATCTTACATCAATTTCTTTGAGAGTGTAAAATATTTTGTGTAAATGAGAAAGTCCATTCTATTATTTAAGTTAAAA
>NZ_JAQDPG010000011.1:0-164895 GCF_027659535.1 Enterococcus malodoratus | reverse complement strand
TATTTTAAATAAATAATTTTTATGTTTTATTATACATCTATTTTTAAAAAATTATAAAATATTTTTTATAATAAATCAATAGTATATTAACTTTTAAAGAAACCTTTTTTTTAAAATGATTTTTGCTCATCGAAATTTTTAACAATTTACACATTTAAAAAAGAGCATGAATCTCTTCAACTTTTTTTCTGAAACAATCATTAGAAATAGCTACATAATAATAATTCTCTAAAAACAATAGCTCTGTTCACCCTTCCAATATCGAAACCAACTTTTCAGTTATGAATAACTTAAAGACAAAAAAAGACCTCATTATCGATAAAATCGATCGGCCAACTTTTAATATATTTATCGAAAAAAAATAATAAAACGTGCATATTCATCAAATGCATACAATAAATATTTATTCATTATTAATTCATATTTATCGATTTTATTCACTAACTTCTTTTTGCCCAATCAGTTATTTATCCTTTTACTACTCTTCGGACCTTTTTCAGACTTATTCTAATCTAGGAGATGTATTCTAATATAATAAATAAATAATTTACAAACTGATGACTAGAAATAGCCGAATCATCGTATTTAGCTACCTACTATTTTTTGTATTACTTTATAAGAATTATTCTTTTGTTGCTATGTAAGCGGCTATCTCAACAGTTTATTGTGCTTCAAAAAAGTTTTAGAAACAGCATCCCAGCTTGTTCCGCCTCAATTGTTTGTATTTGAACGATAATTATTAGTGCATTAATATAAAGTTTTCTTTTGATTCCATTGCATAAATCGTTTTATTTCGTGTCGATCACAACAGAAAACGATCGTCATTTCATGACGATCGTTTTAAAAAGACTCTGCTGGGGCGTATACGATAATCGTACACCACTCCTAGCAGAGCCTATTAGTTGCACCTATTTACAATACTCATTATCACTGTTTTTTTGTTACCTAGCTTAAGATGAACTATTTCGATCAGAGTTAAAAATTTTACTTACGCTTCCCAGCAAATCCCTACTCTACAATCGTTAGTACCGGTTTTTCGCTCAGATCATCGTATAAGAAATCAAAAATTTTCTTATTCAAGCGATACCCTTGCCCCCAAACCGTTTGAATTGCTTCATCTCCAAATTCGTTCTCCAGTTTCTCATTCACTTTTGAGACAACTTTTGACAAGCTCGCTAAAACTGATTTTGTTGGCGCCTTTTCCCATATTTGACGACTAATTTCTTCTCTTGGTACTGTACGATCTCCTGATTGAATTAAATAGTACACAATTTCTTTTTGTTTCAGCTTCAAATTTAGGTCGGATAACTTTTGTTTTACCGTGATTTGTTGACTACGATCCGCTTCCTTCGATGCTAACTTAGATAATTCCGCGACTAATAAAATTTCTCGTACTCTCTCCAAACTCGAATCCATTGGAATCCAAGCATCATAAATGGAGTCAAAAGTTTCATCGCAGCTAACTTCATTTATACGCCGGAAAAATTTCAAGTTTTCTTTTGGTAAAACCTGGATCAATTCTTCTACTTCTTTGTCATACATCGTCTCACTAAAAATAATTCCTTCGAACTGAGCCAAAAGCTCTTTGTTGAATGTGCCTCGCTTAAACGCTGTTATCAAACTATTGGAACAATAGACCTCATTTCCCAATTGCTTTAATTGACGTTCAAAGTTTTCTTCATATAAAGGAACCTTCGTTAATAGTAATAATTGCATGCCGTCCATCCTTTCATATCGCCGTATTTTTCTAGTCAGCTGTTCTTCTCGCCTTGCCATCTTCCACTCACTGCCAAAAATATTAGTACGTTTTTTGAAATAGAATGGAATTATTATCAAATATATTAATATATAAAAAATAATTGCATAAATTAATTATAATATAATGTTAATTTACGGTCAATTCCTAGTTTAGTACAATGATTATGCAGGCGGTTGTTTTTTATATGTATTATATTAATATGAATACACTTATAATGTCCATTAAATTTTAGTTATACGCTTACAAACACGACAAATGACGGAAACATATAATCTTTAAGTCCTTAGATACGAAAAAAGCACATAAAAAAAGAATCATAAAAAAAAGCTGCTCAGCTTCTGAATACGACAGAAACTGAACAGCTTGTTCGTTTAACCTTTTATTTTACATTTAAAATCCACATGAATCCGATGAAGACAAAAAACAACCCATACATGATCGGCGAAACTTCTTTCCCGCGTTTGGCAGCAAGCATCGTAATTGGATAGAAGATGAAGCCTAAGGCAATCCCATCCGAAATACTATATGTCAACGGCATGCCAATCAAAATTAAAAATGAAGGGATCGCGATCTCTAATTGATTCCATTTGATTTGACTCAAGGATTGAGCCATCAAAACGCCTACCACAATTAAAGCTGGTGCGGTGACTTGCGATGTAACAACTGACAATAATGGTGAGAAAAATAGACCAAAGATAAAAAATATACCTGTCGTGATTGCCGTCAAACCAGAACGTCCGCCAACAGCGATACCTGCTGAAGATTCTACGTAAGCCCCCACTGGTGAAGTGCCTAATAATGATCCGGCCAACATAGCAGTAGAATCAGAGGCCAAAGCTTTTCCAACTCGCGGCATTTTATTGTCTTTCATAAAACCAGCTTGATTCGCTAATCCGACTAGCGTCCCCGCTGTATCAAAAAAGGTCACCAATAAGAAAGTCAGCACAACGACCCAAAGCTGAAGCGTGTTAATATCTTTTACATGTTTCAGAGCAACTAAAAAGGTTGGTTTCAAACTAGGTGCCGCTGAAATAATTTGTGTTGGCGCCTGAATCAAGCCGGTCACTAAGCCTAATAATGTCGTTGCGACCATACCGATAAAGATTCCGCCTGGAACTCGCCGCACCATCAAGATCGCAGTCACGATCAAACCAAAGACTGTTAACCATGTCGTCCCCACACTCATTGAACCTAAACCGACTAATGTTGATTTGTTCGCTACGATAATGCCGCCTTCGCTCAACCCTAAGAAGGCGATGAATAGGCCGATCCCGCCTGAGATCGCATATTTCAAGTCGGCTGGAATAGCGTCAATGATCATCTCGCGTAATTTAAAAACTGTGATCAAAATGAAGATCAGCGATGCAACAAATACGCCAGCTAAAGCTGTCTCCCAGCGTATGCCCATTCCGATACAAACAGAATAAGCAAAAAAGGCATTGATCCCTAGTGCAGGTGCGGTGGCGATCGGATAACGCGCCAAGACACCCATCAAAATACAGCCCAAAGCGCTGGCTAATGCCGTTGCCGTGAAAACGGCCCCTTCATTCATTCCAGAGGCACCCAGCACACTAGGATTAACAAAGAGGATATAGGCCATTGAAATAAAGGTGGTGAACCCCGCCAGAATTTCTCTCTTTACTGTGGTGTTTAGTGTTTCGAGTTCAAAATAAGCATTTATTTTTTCTTTCATGTTGCTCCCCCTACGGTCTAAAAATGTTCGTAAAATAATAGCATGTTTTTTCAAACAACGAGGATAATCATATAATAAACAGGATAATAAGTAAACAATAATATGTAAATGAACGAAAACCCGAACATTAAACAAAAAAGCACTTTCAATTAATGAAAACCTTTCCGCCGAGTCAAACAAACTAGTGGACAAATAGCCCAATCCTCGCTATTTTTGAAAAGAACTTCATCGCAAAAATATCCTTTCTATTTTGTACATTCAGTACATCGGTTGAATGGATTGCGACTTGAAAATCAGATTTATTTTTCTGGAAGGAAAAATGATTACCTTAAAATGAAAGAGGAGAATTATTTTGAAACAACTAACCTTTAAACAATTCTGGGAATTATCGGAAATCTACACTGCGCCATTAAATCTATTTATTATTTTACTGGGATATGCCATCGCCAAATTTCAATTGAATAGCTTGCCGAGTCCCGAATTTTTTCTATTCGTTTTGATTATCGTGATGTTCCATATTACCGTTAACGTTTTTAATCATTACATGGACTACCGCAACGCGTCTGACGAAAACTACAAGCAGCAAACCAATATTATCGGACGCGATCATTTAGATCTGCGTTTTGTTCGCAATTTTTACTTATTTAATTTGATTGTTTCCTTCCTACTAGGACTACTATTGGTTTGGCGTACGAACTGGGTGATCGGTGCTTTGGGTGTGATTGGTTTTTACATCGGCTTGTTCTATTCCTATGGTCGCCGTCCTTTGAATAGTTTGCCGATTGCTGAAGCCCTGACCGGTACTGCCAGCGGATTTTTCATTACGGTAGTGAGTTACTATTTGGCCGTTTATCAAACCCATGTTGTCACCCTACCTATGATCGGAAAAGTTTTCTTGATCAGCTTGCCGTTGGTATTGATGATGTTCAATAATTTATTGGCTAATAATACTTGCGATTTGGAAGAAGATATCGAAAACCATCGCAAGACACTGGTTTATTATTTAGGAAAACCATTAGCAGTAAAAGTTCTATTAAGCGTCTACGTCTTTAGCTTTATCTGGCTATTCGTTTTAGTGATTGCCGGGTTGGCTCCTTGGACTGTGCTGTTTTTACTCTTCCTCTTCCCAAAAAATTGGCAGAGTTTAAAAAAATACCGTGCATTGCAAGATAAAAAGACGACTTTCCCAATTGTTTTAAAAGCGATGTCGGCAATTATGGTACTCTATCCTGTTCTCTATTTTATCGGTTCTCTTTTCGCATAATAAAAAGCCTGCCCAACTTCCATAAGGAATTAGGCAGGCTTTGCTTTATACCATTAACAAATTGATTTTTAAGGCTTCGATATCCGTCTGCTGCTCACGCGTAATCTGAAGATCTGTAATCAGATAATCACATTCATCCGGTTTAGCAAACTGTTTAAAGCTTCGTTGATTGATTTTACTAGACTCGCATAATACAATTTTTATTCGTCCAATATTGATCAAACTCTTTTTCATTTCAGCTGTTTCATAATTAGGGGTCGAATACCCATAATTCTTATCAAAAGAGGTGGTTCCCAGAATGACTTTATCCACGGAAAAACCAGCTAAACCTAGTGCGACAGAACTCCCGGATACATAAGGATAGCCATTACGGATCGCACCCCCGATCACTTGAACTTGATAGTTGGTCTTTTCGCTTAATAACAAAGCGATCTCCAAATCGTAGGTCAAGATCGTCAAACGCTGGAGCTGACTATTAATCAGCTTCTCGGCAAAGGCTCTGCAAGAGGTTCCCGTGTCGATCGCCAAAATATCATTTTCTTCAATCAATTTGACCGCTCGTTCAGCAATCCGATATTTTTCATCTGTAAATTCACGACTCTTGGGAATAATCTCGACGCTGCGCTGAAAATCACGCTTGATCACTCCGCCATGTGTCCGAGTCACTAATCCTTCGTTCTCCAATTCCCGCAAATCATTGCGAATCGTTGAACCTGTAACGTTAAAAATATCGGCTAACTCCGCAACTTGCATGCGATTCTTCTCGTTGACTAGATTTACGATGGATTGCTTTCGTTCCTCCGCGTATAATTGATCATCCATTTTTTATCACCTTTTTGCGTTTTGTTTCATTATAAAAGAAACTGAAAATGTAAGCAATCAAACTAAAATTATTCTTTGAAGACAATCACATTCTTTAAACCGATGGCCTTTTTAGCATTTTCCAAGGCCTCATCAAATTGATCGATCGGATAGCGCTTTGTAATCAGCTCTTTCAACGGAATTCTGCCGCTGGCAACCAATTGAGCTGAAGTCCGATAGCCCATCAAACTAGCACGAGTACAGCCAAAGACTCTCAATTGTTTATAGTGCAGAATATTCGTATTCAGTTTGACCTCTTCTTTTTCTTTCGGCAAACCGCCAAAGAATAAGCAACGACCGTTCATCGCCATATAATTGAAGCTGGCTTCTTGCGCTTGTGGCGCTGGTGCTGCAATAATACAAAGGTCAACGCCTTGATTATTGGTTTCAGCAAAAATTTTCTCCTGCAAATTTTCCGAAGTCAATGGAATCAAATCGGGAATCATTTTTTTTGCATCTGCCAAACGAGCTTCCGATAAGTCATTCATCATGACTTTTCCTGCACCTCTTGCGCGTGCCAACATCGCGTGCATGATTCCGATCGGACCAGAACCGATAATCAACACATTGTCTCCGGGGTTATTTCCGGCAATTTCTTGCCCGTTGAACACACAGCTGAAAGGTTCGATCAATGCTGCTTCTTCATAAGACAACTCGTCAGGAATCAAAGAAATATTCCCTTGGCGAACTGCTTTTTCCGGAATCACTAGATATTCGGCAAAACCACCAGGCAAATTGATGCCAAAAGCTTCATAGGTTTCACACAAATGAGTATTTCCGCTAACACATTGATCGCAAATTCCGCAGCCCATATTCGGAGCAATCGCAACTCGCATGCCTTCTTTATAAAAATTAACCGAAGATCCGACTTCAACGATATCGCCTGAAATTTCATGTCCTAACGTTAATGGTGTTTCTTCACTTGCGGTAGGATAGCCGTTTTTATACATCCGAACATCGGTCCCGCAAATCGATGCTGCTTTGACTTTTATCAAGACTTCTTTTTCAGATATTTCGGGTTTAGCGAGTTCGCTTAATTGAATCTTTTCTTTTCCTAGTAATTGGATTGCTTTCATTTATCCTTCCACCTCGACAATTCTATTTTCCAGCAGCGATGTCAGCCCCGCGTTGACTAATCGAACCGACATTAAGCCATCTTTTCCTGTACATTGAGGCGTCGTGTCATTCAGAATACAATCAACAAAAGCTTGATCTTCAGCGACATAGGCCTCTCTAAATAAATACATCCAGCTGTGCATCGTCGGCTGGGTCAATTTTTGATCGCTGGTCGCCACCACGATATTATGTTTTCCTTGATCGCCAACCAGAATACTTCCTTTGGTTCCGAGAATCTCCGTTCGCGCGTCATATCCATATTGAACATATTGAGCGCCATCGATCAGTCCCAGCTTGCCATCCATAAAACGCAGATTCATCGCAACCGTATCGTAATAATCAGGAAACTCTTCGCTCACCTCTGGCGAACGGTAATTACCGCCATTCGTGTAAATACTACTTACTTCACTCCCCGTTAGCCAACGCAATGTATCAAGATCATGACTATTTACTTCACCGATTGGCCCATTACTCTTACGTATATCAAACATCCAAGGTTTTGGTTCACTAGGACCGTGAGTCAATGATTTTACCAATACGATATCCCCAATTGCGCCTGAATCTACGACTTTTTTCGCCTCTTGAAAGCTTGCATCAAAACGACGCATGAAACCGACTTGCAGCTTCACTTGATTTTCTTCAGCGGCTTGGATCATTTCCAAACATTCCGCTTCATCCATCGCTAACGGTTTTTCACACAAGATATGTTTTTTCGCCGCTGCTGCCGCCAAAGCGATCTCCTTATGGTAGATGGTCGGCGTGACGATCACGACAGCGTCGATCTCAGGATTTTGCATTGCTTCACGGTAATCTTCATAAAGGTATTGGCAATCCACTTCTTTTTGAGCCAATTCTAAACTCTCCTTCGAAGGATCGCACAAAGCAATCAATTGTGCATTTTCAATTCGGCGAGCGAAATTTTTACCATGGATCATCCCCGCTCTGCCTGTTCCTATCAAACAAATTTTAATCAATTCTGTCATGCCGATCATTACTCCTTAGCTGTTTGTTTCTTCTGCGAGAATACTTTTACTGCCGTTACCAAAAATCCGCTGACCGCTGTTCCGATCGCCAACGCTAACACATAAAGCAAAACATTTTCGACTGCGCCGGGAATCAGGAAGACGAAGAAGCCGCCATGAGGAACCGCGATCCCGCATTTAAAGATCATCGATAATGCACCCGTAATCGCCGAACCGACCGTCACAGAAGCCAACACCCGAATCGGATCTGCCGCCGCAAAAGGAATCGCGCCTTCAGAAATAAATGATAATCCCAAGACCCAAGCAGATTTCCCAGCTTCACGTTCTTCTTTACTGTATAGGTTTTTACCTAAAACAGTTGAGGATAAAGCCATTGCCAATGGTGGCACCATACCAGAAACCATTACCGCCGCCATCACCATACTTGTCTCTCCAGCACCTAGATTCGTTAATGACGCAACTCCGAAGAAATATGCCGCTTTTCCGATTGGTCCGGCTAAATCGATCGCCATCATTCCACCTAGAAGCAGTCCCAGTAATACAGAGTTCATACCTGACAAACTATTCAACCAATTCGTGATTCCTTCGTTTAATGCCGTAATCGGAATCCCTACGATAAATTTCATAACAAGACCAACAAATAATACCGATACGACTGGAAGAATCAATACAGGCAATAACCCAGAAAAAGCTGATGGTAATTTTAGCACCTTTTTCAACCAATGAACGGTATAACCAGCAAGGAAACCACCCAATAACGCGCCTAGGAATCCGGCGTTCATTGACGAAGCGATCATCCCAGCAACCATCCCCGGAACTAAACCTGGTCGGTCAGCGATTGAAAAGGCAACATACCCACCTAGGATCGGCCACATCAAGCCCATCGCGATCCCGCCTAGCTCATTGATCGCTGAAGCCAGATCACCCTTGGCGTTGATCCCGCCGAAGGCAAAGGCTAACGCAATACAAATCCCGCCTGCCACAACAAAGGGAATCATGTAAGAAACACCCGTCATCAAGTGACTATAAATTCCGCTTTTTTCCGCTTTCGCTTCTGACTTTACTTCCGCCGAAGTCGTATAAATCGCTGCATTCGGTGCACGATCGAATAAATCATCTGGATGATCGATCGCCTCAGTCACATCGACTTCCAACAAACGTTTCCCATTAAAGCGATCCTTATTCACCGATGTGCTCGCTGCGATAATAACCGCGTCCGCGTCGGCGATCTCCTGTTCAGTTAACACATTCTCCGCACCAATCGAGCCTTGTGTTTCTACCTTGATTTCAATATTGCGTTTTTTAGCGGCGATCTCTAAGTTTTCAGCCGCCATATAAGTATGTGCGATCCCCGTCGAACACGATGTAATCCCTACAATTTTCATTTTTTTCACCCTTCCTATTCAAAAATCTGATAGATTTCTTCGACATCAGTGACAGTCATCAGTTTTTGACGGATATCATCATGCATCAGCTTCCGTGATAGTTTGCTCAGAATTTTCAGATGCTCATCGTTTGACGTTTCAGGGACAGCGATCAAAAACATCAAGTGAACAGGTTCGCCATCCATTGAATCGTATTGAATTCCCACTTGGCTGCGGCCAAATGCTAGTGAGGCTTCAGTAACTGCTGCACTTTTCCCATGCGGAATCGCTACACCAAAACCAATCCCTGTCGTACTTTCCTCTTCTCTTTTCAACACGGCCTCAAGGTAAACGCTCTCATTATTGACAACACCCTCTGTTACAAAGGTGTTCGCAAGTTCGCTGATCGCCGCTTGTTTATCGGTCGCTGCTAAATCAAAATTAATAAATGCCGTTTTCAATACGTCGCGAATTTCTGTCATCTCTCTACTCCTTTACTAAAGTCTTGTATTCTTCTACGATTTTAATGCCTGAACTTGTCCCTAAACGTTCCGCCCCTGCTTCTACCATCTTCAATGCGGTAGCCAAATCACGAATGCCGCCAGCCGCTTTTACTTTTACGCCATCACCAACTGTTTTTCTCATCAACGCAACATCTTCAAGTGTGGCACCGCCTGTTCCAAATCCTGTTGAAGTTTTGACAAAATCAGGCTTTACTTCCTTCGCGATTTCACAGACAGCCACTTTTTCTTCATCGGTTAAGTAGCAATTTTCCAAAATAACTTTGTTGATAATTCCGCCTTCACGAGAAGCATTCACAATTGCTTTCATTTCTTCACGAATATATTCAGTGTCGCCATCCTTTAATTTGCCAATATTGATCACATAATCAATTTCATCCGCGCCGTTTTTAATGGCATCCTGCACTTCAAATACTTTCGTTTCAATTGTCGTTTGCCCTAAAGGAAATCCGATGGCTGCACCCACATGAACCTCGCTGTCTTTCAAGAACTCCCGACACATTGCTACTGGATAAGAATTAATCGCTACCATTTTAAAGCCATAATCATCTGCCTCTTTGCACAATTGCTTGAATCCGTCTTTCGTTGCATCGGCCTTTAATAATGTGTGGTCCACCATATTCGCTAATTTCTTCAACTCAATCATCTTATTGCTCCTTTTGTTTTTATTTACACCTTTATATTATCATTCACTTTCACTTTGTCAACATATAAAAACAAAAAAATGAATATTTTCACTAGGATTCTATGAACAAAACAAAGAAGTGTTGATTTAAAGGCTAAATCAACACTTCTTCCTTATTCTTCATTTTAAAAGCAAATGAAAATCTATTTAGTTAACTCTCCTGGCCAAGCGGAGGTTCCACCTAAAACATTGATGACCTTGAAACCCTGACTATCTAAAAAAGCACAAGCATTTTCTGAGCGCGCCCCTGATTGACAGATTAGATAATAGTCGTTATCAGGATTTAGTTCACTCGTACTAGCGCCTAGTCCACTTAATGGTAAGTTTTTCGCGTGGGGCACATGCCCCATTTGATATTCATAGGCTTCACGGACATCAATGATTTTCACTTCTTTTTGTTTAGTTAAATGATAAAAATCATCCATAGCGATGGCATTAGTCATAAATCAATTCCTCCGGTCGAACTGTTTTGTATAAAGCAAAGGCGCCATCCAAATTTTTCACCTTGAATCCATTTTGTTTTAACTGGCGTTCAGCCACATAGCTTCTCAAGCCGCTGTGACAGCTAACAATATAGTCTTGCGTTGGATCTAGTTCGGCGATTCGTTCGCGTAATTGATTCAACGGAATATTGACTGACTCAGGAAAACGCCCATTGGCTAATTCTTCTGGATTCCGTACATCTAATAATTGACTGCCATTTTGCTGTGCTTGCTTCAATTGATACCATTGGATCGAATCACTGATGCCCTCTGATAAATTGATCGCAGCGTAGCCTAACATATTGACCGGGTCTTTGGCCGAGCCGAATGGCGGTGCGTAGGTAAATTCCAACTCAGGCAAGTCAAAAATCGTTAACCCGCCTTTGATCGCTGTCGCTAGAATATCGATGCGTTTATCTACACCGTTAGCACCGACACCTTGAGCCCCATAGATTTTTCCACTTTTTGGCTCAAACACTAATTTCAATGTCAGGTCACTAGCCCCCGGATAATACCCCGCATGGTCTTTTCCAGAAACATGGACCACCTGATAGTCTAGACCCAATTGTTTGACCACTCGCTCACTCAGACCAGCCGCCGCGGCGGCTAGATCAAATACGCGAACGATCGCTGTTCCAATACTTCCGCGATTCGTTCGTTTCAGGCCAGAGATGACATCCGCTACTTGCCTCCCTTGACGATTTGCTGGAGAGGCAAGTGAAATCAAGGCATCCTCGCCGCTAACCTGCTGTTTGACTACGATCGCATCACCAACCGCAAAAATATCCGGCATACTTGTTTGATAGTTCTCATCCACCAAAATGCCTCCGCCTAAACCAGTCTCTAATCCTGCTTGGTTTGCTAAAGTATTCTCTGGACGGACACCGACTGAAAGAATCGTTAAGTCCGAGGTCACTTCTTCCCCGTTCGTCAATCTGATTTTCTGTCCTCGTTCACTGAAACTTTGAGCAGATTCTCCATTGATGACCCGAACGCCTTGCTTGATCAGCTCATTTTTGACAAAGGCAGCCATTTCTTCATCTAGTGGCGGCAATACATGCGGCGCTTTTTCAATAACGGTCACATCCAGCCCGCGAGACTTTAGGTTTTCCGCCATCTCAAGACCGATAAAACCAGCTCCGATCACCGTTGCCTTCGCAGGTTCTTTTTCCAACGCCTGCATGATCCGATCCAAATCGGGAACATTGCGCAAACTATAGACATTCGTTGCCTCAGTCAGCCCAGCCATTTCTGGAATCAATGGTTTCGCACCTGGAGATAAAATCAATTTGTCATAACTTTCTGTAAAACTCCCGTGGTCATTTTTGACAGTTATAGTTTTATTTTCAGGAGAAATACTGGTGACCTCATGGAAAGGACGAACATCTAGATTGAAGCGGGCTTTTAACGATTCTGGTGTTTGGACCAAAAGCGCCTCACGATCCGCGATCTCTCCGGACACATAATAAGGCAATCCACAATTTGCGAAAGAAACGAATGGTCCTTTTTCCAAAACAATGATCTCCGCATCTTCCATTAAACGACGCAAACGCGTAGCTGCGGACATCCCGCCTGCGACGCCGCCTACAATAACAATCTTCATCTTACTTTCCTCCCCTAGTCGGACCTTGCCAACGATTCATGCCGCCTTGAACATTGATTGCTTCATAGCCTTTTTGCTTTAAAATCTTAACGGCTTGTTTGCTGCGCATCCCTGATTGGCAAATGACATAAACTTCTTTTTCTTTTCCTTGATAACGATCAATTTTATTCAAAGGATAATTGGATGCTTTCGTAATATGCCCTCCACGGTATTCCTCAGGTGTTCGAACATCTAATAAAGTAATTGGTTCTTTGAGTTTTTCAGCTAAGTCCTTGGTTGAAATAGCCGTATTCCTCTGAAATAGATTAAACATAAACTGTCTCCTTATTTTTTCTTTTAAATACCTCATAGGGTATTTTTATCATATCTTTTTGATTCCTGTCAACCGTTCTGTTTAGTTCTCATTATTATTAGAAGCGATCCACTTGACGAAACATACCCTCTCTAGGTATATTCTTCTTAAACAGCTTGCACAAAGGAAGTGGAAATCAATGGAGATAGAAGAAAAAAAGATCCTCAATCGGTTGAAACGAACGGAAGGACAAATCCGCGGTGTCCAAAAGATGATTGATGACGAGAAAGAATGTATTGATGTCATTACCCAATTAAGCGCCGTACGTTCCAGTATTGATCGTGTAATGGGCATGATCGTAGCTGAAAATTTGAAAAATTGCTTTGAGCATCCTGACAAGAATCCTGATGAACAGGCACAAAAATTGGAACAAGCAATCAACATGATTATTAAGAAATAAGGTGTAGAAATGAACGTTGTCTTTCATATTGATGAATTGGAAAAATGGCCGGAAGCAGCCAGTAACGTGAAAAACTTATTGAAAGAACCCTATAAAATAGCTATTATTATTTTAGTAAATGGGAAAGCGATCAATGGCTATCTTGCTCCTGAAAATCAAGCATTCATCGCAACTGCCGGTGTGACTTTTCACGCGTGCAATAATGCGATGCGGACAAATAAGATCGCAAAAGAACAATTACCGAAGAATGTCGTTGTCGTCCCTGCGGGTGTTTTAGATTTGATTGAATTACAGGCACAGGGTTATGCCTATATCAAACCATAAAACGGTTAAGCAGGAAGCTACTCAGGGGAAGGGGTAGGCACTTGAACACTATTGAAAATATCAACAAAAAAATGCATGTTACAGGTAGTTTGATTAATTTGAAAACGATCCAAGAAAATTTTGAAAAAATCAATGCCAAGGATATTTGCTCAGAAGATGAAAAACAAGAGATCATGGAATTTCTAAATGCCATCGACACAGAGTTGAATTCCATTCAAGAAAAAATCGGATTTATCCGTCAAATGTAATTGAACAGCTAACCAAAAATAGTCCATCTCCATAATTTTGGAGATGGACTATTTTTACATTAACAACGAACTTAGCAATAACTGAAAAAGTTGATTGCGTTCGCGAAATATTTTTAAGCACTGATTTTTTTGTAGACGTCGATGATCTCTTTCGCTAAGTCTGTGAAAGCAATCGAAGTCATCAAATGATCTTGGCTGTGAACTGTCAACAAATTCAAATCGAGATGCTCACCTTGCGCTTCTTTTGTTAAAAGTCCTGTTTGCGAATGGTGCGCTTCGACTAATGATTCTTCTGCTTGTTTGATTTTTTCATCTGCTAATTGGAAGTCACCATCTTTTGCTTCTTGAATGGCTTCCATCGCATTACTTTTGGCATTGCCTCCGTGGATGATCAACCCCATCACCGCTTCTAAATTTTCTTTCTGCATTTAAACACTCCTTATTTTATACCGATTTATCCATTGATCATCGCTACTGCTTGATCAAGTACCTTTTCACCATTCATCATGCCATAGTCCGTCATATTGATGATATCCACAGGAATTCCTAATGGCGCCAATTTTTCTTCAAACTGCTTCTGCATAAAACGAACCTGTGGGCCTAACAAGACCGTATCGATCTCACGTTCCTGCAATTTGTTCGTTGCATCTGCCGCCGCAATCGCAAAAATATCGACATCAAGTCCTTGTGTTTCCGCCGCTTTTTGCATTTTGGTCACTAGCATGCTGGTACTCATCCCAGCATTACAAACTAACATAATCGTTTTTTCACTCATAATACTATCCTTTCTCACGTTCTTCACTAATTCTGAGTTGGTGCGGAAGTGTCTTTATAGTACATCGCCATTACTTGCGATCACCTTTTGGAACCAATGGAAGGAATCCTTTTTACTGCGATCCAACGTTCCTGCACCTTCATTATCTTTATCGACATAAATGAAGCCATAACGTTTTTTCATTTCGCCTGTTCCAGCAGAAACTAAATCAATGAAGCCCCATGGCGTATAACCCATCAAATCAATTCCGTCATAAATGACCGCTTCTTGCATCGCTTCAATGTGTTCACGCAAGTAATCGATCCGATATTCGTCATGGATCTCGCCATCATCAGCGATTTCATCGATGGCACCAAAGCCGTTTTCTACGATAAACAATGGCAATTCATAGCGATCATTGAACCAGTTCATCGCGTAGCGCAATCCAGTTGGATCAATCTGCCAGCCCCAATCGGATGCTTTGACATAAGGATTTTCTACTAAATCATGGGCTTCATCATAATCATAAGCTGGTCCTTTATCATGATCTTTGACTGCGAAGGACATGTAATAACTGAAACCGATATAGTCAACGGTTCCTTTTGTTAACTGTACTTCGTCTGCCGCAGTGATATCCAAATCAAACTGTTTGCGATCAAAGTAGGTCTTCATATAGCTTGGGTAACGTCCTTTACAATGCACATCAGTGAACCAATAGCGACGCTGCATCGCAACTGTTGCGGCCATCATATCTGACGGGCTGCATGAATACGGATAGATTGGAACCATCGCGATCATACAACCAATCTCAAAATCAGGATTGATCTTATGTCCGATCTCGATCGCTTTTGCACTGGCAACCAACTCGTAATGAGCCGCTTGATACATGATTTTTTCCCGATTGTCATCAGCTTCAAATTTCAGACCGGAATTCGTAAACGGCGCGAAATCTTCTTGATAATTGGCTTGATTGTTGATCTCATTAAAGGTCATCCAATACTTGACCTTATCTTTATAGCGCGTAAAACAAACTTCAGCAAAATGGGCGAAGAAATCAATCATCTTACGATTACGCCAACCACCGTATTCAGTTACTAAGTGGTAAGGCATTTCAAAATGCGACAAGGTGATCACTGGTTCGATCCCATATTTCAAACATTCGTCGAATAAATCATCATAAAACTGTAATCCCGCCTCATTCGGCTCAGTCTCGTCTCCATTAGGAAAAATACGTGTCCAGGCAATCGATGTCCGGAAACATTTCAATCCAAGTTCCGCAAACAGCTTCACATCTTCTTTATAGCGTCCATAAAAATCAATCGCATCATGGTTGGGATAATTTTCTCCCTCTAAGACACCGTTAGTAATTCGACGTGGCGTGCCATGGGCACCGACAGTCATAACGTCAGCAACACTGACTCCTTTACCGCCGTCTTGCCAGCCGCCTTCTAATTGATGGGCGGCTACTGCGCCGCCCCATAAAAAATTCTCTTTAAAAATACTCATTGCTTTACCTCTTCAACTAAGCCGTTGCATTTCCTTCGGCTTTATTATTTTCGTTTGCTAAATCTTTTTCGATTTGTTCCATACTTTCACCTTGCTCTTGCAAATAGTTCAATGAATCCACTTTACGAACAAATGGCAGGTAAATGAAGAATCCGATAACTAGTACAACTGCCTGTAATAGCGCTGTTCTTACACCACCGACTAAGAATCCTGAAATGATTGGCGGTGTTGTCCAAGGAACAACGACCGCAGTAAACAATGGAACAAGTCCGGAATACAGTGCAAAGTAAGTGATCACACCAGAAACCATTGGCGTTAAGATAAACGGCAATGCCATGATCGGATTCATTACGATCGGTGTAGCAAACAGAATCGGCTCATTGATATTGAAAACTGCCGGTAATAATGCTAAACGTCCCAATTGCTTAAACTGTGCGGAACGGGCGAACATCACCATGAACATCACGATCCCGATCGTCATACCAGCCCCTGTGACTGTCATGAATTGGTCTAAAAATTGTTGTGTTACGATGTGACCGCCATTAGCGATGGTCAATTCTTTGCCTGAGTTCAAGATTGCTGTATTTTCTAATGAATTCGCTGTCAAGATTGGTCCCATGATTCCGCCGACCAATGTCGAACCGTGAACCCCGAAAAACCATAAGAATGGTACCAAGAAGCCTAACATCATAGCGCCGCCGAAGGTATCTGTAACCCCTTGCATCGGTGTTTGAATCAATTTATAAATGGCTTCTACAACCGTTGTATTGAACACTTTATCAAAGATTACATAGACAACTAATGCCACTGTTGTTATTACTGCCGCTGGAATCAACGCAGTAAATGAGTTCGCGACGTTTGCTGGTACTTGTTCTGGCAATTTGATCCGAATATCACGTTTCAAGAACCAAGAATAGGCCCAACCAACGAATAGCCCAACGATGATGGCACTGATCATACCTTGACCACCTGTCCAAGTCTTATCAATGACATTGGTCACGACCGCATTTGTTTCTGCATTCGTAGCGCTTGAATGTTGTGTAAGTAAGAAGATTACTAACGCGATCATTCCAGCTGGTAAACCTTCGAAGCCTTCTTCCTTTACATAAGAATTAGCAATACCCATTACCGCAAAAATTGACATAATACCAAATGATGCACCGAAAGCTTCATTAAAATAAACCGCTAAACCACTGCTGGTGACCCAATCAGAAACAGCCGGGATCGGAAAATTCGCTAAAAGTAAGAAAACAGAACCAATAATGGTAAAAGGCATGGTGTACAGCATCCCATTACGCAGAGCAGTAATCGCTTTAGTATTTACAAATTTTAAAATAGGGGGCAATAATTTCTCATTAATAAAGTTATTCATAAATGATTCTCCTTAAAAGATAGTTTTATGCAGCGATGGCCATCGCATTGTTTGTATCCGTTTACAGTTTTATCATAAGGGATGACTTCCCTGAATGGAATACTTCTGGAACAGCAAGAAACATGTTCCAATAAAAAAAACAATCTAGCTGTTTATTAGACAGCTGGATTATTCTCTTGCTAAATATATTTTTTTTTAAATTCGATTCGTTTTATTAAATAGCTAAATCAATAGCTAGTCTTTTGCATCTTTTTCCCGTTGATAGGCTTGGTGGGCCAGAATTTCCAAAAGTGCGATGACTGGAACTTGCGTCGTAAGGTTGATAAATTCTTCTGTCGGGTCAGGTCCTGTGACTTCTGGCATATAATAGGAGATATTGAAATCCGCCATTTGCGCAATAGTCGAATGCTGATCGTTGGTGACACTCAATATTTTTGCACCGTAGCGTTTAAAATCCTCTATTTGCTTAATGATTTCGACTGTTTCACCAGAAACGGATAGAGCGATCACCAAGGTAGTGTCCAATCCTCGTGTTGGCACAGGAATGAACGGGTCTGTTATCGCGTAGGCGTTGAATTGTAGATTTGAAAAATAGCGGGCACCATATGTCCCTAAAGTTCCACTGGTTCCAATTCCTGAAAAAACCAAATGCTTGCTGTCCATAATCAGATCGATCGCCGGATCTATGACAGTATGGTAACTTTCATTATTGACCTTTTTCAAAAAAGCATCCACATGCACGTTCGCGTCGTAAAAGGCTTCGAAAGACTGCCCTTCGCGGGACAAATTTTCTTTTAGGGCATATTTGAATTCTGTAAAACCAGAGTAACCCAGTTTGTTTAAACAACGTAAAATGGTCGAAGTAGATACATGGCAGCTTTCAGAAAGATCACGGATCGTCATACCGCCTACACGATCCATATTTTCTACGATAAAAGTATAGACGATCAATTCCAACTCATTTAGTTCTTTTACTTTTTGCGAATCGAACACCTGATTTCAACTCCTAATAATAAGATCTCTGTTTATTTATTATCCCATAAAACCCAAAAATTACACAGTCTATTGATCGTTTTTTGCGTTATTTAATGAAATCACGTAAACTATCTATAATAGTTGAAATAGCGCATTAACATCATTCGATACATTAATCAAAAACAATATCTAAGATCAATAATTCAAGCCAATACCGATGGATTGGATGCTCTAAAAAAAATGGCAGGAGATCAAACCGATGAAATATGAATGGCGCAAAGAAGAAAAACAATTCTATTTACCAAAAAAAATTGAGATTCAAACAATTCCCAAGTATAAGTTTATTTGTCTAACTGGACATGGAAATCCGAATAGCGACTTATTTGGTGAGCAAGTCGCTGCGCTTTATGCATTGTCGTATGCGTTGCGAATGAAATTAAAAAAAGGGGAATTAGGCGAACCATTTGAGTACACCGTCTATCCTTTGGAAGGTGTTTGGACTTCTGAGACAGATCCCGGCGATGGTCCAGTGAATAAGGATGAACTGATTTATCGGATCATGATCCGCCAAACTGACCGCCTCACAAAAGAAGATTTCTTGGCCGTCGTTGAACCGACATTCAAGAAAAAACAGAATTCGTATATCAAGGAAGCAGAGTTTATTGAATACGAAGAAGGACGTGCCGTACAAATGATCCATCTTGGTTCTTACGATGACGAGCCCGCATCCTTTACAAAAATGCATGAATTTATGAAGGAAAACAACCTTCATAAAACAACTACCATGGGTGACTTTATCCATCGGGAAATCTATCTTTCCGATCCGCGCAAAGTCGATTCCGCTAAACAGAAAACTGTCTTGCGTTATAAGCTCAAATAAAAAATCCGACACGAGGTCGGATTTTTTTATTTCTTCTATTTGCGCTGAATTGCTTTTCGAATTCCCACGCGATAAACTTTTGGGATTGCGAGAAAAAAATTCTGCGTAAATTGATAGTGCTGATATTTTTCAATGATGAAGCGGATTAACTCTGCGTCTCCATATTTCTTTTGATGAAAAAGTTCAAAGCTGTGGATTTTTCGGGCGACTTTAGTTGGCTCTTTCAACACGAGTAAAAAGGACAGCAAATCATCAAAGTAACGTTCTTTCGCCTCTTCATAGGTCTCCGTACCGTAACGCTCTAACTGAATAAAATCAGTCAGCTTACGTCCCCAAAACTTCCGTTCCAAGTAAATAGGAGCTTGAATGTCTTGTTGAAAATCCTCCAAATAGGCTTCAAAAACCTTTTTATCAGCTAAGAAATTTTTCTCCTGCCGATCGAACACTTCCCGATCGAGTTGATTGATCTCCGTCACAACACTTAGATAATCGCCAATAAACAGCGGCATCTTCGCTTCACGAAAACGAACCACTCGTTCGCCTAATCTCTGATTCAGAGAAAGCGGGCGGCGCAGCGTATTATTACGATAGTAAGCAAATACATAACGTTGCCACAAATCTTCCGGAAACGGAATGCCTTTTTCCGTCAACCACAATAATTCATCTAAGGCCAAATCCACATGAGCGACACCTTTTTTGATCTCTTCTGCCACTTGCTGTGAGATCCCTAAATGATCCTTGAAATGCCGGATACCTAAGCGAATCTCCTGCTGCTTGAGCTTTGATTCGATCACAAATTGGTATTTCAACGGACGTCCGCAAGCACATTTCAATTGACTGTGAACTCCACGTTCAAATTCGTCATCAATATTCAACGCGACAAATTCCCAATCCGATGTCTGTAAATACTGCTTTTGTAAAAACAGCGAGCGGACTTCGTATTTTCTTTGCTGATTGACCAGCGCTTGCTGAGGTTCCGTTAGTTTCTCAAATAGGGCTTTGCGCTCTGCTCCCGAATACGTCACATGACATTCTGTCGGATAATCATTCAAGCCATAGCTTCGTGGATACCAGTGTTCATAAATCTCTAAATAATTATCCATGGATTAACTCTTTCACAGCTTATTTCTTCGAATCAAATTTATCTTCGAGCTCTTTAATAATCTTTTTCGCTTCGTCTTTAAATGAAGCATGCGGTTCTTCTTCCTCTACCGCGTTCGAGCCTGAGCGCGCGACTTCTTTCGGTTCGCCAGAATTACTGCCGGCTAATGCTTCCGGCTTGTTTTCTGTCTCGCTAGAATTTGTCCCTGCTAAAGCGACATCATCGTCGGTTTTTGGTGCCATAGAACCGCGCAAACGGGGTTCTTTTTCATTGTTATAGTTAGTCATTATGCTTCACTCCTCGCTTCTTTTTTGTATTTTACCCGATAGTTTGTTAGATTACCAAAGTTAACCTAGCTTTATGAAAAATCGATAAGCACACCATAGCAATGTCGTTAACCAACTTAGACCACATAGAGTAAAAATCATCCCTACGTATTTTGGCGGATCATAACGAACACGAACAGTATTTTTACCGACGTGCTGTTTAATTGTTGGGACGCCAATGTTAGAAAGCGAAACTGGCGTGATTTCTCGATCGCCTTCAACTATTTTCGTATTTTGATAGACAATCACTGGCAATTGAATATTATCGGTTTTCTCTGCCTGCCACGAAATCTCCAACTGATTGTTTTTTACAGTCTTAGAAAATTTTGTTTGATCTGCGAGAATTTGTTTTTCATAGCTGACATATTTGTTCTTCTTATCGTTGTGATAAATTGGCAGATAGTCTGGACTCGACTTTTCTACAGCTTTTAACGCTTGTTCCATATCTGTATCATAAAAACTTTCTCTCGCCTCTTTTTCAGAGACGCGGACAAAGGTGTGTTTACTTGTTAAAGATTCCTTATCCCAACGGTTCAGATCATGCGAAAGGATCTGCCAGTTCTGCCCGATACTGATCACACTAAATAAGGCTAAAACAATAGGAAGGAACCTCTTGCTTGGCAAATCATTGACCATTGAAGCAAAGAAAAAAAGAAACAATATCGTAAATGGTGCGAAAAAGCGAAATGGAAATTGGATCAGTGAAACCAGCGGTACCTGATGAGCCACTAACCAATCCCAAGGAATGATGCTCGTTGAAAGGAATAAAAAGAGACCACTAAATATCAGCAACTGTTTTGTAAATCGTTGGACACTATGCCAATATACGAGACAAAAAAGAAAGCCGACAATTACTATCAAGCGTAAAATTTCAGGATAATGCAGCCAATATGCCCCGCCCAAATCAATCGCCTTTTCACTCATTTGTGGATTGGTAAACGGCATCTTCAATTGATCTCCAGAATTGATCAAAAATAAACTGACCCAAACATTGATCGACAGGCAACCGTACAAACCGATTGCTTTCGCTAACTCGATCAGAGCCGTTCCCCAACGATTTCGCGCATAAGCAATAAAAAACGGAACATAGATTAGGCCCAGCATCACTGCCGTCAACATGTGAATTTGGGTCATCAGCGCGACACTTAAGGCAATTTTCACGAAAGGAAAATGGCGATTTTTCAGATCGACCAGCGGAATCAAGCACAATGGTAAAAGACTCGTTCCCCAGCTAGTAAACCCTTGATTCAATATCCAATAGTTGATACTGTATGTTGTCATAAAAATAATTGCCGAAAACAGCGCCGTGTTTTCTTTGATCTTACCGTAGGTCAATAATTTGAACAATGAGCACCCGGCAAATAGATAAACCAAAAAATTCGACAACACTTGATAACGGAACCAGCTGCCGGCCAGTAAAACTAGTCCACCCTGCAAATAAGAAAACAACGGTCCGTATACCGCATTGACGATTCGTCCTGACTGTTGAAAACCAAAGATCGAAATAAAGTAACTGAAATTGCCTGTTTTGAGTTGTTCCGCAGTCTCATAAAAACGATTGTAGTGAAAGACAGCGTCGGCGCCCAAAATCATATTCTGTGTCCAAATCTGCGGAGCGACAAAGAGTCCGGCGATCAAAAAAATGATCAGATAATAGCGATTGCGTTTCATAAACGACCTCCTTGTTCATACTAATGAGTAAATTTTTGCGTACCGTATTGCCCTCTGTATAAGATGACTACGGCTAACTTAGTTAATTAGTACAAACTTCACTCTATCCTATTTAAAAAAATAAACGAAATAAAACGCCTATTTTCATGATGAAAATAGACGTTCCTTATACTTTTATTTTTCTACCGAGAGCCAAACAATCACTGTTCCAACCAGCGAAATCAGCGTACCGATCATAAGCATCGCCGAAACGGATAAGAAACTCAGCATTTGACCACCGACAAAAGCGCCAATGATTCCGCCAATCGTGTTGGCTGTTGCCATCAAGGTTTGACCTTTAATCAAATCTTTTTGTGGAATGATTTGATTCGTATAATAGACCGACGCCATCGTGTGCATCGCAAAACCGACCATCTGTAAACTTTGCGCGACATTAATTAGAAAAATACTTCCCGCAAAGAGAATCAATACTGCCTTGACTGAGAAGAAAAAGGCCGCCACTCGCATCAGCGAATGAATTTTAAATCGCCGCAAAACCCAAGTAAACAAAAACATCGTCGGCAATTCACTCAACGCAGCGATCGATAAGGAACTCCCCGCATTCGCGGCCGTCCCACCCAAAGGCTGCATGATCTGAAACATATAACTGTTGATGATCGTATGATACACAAACAATAAAGACACACCGAACAATAGAAATATAAAGCGCTTATACTTTTTAGTGAATTCAATTAAACCAATCGGCTCTTCCAACGACCCTTCACGATGATGCTCCGTCAACAATGATTCAGAATACTTTCCACCTTGTTTTCGCGTATCGATAAGCAGTGCCATCACCGCGAATAGCAAGAAAATTCCAATCAATAAATACAAGATGATCGTTGGTGAAAATCGTTCGATCAATACGCCAGTTACCGAAGCAGCTCCAGCAAAGGCCAGTGACCCCAGTCCACGTGCCACACCGAAATTTAGCCCATAGCCGCGGCTAATAAAAAAGGTTCCGATCGAAATCGTCATCGGCTGCAGAAGTACTAAACTCGCATAAAGCAAAACATAAATGACCGCTACGATCAGAAAAGCTTTCGGCAGCGCCAGCAAAATCCCCGAAAACAGTACCAGCAGCAATGCCATTCCCGCCGCTAGCTGGGACAAACGAACTCGGACCATCCGATCAGCAAAGGATGCTAAGAATGGCTGGCACACTGCGGCGAGTAAATTCGCCAATGATAAGATCATCCCGATCTGCCCATTTGAAAAATCACGAGACAATAAGAAAACAGAGGTAAAGCCGCCCAACACCGAAAATCCCATCCAATAAGGAATCTGCATACTGATATATTGTAGATTCAACTTGATATGATTTGTCTCCATAGTCCCTCCCCAAAATTATCGTTCACTCATTATACCTGATAAAATTGTTGAATTCAGACGAATCTTGAAAATAGTCGCGGCGGACTTAATTTAGACCGGAAAACTATAAAAACAGAACTCGCAGCTAGCTTTTTTTTGCTGAAGTATTTTTCCAAAGATCGGAAAAATCTTTTTATTTTCGCTTCGCATACGATTCTGCTATACAGGGTTCGCTAAGTATGGGGCGAATGATCCTAAAATACTCCGTTTGCCCCGACAAACTGCTAAAACTGAACTCGCAGCTAGCTCAGTTTAGCTGAATGATTTTTCCAAAGACCGGAAAAATCTTTTTTTGTCGCTTCGCATACGATTCTGCTATACAGGGTTTACTATGCATGGTTGAGTTATCGTGAATCAATCCGTTCAACTTAAAGAACTGCTAAAAGCAGAACTCGCAAAATCAGAGCATAAGTTGACTTACGCTCTGATCGATATTAATTTTTCGCTTTTTTATAACAGATATTGCCAATCCATTGAACGACTTGCACGAAGACGATCAATAGGACAACGGTGCTATACATGATCGTATTATCAAAATTTTGATACCCGTATGTGATCGCTACAGCACCTAGTCCACCTGCACCGACTGTTCCCGCCATCGCGGTATACCCCAGCACTGAGATGACTGCTAAAGTCAGACTTGAGATCATACTAGGAAAAGCTTCTACCAGCATCACCTTGAAGATGATCTGCATATGCGTCGCGCCGATCGATTTCGCCGCATCCAACGTATAGGGATTGATCTCCAATAAATTATTTTCAAACAACCGTGCCACATATGGTGTCATCGCAAAGGTCAACGGTACGATTGCCGCCGAAGTGCCGATCGTTGTTCCTACTATTGAACGAGTAAAAGGCATCAATGCTACCATTAAAATGATAAAGGGAAATGATCGAATGATATTCACGACAAAATCCAGTAAGCGATAAATGTTCAAATTAGGCGCCAGACCCTTTTTATTGGTGATCACTAATACGACCGCCAAGGCAAAACCAATGATCGTCGCAATCAATGAAGAGACCAGTACCATGATCAATGTACTGACTAAGTTCGGCAGCAACACTTGCGTGATCAAAACTGAATTACTCACCGACCTTCACCTCCTGGCAATTAAAGTGACCCTGATCGGCGAGTCGCGTCAATTTCTCGACATCCTCGTCTGGGATTGACAAGAGCAAAGTAGAAATTGTTTCATTTTTGAATTGTTCTGTCGCTGCCTTCAACAGATGAGGTGTTTCTATACCTGCTTGCCGCAACAAAGCCAAGACATCTTTATCCAGTTGCGTAAATAGTTTCACCAAACGATGACCTGCCTTTAGTTTGCCAAAGCCTGTCTGCTGCTCACCGGTGATTGTTTTCAGCACTTCAGAATCATTGAAGAAGACTTGCTGAACGGTATTTTTTTCTACGATTTTTCCACTCTGTAGAATGGCGACGCGATCACAAATCTTTTTCACCACTTCCATCTGATGAGTCACGACTACGATCGTTAATCCCATTTTTTGATTCAATTTCAGCAGCAAATCCAAAATGCCGTTCGTTATATTTGGGTCTAGTGCCGAAGTCGCTTCATCACACAATAAAATCTCGGGACTCATGGTCAATGCCCGCGCGATCGCTGCCCGCTGTTTCTGTCCACCAGATAATTGCCGCGGCTTCATCTGTGCTTTATCCGCGATCCCAACTTCTTTCAACAGTTCATCCACTCGTGCTTTAATGTCTTCTTTAGAATACCCGCTGCATTCTAGCGGCAGTGCCACATTCTTAAATATCGTTTTTTGTTCGATCAAGGAATTTCCCTGAAAGATCATTCCGATCTTTTTCTTTACTTCACGCAACTGTTTTTCTGATAATTCTTCCAAAGCTTGTGTACCGATTTTGATACTGCCCGATTGCCCTTTTTCTAAGCCGTTGATACAGCGCAGCAAGGTTGATTTTCCAGCACCGCTGACTCCTAAGATCCCCATGATAGAACCGGCGGGGATCGTCAGAGAAATATCTTCTAAAATAATTTGTTCACCATAACTTTTATTGACTTGATCGATGACTATTTCCATCTGCTCAACACCTAACGTTTGACGCCTTGATATGCGCCTCTAAAATAATTTTCTCGCTTACGCACATCATAAAAATCCGGTGCATCGTCTTCTGCGGTTTTTTTGATGATTTTGCGTTTCTTTTCTAATAATTCCATCGGGTTCAAGGTTTCTTCTAAGCCTTCGATCATCGTCTCGAATTTTTCATAAGGAACACCGACACACAATTCTTCGTCCTTCCAGCGCGCGACATACCGCGTTCCAGAACACATCATCGAAATGTTGATCAAGCCGGTCTCATAGGGATAAGACGTTCCTTCCTGACAAATCGCCTGCATCCCGGTCATCTTGATATTTTTCGCCTGCCCATTGAAATAAGCATTGCCCTGCAAAATACGCATCGCATTAAAAGGAGTCGTGATGATCAAAATGACATCGGGCGCACTTTGCCACGCTTCGATCGGATCAACAGCGATTCCATAAGAAGATTCACGACAGTAAACCATGTCATCCGCGATTGCTTTACTCACTTCGATGTCTTTATAGACACCCATCTTGGCATGCTTTTGTCCGCTAGCGCTGTATTCGTCGTTTTCGATCAAGCCCAAAGCCACCGCAGACGCCGGACAACCAAAGTTATCGATCGATAATTTCACACTGACACCTTCTGTTGCTTGCTGAACCGAACGGCAATAAGGAACTAATTTTTCGGTCGCTGGTGCATCGTAGGCTTCAAAATCCTCTTTGCTTCGTAAAAAACTAATTCCCACGACCTTGCGTTTCAATTCCAATAAATAATTCAATCGCCGATCTAGCTCTTGAAAATTACTCATAGAAAGTGAACACCCCTTTGAAGTGATCGTTGATTCCTTTTTTGCTCTCTTTCGTAGTGAATGAGCTGTTGATTGCTTTCGCCCAGTCCGTATCCTTGTTTTTATCCTTCACAATCAGGCTGATTGGGAAATCTTTGGCGTGCTGATCACGAATCAAATAATCCTTGTAGTTTTCACCAGAGTTAAACATAAATGTAAAGAAGCACGTCGCTGCATCTAGATCTTCCAAACTGCGAACCGTTTGTGCTTGTTCGATCTCAACAAATTTGAAGTTTTTCGGATTCTCAACGATATCCAATGCTGTAAAACCAGATTTCTTCTCATCACTTAATTTGATCAAACCGGCATCCTGCATCATCAATAAAGAATTATCCCGGTTCATCGCATCATTCATAATAGCAATTTGCGCGCCATCAGGTAATTGATCAACCTTGTCATGTTTTGTCGAATATAAGCCAATCCCTGTGTAATAAACATGCGGCTTCATCATTGCCAAATCGCCGCCCTTTTGCTCATTGAAAGATTTTACGAAGGGCTCATGTTGTGCAAATGATGCATCGACATTGCCATCTTGAACGGCTTGCAATGCTTCAATATTATTTGAAAAGACCACAAATTCTGGTTTATAGCCTTCCGCTTCCATGGATGCTTTTGCCGCCTTAAGTGAATTCTCCGACACTTGATTACAGGCGATCTTAATTTCTTTCTTCTCATCCTTAGCTGTCGCGTCTTCTTTCTTCGAGCCACAAGCTCCTAATACTAAAACCGCCGCTAATACTGCAAATCCAACTTTTAATTTCTTCATCTTCATTCTCCCTTTTACATAAATTTTTGTACTAATAAATCGTATGTGTTCGAGCGCACAAAAAAGAAACATACAAAACTGTATGCTCCCCCGATCCAGCAAAAATAAACGTAAAGAATCACGTACCAAAGAAAGGAGGGAAATTTTGCTTACTCATTGACTTAGTAACTCTAAGCCCACACTTCACTCAAACTCACCGTCGATAAATAAACAAACTTGCCACCCCCCTAAATATTAAAAGCGTTATCATTAAGAGTATAGCGAAAAGAGAAACGCTTCACAATAATTCTCACAAAAAAAGAATAAATACTAAAAAAGCCGAATCCAAAAACGGACTCGGCAAACTCTCACTTATTTCCTCTTAAAGTAAATCAAACCGCTGGCGCTTAGAACGACCATTCCCAATACAACAAAGATCGGCTGTTTCCCTTCACCAGTATTCGGATAAATCTTTCCAAAAGCATTTTCGATCCAATGAGTGCTGTTGGATGTCCCGTTGTTCACACTGGAAATAATTTTCCTTTCTAGAACTGTTTTCTCAAATACGTACGCACCACCATTTACTCCAGTGATCGTAATCGTAATCTTTTGATCCTTCTTCAACGCCAATTCAGCTATATCAAGAATGATATTGCCTTTTCCATCCGATTTACCAAGTGCAAATTTTCCACTCTGAACAACTGATAAATCGATCGTTGCATTCGCGATCGTCTTACCCGTGAATGTCGTGTCGCCTTCGTGTATATCATTTAATGTAGTTTCTTTTTTGATACGCGCTGTTTCCTCATCCGCAGCTGGGTCAGTCCCTGCTTTTGCTAAAACTGGCGTCCGGAAACTAGCATTCCCACCATTTGGTCCAGTGACGCTGACAACAACTTCTTGACCTGCCTGCAGCTTCAAGTTTTGAACATCAATTTTGAACTTACCTTCTGCATCAGATTTTTTCGGCTCCTCAGCAGCCTGCGCAGCAACTTTCGCCATTGGTGCAGGTACCGCAGCTTCAGCTGATTTCACTTCTGGAACAGCAACCTCAATTGTCGCATTCGGGATCGTTATTCCAGTCAGATATTGGTCACCTTCATAAATTTTGTCTAGTTTAGTTTTTTCTTTAATCAGTTTTATTTCCGCTGAATCTTCTGATGGTTCTGTCGTTGAACCTGTCGTATCTGTTGTTGTATCACTAGTCGTACTAGTCGTGCTGGTTGTCGTATCCGTCGTTGTATCGCTTGTCGAACTAGTTGTGCTAGTTGTTTCCATTGGCAATACGGTCACTGGAAATTCTGCTTTACCACCGTTGTCCCCTTCGATACTCACGGTGATCTCCTGACCTTCATTCAAACCTAACTGATCTACAGCAAGACTGATTTTTCCATCTTTATCAGCTTTCGTTTGAGCCAGCGCACGCGTTTTAACGGAAGTGATTGTTACTGTAGCATTTGGAATAGTTTTTCCTGTTAGATGCTGGTCTCCTTCGCGATAGTTATCCAATTTTGTCTCTGCTTTAATTTTTTTTGTTTCTTCTACCGCCGGATCAACTGGGGCCAAGGTTTTACGGCCTTCAATTTTTGCCGAAACTTTCTTGCCATTCGCTTCTAAATCCTTGATGTAGCCAATGAATGTTTCAGTATCAGGATCTAAGGCACCTGTCAGGTTCGCATTCGTAAATTCGGAGAAACCATCTCCGCCACCATATAAGAAATCATTGATGATCAGCTTGTACGTTTTATTCGCCTCGAGTGGTGTACCGTCAGCCTTTTTGATTTCCTTGACCACAGAAGATGTGCCATTTTTCTCAACTGTATATTTCAATCCAGAAACCTGAAGGAAGTATTTATCACTTTGCTGATTCAAAACATTCTCAATTTGTTGTCCGGTCATTTCTACAATCTGCATGATATTTCCAAACGGTTGAACGGCTTGAGCCGCCCCCCAAGTAATTGACGAATCATCCTTCACTTTCAAATCATCACGAATGCCACCATTATTCGTCATAGCAAAATCAACGTCTTCGCCATTTTTCTTCGCCATGTAGACTTGTGCATCTGTCACAAGATTTCCGACTGGCGACTCACCCAGTTCATTGACTGTACGTGTGATATCTTCCGCTTTATCCGCTGTTCCGATTTTTTCATCCGTTACATCCTTAACACGAGTATCAGCATCGTCAACAATCCCTTTTACTGTCGCATCGGGAGTAACACCGCCATTTGGATCAACTGGATTAACTGTTGCTTTCGGTGTCGCGACAAAATCATTGGTTGCTGTGTCGTATTCTCCCTGCAAATCAATGTATCCTTTTCCTTGTGAAGTGGATTGTACGATCCGCGTATTACCGACTACACCGTTTGTATATACATGATTATGTCCTGCAAAAAAGGCATCCACACTATTATTAGGATCTGCTTGATTGACCTTCGTCATAATATCAGCCGTCTCACCACTCACACTTTCGCCAGCGCCTTGCACTGATGGCGTATGACCAAGTACAACGATCGCATTAACACCTTGATTAACTAACTCTTTTGAATATTTTACAATTTCATCAGCTGGATCAGTAAAATTATAATCCTCATGGTATTTAGCTAAAACCAGATTTGGGATTTCAGTAGTAACTACTCCAATGTAGCCAATCTTGATTGGCTCAGAAGTCGTGCCCACATTTTTAATAGTATATGGTTTCCAACCATATGGGATATCTCCCGTATTCTTATCACGAACATTGGCGATGACTAAATCGAATCCGCCCTTTAATTGATCTTGAGTATAATCATTATTGTAATCCTTCACGATCTGATAAAAATCAGAAGTTGGATCTGGTTTAGTTCCGGTCAAGATCCGATTGAATTCTCCTAATCCCTCATCAAACTCATGATTTCCTAAAGTTCCAACATCAAACTTCATTTGATTCAAAATTCGCATCGTCGGTTGATCTTGCAACAAGCCAGAATTTGCCGGACTTGCCCCAACCATATCACCTGCTTGTACTCGCAACGTTTTTCCAGTACTGTTCTTTTGTTTGAAAGTTGATTCGGCCTGGCTAAAATATCCAGCCAATAATGCTGCCGTTCCAGCGCCAGACACTTTTGCTCCATTCGCACCATAATAGCTTCCTGTCGTACTCAACGCACCATGAAAATCATTGATTCCCAACATCTGAATTGGAACAGTCGTTGAACTTTTCGCTGCTTTTTCTGGAGATGAACGCCTTTCAGCCGTCGATTCAGTCGATAAAGCAGAATCTGATGACTGACTATCGACCTCACTATTCATCTCACTAGTGGCGGTACTATCTGTTGTATCACTAACTTGACTGCTTATCGTACTATTTATTTCGCTATTAATCGTTTCTGCTGCCGCTAACCCAGACGGCAAAGTAAAACCTAAAACGGTAAGTAATGTTACAGCACTTCTAATTAGATTCGGCTTCCTCAAAGAATTCATCTCCTTTAATATTAAAACGCTTACAATAGAGATGTTAACAATTCTTCACGAAATATTCAAACTTTTTTCGAATTTTCTTATTATTTCTTGTCGATACGATAAAAATGAGCAAAAAAATAAACCTAAGAAGATTGATAATATCTTAGATTTATTTTAAATACAACGAAAAATCCGTTTCTTAAAGTTGGGCCATTCATAAGTATTGTCATGCTAACTAACCAATAACTTAATCAACCGTTCTTCGTTATAATCAACGATCAAGTCAGAAAAATCTTTGAGCAGTTCACTTTCACGAATCCTTTTTCCATCGAAGGAGCCTTTGTATTGTTGAACGATCGCTTGGAGTCTGCTAAATATATTGGCTAGAAAATAGCCTTCACTGAGCGTTTCATTTTTCTGTTCTTGTTTCATTTGTGCTAAATCCTCAAGTAAAATATTTTTCTTGTTTTGGTACCAGGCTTTTGCGGAATTACCGTCGATCGACAGTTCGGCTTGAACTAACCGATCGAAATTCAGTAGCAACTGTTCAAATGAAGCATAGTTGACCAAATAGAAATCTTTTTCTTTCATATATTCAGCCAAATAATAAAAGGTACTGGCTAGTTCACTGTTGCTATTGGGATACTGCGTAAGTTTATATTTCGGTACAAAGATTTTTTTCTCGATTTCTTCTTTGGTCAACGTTTTATACACTTTTATCAGCTTCGTTCCAAAAAGTCTTTTTTTCCTGACTGTAAATTCATTCGTGAGGAATTTAGGCAGCAGATCATTGATAAAGAAGGAATACGTATCCACAACACTATACGGCTGTTCTGGTTTATTTTCACAATCATCGAGATATTCCCAGATGACATCTACGACTAATTTCTCCGAGTCATAACTTGACTGCTCGTAACTGCCGTACACATTGAAAAGCTCTTTCCCCTGCTCATCCTCGATACCGATTCGGTTATTGTCCTCAAAAGGAATAAAAATATACCCCTCTTCAAAGGAGCCGTTGCTCAGCTGATACTTCTGGACGTGCTCGCGAATCGTCTCCCAAAGTTCTACCTCAAGCTGCATCAATTTAAAACGGCTATGACTTCCGCGATAAGGTTCAAAGGCAAATGACTCCAGCTCTTTCATGAAGCGAGTGATTTTTCCTACATAATTTTTGATGAATGTATCGATAACCACACACAGCTCATCCACTTCATCTTGATACAAATAAGCGATACTATTGCCGAAATCCGCAAAGTATTGATCGATTTCTTCTAAGTACAATTTGATAAACTTCCGCATTCCCAGCTTGGCGTCTGTTTCTTTGCCAAAATAAAATAAATCCAATAATTCTTTATGTGTTAAACGTATCTCCGCATCGGGTTTCTTTGCATATCTGCTGAATTGGATCGAACAGCTCGCCTCACGCGAAGCCAGATTATCCATTGGATAGGATGCCGTTAGACGAACGTTTTTATAGTTGATACTAATTGATTTTTCCGCTTCTTCAATCAGCAGCTCCTCTGAAAAATACTCAATTTCAGAAAAAGTGGCGATATCCTGGCTGATTCGATCTAAGGCACCATTAAATAAATGGTTATCAAAGCGTTTCATGTGCTCCATAAAGTCTGTTGGCAGATCTTCCGATTTTTCATGTAACAGGTTCGTTTTAGGCAGTTTGATCACGATCGATTCTTTATCTTCAGAAATTTCTTTGATCTTCTCAAAAAGTTGCTCAAAGGGATCTACCCAATAAATATCTTCCTCTTCTGGATCAACGTAAAATAGAAAAGTTACATATCTTTTTTTGAACCAAAGACGAACCATCGCTGGATTCATTTGCAGGGACACATAATCATCGTCCTCAGCAATTTTTTCTACTCCTTTGTATTGAACAAAAAATTCTCTTCCATTAGCTACTTCCCCCGAAGTAACCGTACACGAAAGATCGATCCCAAAATCATCGTGCATTTTGTTTACAGTACAGTTCCTTGATAAAAATGTGTTTAATAACGATTCCGTTTTATTTTCCATTTCTTGTATCGTTTCCATTTCTACAACCAACGATGTCCCACCTCTCACTTAATCATTTCCATTAACAAAAATAACATTTTTCGCAACTTAAGTAAATGGTCCAGGACTATTTATAATGATAAAATAGTATATTTTATAGTTGTTAAAAATAAATATAACTACATTAATAATAGATAATAAACGAAAAACCTCCTCTTGGTTAAGAGGAGGTTTGCATTATTTTTATATTTATTCTGTTACCCAAAGTTTATTATCATCTTTATACGGCCATTTCTTCGCGCCATTTTCAACGATGAACAAACGAGATTCATCCACACCTTCGTCGATCATTAGCGAGATGGTGCGTTTGGCACCGCCACCGCCGCCAGGACAAACAACATAGATCGGTTTGTCGCCTTCTTTGAATTGATCAACATTATCAACGACTAGCTTTTCTAATTTTTCAGTGTCGACCGGATAAGCTGGCACACTGATTGAATTTGGCATATGGCCTTTGTCAAACTCAGCTTCTGGTTGGATATCGATGATTTGATAGTCCGTTGAATCATCGGTTTCAAGAACCTTTTTCATATCTGCCGGCTTGATCATCTGCCAATCGATATCGGCCTCTGCACGGTCTTCTTTAGCATCCTCTTTTTGGCACCCTGTCAATACTACCGCAAACACCGCTAAAGCGATAATTAATAATCCGCTTACTCTTTTTTTCATTTCTTAAATCCTTCTTTCATTCAATTTTTTGTTGGGATCACTTGATGAGCTTTAACTCTCCATCCGTCAAAAAATTCCCTGCAAAAAAGCATCTATTTGTGTTTTTAATCACATATATTTCGAGGGAAAGATTGTTAAATACACTCGCTTAGAGACTCTAAGTATACTTTCACCTCATAGTCATAGTCGTTTTGACAAATCTTTCACCTCCACGTCAGAATGTAAGGGCTCTCTCAAATCAAAGTATATAGAAAGGAAATTGCTTTTTCAATAACAAAAGGGAAGATTTTTCATTGTTGCAAAATCTTTAATATCAAGTAAAAAAATTGAATGAAATAACGATATTTATTTTAAAAAAAGACATAAAATCACTTTTATGTCTTGCTGCTTAGAACTCGATTCGATTCTTTAGTCCATCGCTATATGCCATTTGCTGATCCGTCGTAATGACGATTCCATCGATGCCTTCATGCTGATTCAATTCAGCCAGAACCTCATGGGCATTTTTCCCAAATAAGCGTGTGGTCCAAATCTCGCCAGCTAATGATTTTTTAGACACGATCGTCAAGCTGGCCAAATCATTTTGGATAGGATAGCCGGTCTGGCTGTCAAAGATGTGATGATAGCTTTGCCCTTGCCACTCGAATTTGCGTTCATAGATGCCTGATGTCACTACCGATTCATTTTGCGCCTTTACGACAGCGACATAATTTCCTCGTGGCAAGAAAGGATTTTGAATCCCGATTCGCCAGCGTCCTTCGGCTCGTTGCGGTGCTGATCCATAAGTCAGCACATTTCCGCCAAGATCAATAAACGCCGCGGCTGCTCCAGCAGCTTTAAATTCAGCAATGATTTTATCAGCAAAGTAGCCCTTGGCTAGCGCGCCCAAATCCAACGCCATACCTGCACGCTCCAAATAGACCATCTGTTTCGCTTCATTTAATTGGATCAAAGCTGGATTAATAATAGCAAGCAGCTCGTGGATTTTTTCTGGTGAGGGATATTTCGCGTCTTTGAAGCCGACCCGCCACTCTTGAATCAAGGGACCGATGGCAATATTCAACGCGCTATCTGATACCAGACTTTGTTCCTTTCCAATTTTAATCAGCTCAAAAAGCTCTTCGTCCACCTTAACCGGCACCTTCCCTGCTTGATGATTGATCTTCATTAACTCGGAGTCATCTACGTTGGCGCTGAAGCGCTGCTCAAAATCGCGTAAACGTTCTTCTGCACTGATCAATAATTCTTCTGATTTTGGATGCTCAACCCAAAGCTTAATGACCGTTCCCATCAAATGCAGTGTCTTTTCATTCATACTCGTGTTCCTTCCTTATTCTTCTATTCTCTAGCTTAATGGAATCGTGGACAGAACAAAAGAAGAATTTCTGGAATTGTTTTGAAACCAGCAATGTAATCGCTTATACTTCTAGGTGTGAAAGAAAATTTGTAAAGGGGGATTTTATGCTACTTTTATCTCGGGACAATATCAAACAAGTTTTTACTATGAAGGACGCCATCGAGGCAGACAAGGTTGCCTTCCAATTATTCAGTGAGGACAAAACAGATGTGCCTTTGCGCACGCAAATCGTATCAGAAAAACAAAATGGGACATTTCTATTCATGCCTTCTTATGTACCTGATTTGGATGCGGCGGCATTAAAAATCATCAATATTTTTCCTGACAATATTGATAAGGGCTTGTCATCTGCTCCGGCTCAAGTGCTATTAGTTGATGGCAAGACCGGTTACGTCAACGCTTTATTAGACGGCGTGACCGTTACACAATTCCGAACGGGGGCTGCTTCAGGAGTTGCCTTTGATGTCTTAGGTCGAAAGGACGCTAAGAAAGGCGCTTTGATCGGAACAGGCGGACAAGCCGCGACGCAATTAGAAGCGATGATTTGCGCACGCGATTTGGAGACCGTTTATGTTTTCGATCAAAATCCAGAACGGACGAAAGAATTTTCGGAGCAAATGAGTGAAGAATTGAAGGCTTACGGAACAGAAATTTTACCAGCCGCAACTTCTGATGAAGCCATCGGAGATGCCGACTTGATCGTTACTGTGACTCCGGCTACCTCCCCTGTTTTTGACGGCAGTAAAGTTAAAGCTGGTGCGACTGTCAGCTGTGTTGGCTCATATCAGCCGCACATGCAAGAAATGGACCCGGTTGTTTTGGAACGGGCAAGCAAAATTTATTTTGATTCAGAAGAAGCCGTTCTTTCCGAAGCAGGCGATATTTTGATTCCATTGGAAGACGGCACCATCACCAAAGACGATTTCACTGGTGACATTGGTGAGGTATTAATGGAAAAAATTGGCGGCAGAGAAAATGACGAAGAGATCATCGTCTTCAAGACCGTCGGAATCGGGGCACAAGATTTAGTCACCGCTCAAAAAATCTATGAACGGGCTCTAGAAGAAAAAATTGGAACAGAATGGTGTTAAACAAGTTCCGATTCTTTACAGCAAAAGACTTCAAAAAATAAAATATATAGGAGGAATAAACCATGCCACATTTATCAGTTAGATTATATCCAGGTCGCACGAAAGAGGTAAAACAGGATTTTGCCGAAAAATTGCAGGATCTAGTCGTGAAGGAATTAGGCTGCGAACCAAATGTCGTGTCTGTTTCTTTTAAAGAAATCGAAAAGGAAAAATGGGATGACGTGATCAATGATGAAATCGCGGGTGAAGATATTTATATCGAAGCGGATTTCTAAAGGAGGCCGTGGATGAAAGAACACGCAAGTATTTTTAATGATGTTTTAGGACCGGTAATGATCGGTCCTTCAAGCTCTCATACTGCTGCTTCTGTCCGAATCGGTCGCGCCTTACGTCAAATGGTCGCCGGGAAAATCACATATTTTCAAGCGGATTTCGATCCATCGGGTTCTTTAGCGGCAAGTTATATCACGCAATGTTCCGATATTGGCTTAGTCGGCGGATTACTAGGCATGGACCCCACGGATAGTCGGCTCACCAACGCGATTGAAATTGCCGAAGACGGTGGTATGGAGATTATTTTCCGGATCATCCCTTATGAAAATGAGCACCCCAACACCTATAAAATGACGATTAAAACGGATTTAGGGGAAGAATTAGCTGTAGTCGCTCTTTCTGTCGGCGGCGGAATGATCGAGATCACTGAGATCAATCATTTTGCAGTTGAAGTTACTGGCGGCTTTTATGAAACGCTGCTCTTTGGTGAGGCGTTGAATTTAACGGAAGCAGACTTCGCAGAAAAGATCAGTAAATTCTGTTCCGTTGCCATCAATGAACAGTCTGAAAAAACGCTGCTGCACCTCAAAACGCAGCTGATTATTCCTGAAAATGAAATCGCTTGGCTGAATCAGCAAATGACGGTCGATCGTTTCATCGCTTTTGATCCTGTCTTACCGATCATGTCGCAAAAGGAACCAAAGATGCTCTTTTCAACGGCTGAGGAAATGATTGCTTTGGCAAAAAAAGAAGATTTAGATTTAGCTGATATGGCGCTGCGCTACGAAAGTCATCGTGGCAGTATTTCAGAAGAAGAAGTGTATCAAAAGGCTGAGGCGATTCTTGAGATCATGTCTAATGGAATCAAGGTCGGTTTAGCGGGAACCTCTTACGAAGATCGAATGTTAGGTTCGCAAGCACCGAAGATTCGAGCAAATCGAGACAAATTGATTGGCGATGATCTACCGGCAAAAATCATCGAAAACATTTCTGCTTTAATGGAAGTCAAAAGTTCGATGCAGGTCTTTGTCGCCGCACCCACCGCGGGTTCATGCGGTGCTTTACCGGGAACATTGATCGCGGTCGGTGATTATCAGAAAAAATCTCACGATGATTTGGTACGTGGGTTATTAGCGGCCGGAATGATTGGTGTTTTCATTGCCGAATACGCGACTTTTGCCGCAGAAGTCGCTGGTTGTCAGGCGGAGTGCGGGGCAGGTTCGGGTATGACCGCGGGTGCCCTTGTTCAATTGATGGGCGGTACGATCGAAGAAGCCGTGGATGCCGCATCGATGGCTCTGCAAAACGTTTTCGGAATGGTTTGCGATCCGATCGGCGTGCGCGTGGAAGTCCCTTGCCTTGGGAAAAATATGATGTGCGGTATGAATGCGCTAGGCGCTGCCAACATGTCCTTGGCGGGCTACGCTGTCGTCATTCCATTGGATGAAACGATCGACAGCTTTAATAAAGTGGGTCGAATGATCCCACCTGAATTACGCTGTACCGGTCATGCCGGCTTGGCTCAAACAAAATCAGGTCTAGCGATCGCCGAACATTTAGGCTGTCCGCTGGATTGTTGTTAAGTTAAATTTGCTGAAAAAAATAAGACCAGAGCAGCAGTCTAACCTGTTACTCTGGTTTTGTTGTCTAAAAAATTGAGTCTTATTGCAGTAACTGAGTTGCTATAGAAACGTCATCGCTAAAAGAAGTAGCGCTACAAGAATACAGGCAGCACCTGCAAGTCTAAAGACTGTCGGTCCTTTTTTTCGTGAACTTCTTGTCGTTCTGCTTGTTGGTTTCCGTTTGATTGGGAAAAGTAAAAGCAGTAATCCTAAAACAGCAAGGACACCCGGTAATAGATAATTCTTTTTTTGATCCGAAGATGAGTTGCTTGTAGCCGGCAGCTGTTCTTTTTTTGCCTTATCTGTCTTCGCTTCTTGATAATTTAGTGACAATTTAGGCATCTTCTCGGTTAACTGCTCGTTTTTATTCGCTAACATCACCTGATTGCCTTGGATAGTCAATTTTGGTTTCTCATTCTTTTTCACTACACCATAGAAGTCTCGATCTAGTTTAATCGTTTTATCCTCTATGCCGTGTTCTCCTTTGGGTAAAAGCAAACGATGCTCGTATTCATCAAAGGTTTTTTTCAGCAATGCATTTCCAAAAGGATGTCGATAATATTCACCATCTTGATCCGACCAGTCTCCAACACCTAGGATTACTTCAATCAATCGCGTGTCTCCCCGCTTGGCTGTGGCAATATAATTGAAGGCACTGCTAGGCCCAGAACCGGTCTTCAAACCATCGACTCCTTCAAACCCGTATTTTGCGCCAGGCAATGAATAATTGTATGTCTCAAAGGTTTCTTCATAAGGGGTGCCCTCCATGGCAGTAACCTTTGCTTGACTCGTAAACTCTAATACCTCGGGATGATCATTGAGTAAAAAGAAGACCATCGTGGCCAAGTCACGGGCAGTAGACGTGTTGCTTCCATTAGGATCAAAACCAGCTGGACTATAAAGTCCCTCAAAGCTTACCGCGGAAGCACCACTACAATTGTAAAAAGCCGTGTTATTCATTCCGATTGTTTTGGCTTTTTCATTCATTTTTCGGATGAACTCACCAGAATCATTCTTTGAAACGGTGTTTGCCAACATTACCGTCGCTACATTCGATGATGGAACAATAACCATTTTTAGTAATTCTCTTAACGGATACTCGACACCCGCCACAATTTTATTATTGCTGATCGCATACAATTGGCTGATTTCTTGGTCTTTCTCAGTCGCTGTGATTTTAGTATCCAAATTCATTTTGCCTTCTTTTATGGCATCAAATACTAAAAAAACGGTCATCATTTTGGATATACTCGCCGGTTCCCTCACTACTTCAGAATTCTCTTCCCATAATATCTGACCATTCGCCCCATCAATTACGATAGAAGCTTTTGGCTTATTCACCTCTAAAACATCTGTATACCCTGCTGCTTTAGTTATTTCCATAATATCTTCAGCCGCAAAGACAGGTGTTTCTAAAGAAATTAAGCATAGAGTAACTAATAAAAAGACAATTTTTTTGATTGCAAGTCCCCCTTATTTCGTCAAATCATACTTAAAATTTTAGCATATCTAATAAAAATAGTTTAGAATTTTTTAAATAGTAAATTTTATAGCTAAGAAAAACTGAGAAATAAATAGTCCAAAACTTGTTTATTTAAATTTGCGCAAGTAAAAAGTGTTCAAAAGATTGATTCCACCTTTTGAACACTTTAAAATTTATTCACGTCAAATTAAAAAATAATTTTCTACCGAATCCTCTTAAGCCTCAGCTATTTTTTGCTTGATTCCTTCAAAGTTGTTCTCTACGAGCTCATGCTCATCGTTTATACTTCAATAATCTTCGGTTGTCGTTTTACATAAGGCAAAAATTTCTTCAGGACATCCTCCGTTTTCAATTTCAAGTAACCAGTCGTAGTTCCATCACTGCAACCGTAATACTCTTGGTCGCAAACATCCTTGTCCAGAACAAGCTGGACCTTTCCGGCTTCCTTCAATAACGTGCTGAAAATTGTCGCTGCACCAATTTTTGTCCCCAGCATCGAATCCATCCGCTCGGCTGACGCAAAAGAAACGCGGGCAATTTCTAAGGCCTGACTAAATTCTTTTGATTTAAACGGCTTATCACCACTAGTCACGAATAGATAGAAATTAGTTTTTTGACGATTACATAAGAACAGCGTCTTCACCATATCCATATCCAGCCGTTCATTGATCTGCTGGCAATCCTCCATCGTGATGACTTCCTCAGTTTCCACCCGTTGGAAATCTATTTCTAATTCTTGCAAGACTTGGTAGACCTTTTCTTGCAAAGGCGTGTCGCATGCTGCGGGCACCGCCGTATACACTTCACTTACAAAGACCATTTTACTCATTCCTTCTTGAATAGTTAATAGTAGTAATCTATCATAGAATCTAAGATTACAAAAACGAATTTTAATCATATTTAGCATGACGAAAACAGATGCAAAGATATCAGTTCAACTTTTCTCAGAAATACAAACAAGGAGGAACAACCATGGATATGAACATTCAAAAATACATCGCTTTTGTCAAAACGGTCGAACTAGGTAGCTTTACTAAGGCCGCTAAAATTTTGAACTATTCTCAATCCGGGATCAGCCGCATGATCAATGATCTTGAACAAGAGTGGGGCATTACCTTATTAGAACGAAATCGTGCTGGCCTGCGCCTGACTTCCGACGGTATGAATGTCCTGCCTTATGCTAAAGAGTTAGCAGAGAAATATCAAACGCTGCAAAATCAACTAGCCGAGCTTGGGCATTTAGACACGGGCCTGATCCGTATCGGGACTTTTTCTAGTGTCGCAACTCACTGGCTGCCGGAGGCGATCAAAACTTTTCAAGCTGACTATCCTAAGATCGATTTTGAATTATTGTTGGGCGACTACGAAGAGATCGAGCAATGGATATTAGAAGGTCGGGTTGACTTTGGTTTTTCACGCTTGCCTGCTGCTCATGATTTGGAACAAAAGTTTCTGCATGATGATGAACAACTGGTCGTTCTGCCACAGGGACATCCTTTTTTGAATAAAGAAAAGATTCCTGTAACGGATTTAGAGCATCAGCCGTTTATTTTACTGGAACGTGAAGGCAATTCCGATATCACCGAATTATTGACGGATGCTAAGGTCCAGCCGCAGATCAAATTTCGGACATGGGATGATTATTCTATCTTAGCAATGGTGGAGAAAAATTTAGGCATCAGTATTTTGCCAAAATTAATTTTGCAGCGAATCGCTTACCAAATTGAGACGAGACCGTTAGAAAAACCGGTATTTCGTAAAGTCGGCATCCTCTATCGCAACCCGTCATTACTCTCTTTAGCCAGCCGAGAATTTCTAAAATTGTTTCTTGAATTTTGAGCTAAAAAGGACTTATTTTCCATACCAATAGTTCAACGAATCACAAAATTTTCGGATTTTGTGGTTTTTTCATTTTGTTTATTGTTATAATTATAGAAAAAGGAGCTATGGGAGGACTTATGGCACAGATTATTTTTTATGTATTGATTGGTCTGATGATCTTTCAAGCATTCATGCTTGTACGCGATGTATTGGCTCATCGTGATGATTTAGGACCGGGAAATTGGTTGATTAGCGGTATTATTGGTTTTATCGCGGACTTTGCGGACACGATCGGAATTGGGAGTTTTGCACTCACCACCATGATGTTAAACATTACGAAACAAAACAATGACGATAGAAAATTACCGGGGATTTTAAACGTTGGACATGCGATCCCTGTATTGACTGAAGCTGTGATTTTCGTCACAGTTATCAAAGTAGATGCGTTAACACTAGTTGCCTTGATCCTCGCGGCAATCGTTGGATCTTGGTTCGGTTCAAAATTTGTAACAAAATTATCGGAAACAGCCGTTCAAAAATGGATCGGCTGGGCACTATTGATTACGGCTATTTTGATGCTGCTGCGTCAGACAGAAGTCATTGCGTTATTAGGAAAAGGGAACACCGCGATGGGATTGACCGGAGCAAAATTGATCATCGGAATCGTCGGAAACTTCTTATTTGGAGCTTTGATGACAGTCGGTGTTGGTTTATACGCACCATGTATGGCGATGGTCTATATGTTGGGAATGACACCACTTGCAGCCTTCCCGATCATGATGTGTTCATGTGCGGGGCTTCAGCCAGTCGCTAGTATCAACTTCATTCGTGAGAAAGCTTACTCTAGAAAGATTGCTTTGGCGATTACGATCGGTGGTATCCCCGGTGTAATCATCGCCTCACAATTCTTAATGAACTTAGACATTTCAATGGTTACCTATTTAGTAATTGTTATTATTTTCTATACAGGAATCCAATACATTTTGAAATCGCGTAAAACTGCTTCATTAGCTTAACAAGCCACATAACAAAAATAGCGATGTGCCATTTCTGGTACATCGCTATTTTTCTCCTTTATGAAAAGCTTTGACCTTTTCCAATAGAAACAAAACGGCCACTAAAACCAAAATCGAGATCGACAGCAATAAGGAATTAGCACCATTTCCATGGGCCAATAAAAGTTCTCGCAAGATAGCGGTAATACTGATCAAAATCAAATAACGTACAGGAATATGGTGTCCTTCTTTGATGTAGCGCAGCAGCATCAAAATGACCTCCAGCAAAATGAAGAGCGTTGCGATCTCTTCGATCAACAGGGTCAATTCAGAAACATTATTTAACGGGATCACATGTAGAATAATATTAAAAATTCCCTCCCCCATAACGATCACCACAACGATGATCAGCAAAGCCAATAAGATATCAACGATCGTACTGATTGCTTTTTCAAATTTCAAAAAGTAATTTTCTTTCATCGTGCGTCCCCCTCGTTCCATTTTCATCTAAATTATAGCAATTCTTTTCTTAAACAAAAAAAGATATGCGCCGACCATAACTGACTCAATGGTAAAAATTCGAAACCTCTTAGCGAAAAAAACGCCTCGTCTCTTTTGCGGGACGAGGAACGTTTCATTTATACTACATCAATCGTGACATCCACTGTTTGAATCGGTACATCGTAAAAAGGATCTTCACGGCGGCCTAAGAAATCTTTGGCTTGCTGCGGGAACAAAGCATAGGATAAAACATCCTCTGCTGTTTTCGCATAACCATCGATCTCTGCCGCAAAGGCTGCTAGTTGCGGAGCAATCAAATCGGCTGGCCGTTCTGTGATTACTGGTTCATCCCCAATAATTTTTTGTTTGATCTCTTCTGCGATCGCTACAGGCGGCCGGCCGTACAGACCGCGAACATAATCCTTGATCTCACTTGGGACCAATTTATAGCGTTCTTGCGAAATAATATTCATCAGCGCTTGAGTTCCCACCATCTGAGATAAAGGAGTCACTAACGGCGGGTACCCTAGATCTGCCCGCACTTTTGGAATTTCTTTCAATACCTCTTCATATTTATCTTCAAGATTTTGTTCTTTTAACTGGCTCAATAAATTGGACAGCATTCCGCCAGGGACTTGATAGGTCAACGTTTTCGGTTCAACGTCTTTAACTTTTGGATTCAGTAGTCCTTCTTCTCTAAAACGGTCGCGAATTGGATTGAAGTGCTCGGCAATTTTTGAAACTTCGGTCATTTTTATCCCAGTTTCAAAACCCAATTCCTCTAACGCCATAACCATCGACTCGGTCGCCGGTTGACTCGTGCCGCCAGCAAAAGAGGAGATGCTTGTATCGATGATGTCGGCTCCTGCTTCTGCGACTTTTAAATAAGTCATTTCCGAGATACCACTCGTCGCATGGGTATGAACTTCTAATGGCAGGTCAATCTTTTCTTTGATTCGGCTAACCAATTCGAACCCTGTTTTAGGTGTCAAAACTCCCGCCATATCTTTGATACAGATAGAATCTGCTCCGATCGCAGCCATTTCCTGCGCCAACGCTACATAGTAATCGACAGTATGAAAATCACTTGTCGTATAAGAAACCGCTGTTTGACAATGTCCGCCCGCTTCTTTAGTCGCTTGGATAGCTGTCTGCAAATTGCGAACATCATTCAGGGCATCAAACACACGAATAATATCGATGCCATTTTGAATGGATTTCTCTACAAAATCCCGCACTACATCATCCGCATAGTTTTTATAGCCTAATAAGTTTTGTCCTCGCAAAAGCATTTGTAATTTTGTGTTTTTAACTTCTTGGCGAATGGTACGCAGCCTTTCCCACGGATCTTCATTCAAAAAACGAATGCAGGAATCAAATGTTGCACCGCCCCACATCTCTAATGAATGATAGCCCGCTTTGTCCATTGTTTTCAAAATCGGAAGCATATCCGCGAGCGGCATCCGTGTCGCGATCTGGCTTTGCTGACCATCGCGTAAAACAGTTTCCATGAAACGTATTTTTTTAGTCATTTTGATGCACTTTCCCCTTTTCTACAATTTCAATGATTTTTGTTTGAATCTCTTCTATAGTATGGCGGCGGGAACGCCCGCAAATTTTGGCGTTGGCATCACATACAAAGCACTTTCTCGGTAACAGATTCAACTCCGCTCTGCCAATCGCCTGAATTTCTTCCCCATCCATGGATAGAACATCCAGATCGACCAATCGTCCATAATCGTGATTCTCTTCGATCTCAACCATCCGATGCTTCAGCTCTTCTTTAGCTAAAGGAACCAATAGATAGTATTCAATGCCTGTCGGTTCCTCGCGAAAAAGATTCACTAAAGGGGTGACATCGTTCACCGCTTCCTCAATGGCTTCCATGACTCGCTGAAAAACCTGACTGAACGTTTCGGAGTATTTGACCGGACCCGGAATATTCATCGTGGCTGATAATAAAACTTCTTCCGTGTCCGCGCTCAGTAACTCCCGTTGTGTTTTTACCCGCAGTTCTCGTGCTGCCAACATTTCTGATAAGCTGATTTTTGAACCAGAAAAAATCGAATTAGACATTTTTTACCACATCGATAATGGAACCGTCACGATATTCAATCAAGGCAACGACTTTATCGCCATACTGAATCGGCATTGGTTCACCGACAATGCTGTAGGCTTTTTCTTTCAGCTCTTCAATACTGAATTGTGGGACATCAATTTTTTTGAAGTGTTCGATCAGATCTTGGCGATTGGGATTGATAGCCACGCCAAGCTCAGTTACTACGACATCGACACTCGTTCCCGGTGTAACGACTGTATTCACGGTATCAACGACTGTTGGGATGCGTCCGCGAACCAACGGAGCGATTATCATGCTCATTTGACACGCCATGCTGGTATCGGAATGTCCGCCGGAAGCCCCGCGAATCACACCATCTGAACCCGTAATCACGTTGACGTTATAATCCGTATCGATCTCTAACGCGGAAAGGATCGCGATATCCAATTGATTGATGACTGAGCCTTTGCTTAATGGAGAAGCGTACATGTTCGCGTCAATCTCATAGTGATTCGCGTTTTTTGCAAGTGAAAGAGCGGACGCATGATCAAAATCTTGTACATCGATAATTTTTTCAACGAGGCCTTCTTCGGCTAATTCCACCATCGCATTCGTGATTCCGCCTAATGCAAAGCCTGCCTTGATATCATCTTTGATCATCGCTTCGCGAATAAAACGAGAAACCGCTAATGACGCGCCGCCAGTCCCTGTTTGAAATGAAAACCCGTTTTTGTAATAAGGTGAATTGGTAATTATTTTCGCTGCATATTCGGCGATCAATAATTCTTTTGGGTTTTTCGTGAAGCGTGTCGCTCCTTTAGCAATCCCTTGCGGATCACCGATCGCGTCGATTTCTACCACATAATCAACATCCGTTTGAGGAATGCTGATTGGTGTGTTCGGAAACGGCATCAAGGTATCGGTGATGATCACGACTTTATCGGCATATTTCGCATCAACCATTGCGTACCCTAAGGAACCGCAAGTCGCTTTTCCGACTGTTCCATTAACATTGCCGTAAGCATCAGAACTAGGTGCTCCTAGAAAAGCTACATCAATATGCAGATCGCCCGTTGCGATTGCCCGTGCTCTGCCGCCGTGGGAACGAATCACTACAGGATTTTCTAAAATACCTTCAGAAATCGCCGCACCAACTTTGTCTCTTAGTCCACTAGAGGTGATGTTCGTGACAACCCCATTCTTGATATGGTCGATCAATGGCGCATGCACATTTGCGATCGAACTTGGCGCGATCGAGATATTTTTGAAACCCATATCCGCGATTTCTTGCATTACTCTATTCATTACAAAGTCGCCTTCGCGGAAATGATGATGAAAAGAAATCGTCATCCCATCTTGCAATCCAGTTTTTTCAATCGCTTCGCGGAGATCTTTTACCATTTTTGAAGCTCGTGGACGAATAGGTTCAATCTTTCGGCTTGCTTCTTGATAGGCGTCGATATGAGCTAGCTCACCAGCATAAATCTGATATTTTTCTGCGTATTCTTGAGGAATTTCTTTGTTCACTTGATTGATCGCCATGCTTAAATCTCCTCCTCTGTAATCAGTTTGGCGGCTTTAGCTATCGCGATCACGCGCTCTGCCCGCTCAACGATCGGCTTGTCCACCATTTTGCCATTCACTGAAATGACACCCGAACCTTTGGCCTCCGCCTCGCGAATTCCCCAAATCACTTCTTTTGCATTTTGCAGCTCTGCTTCGGTCGGCGTATAAATCGCATTTACTAAGGGAATCTGGCGTGGATTAATGACTGATTTTCCATCAAAGCCTAATTGTTTGATCAAGGACACTTCATTTTTGAAGCCTTCCGCATTATCCACATCGGAATAAACCGTATCGATTGCTGCGATTCCAGCTGCTCGAGCAGCATGCAAAATCATACTGCGGGCAAAAAATAGTTCCTGTCCATCTGGATAGCGCTTGGTTTTCATGTTGGTCACATAGTCTTCCGCACCTAGAGCGATCCCAATCAAGCGAGTTGAAGCCTTCGCAATTTCTCGGGCATTCAATACGCCTTCAGCCGACTCGATGGCGGCCATCATTTTGGTTGTCCCAACCGGGATTCCATTTGCTGCTTCGACGTTGGTGATCACCTCATCAACATCCACGATGTCTTGCGCCGTTTCTGTTTTCGGCAACCGAATCACATCTGCACCAGCCAGAACCATCGCCTCAACATCGGCCGCGCCATCCGTATCTAAACTGTTTATTCGCACTACAGTCTCAACTTGACTAAAGTCAAAAGTCTTCAAGGCAAAATGAACCAGCACGCGGGCAGAATCTTTTTCCTTTAAAGAGACAGCGTCTTCTAAATCAAACATGATCGAGTCCGCCCCATATAGCGGAGCATCTCTCAACATCGCCGCATTCGCTCCGGGAACAAACATCATCGTTCTTCTTAAACGTTCCATGAGTCGATCTCCTTCCAATTGTAGACGGATTCTCCGGCCGCTCGATAAACTGTCGTGATTGTTCGTGCTTTGATCGTACAGTCCAACGCGCCTTTATCCACCGCGATGACTTTGGCGGATGAAACGCCTAATTCTTTTAATGTGTCTTTGATCACTTGTCGAATCTGCTGACCAAATTGCTTTTCAACACTGCTGTCCAGAGAAATACTGATCTCCGGTTGAGAATTTCGGTCAATGGTGATCATGATATCACTTGATTCTACTGTCCCAGTGACAGCTTTTTGCTTGATTTCCATTCTTCTTCACCTCTTGATTGAATTTGTTCTTTCAAATAATCGTAGGTCGTTGCTGGTAATAATCTGCTAAGTAATTCCTGATTATTTTGCTGATAAGCTGCTCGTACTTTAGTAGCGCTGACGATCTCTCCTTCAACAGCGATCCTAGGTAAAATAGATAACGTCAATTCTTCACCAAATATTTTTTGCATCGTTTCATTATAAATTTCCGTGACCTCTGAATAAGGTTCATCCCCTACAAAGCGCCGTTGAATGGCTAAAGCTGGTGCAATTTTCTCTTTAAACAAAAGAGCATCCAGCTCCGCTTGTTGGGAAGCCTTTTTCGCTTCAGTCTGATCTTTCAAAAAATAGGTAGGAAAGGTCGCCGATGAGATCAAATAGTCCCCCGTCAATAAGACCTCAACGTTTTTTAGATGCGCCACACCTCGTTTGACCATCTCCAACCGATCCTCCGTAGAAAATTCAGATCGATCTTCCGATAAGACAAAAACATAAACGAACGGACTTTCCTGTGCGGCCCTCTCAACCAAATACTGATGTCCTTTAGTAAAAGGATTAGCATTCATCACGATCCCGCTAGCACTGTCACCCTTTTTCTTCCGACTTGAATACTCGAGATAGTCCTCAAAGGTCGGCAATCCTTGCTCCATAAAAAGAATCTGATCGGTCTTCACGATTTCATGAAACCCTAAAGATTGAAAAATAGCTTGATTGCTTGGCTTAGTATATAGAAAATAATGTGTCTGGTTTTCCTCTCTCAATCGTTCCAATAAATGGATCACCAGCTGTGTTAATAAGTTTTCGGATTGAAATTCTTCTGCTACAGACAAGCATTTGAGGATGTTTCGTTGATAAGAGCCCGTCGCGATTAATCGGTCTCCCTGATAGATCCCCGCACTGTAATCAAGCTTTTCATTCACATCGATCTTGGTTTCTCGCAATAATAACGACCAATCCTTATATGCTTTAGGGTCCTTTTCTAGCCAAAGTCGTTTTATCCTGTACATACGGCATGCTCTTTTCTTAACGTTTTACTGGAAATAATTTCGTTAATGCCAGCGACGCCAAATAAATGACCATGATTACGACAAAAACGCCGCCCCAGCCCAGCACCAATAACTCCAATGATTTTTGCAATGCTTCTGACATGAAACTTCCTCCTTGTTTCTATTTAATAGGATGACTTTTGCGGTGATTGATAGTTTATTGATTAAGTCAATAACGCCAGTAGTAAACCGCCGGCGATAACCGAGGCAATCTGACCAGAAACATTGGCGCCCGCCGCATGCATCAGAATAAAGTTTTGTGGATCTTCATCCGTCGCCATTTTTTGGATCACGCGACTAGACATCGGAAAGGCAGAGATTCCTGCGGCACCGATCATTGGATTGATTTTTTCTTTTCGGAATAGATTCAATAGCTTGGCAAAAAGTACGCCGCCCACTGAGTCCATAACAAATGCAACCAGCCCTAAACCGATAACCATTAATGTATCTAATCTTAAAAAATCGGCATATTGCATTTTGACTGAAATTGTCAGCCCCAATAAAATACTGATGATATTCACTAATTCGTTTTGCGCAGTTAGAGACAATCGTTCCAATACACCACATTCTCGCAATAAGTTCCCAAACATTAAAAAGCCGACTAACGGTAAAGACACTGGTGCAATCAAACCCGCTACGATCGTAATAACGATCGGGAATAAAATTTTAGCTGTTTGCGAAACTTCGCCCGCGCGGTAAGTCATGCGAATCGTTCGTTCATGTTTCGTTGTAACTGCCTTGATGGCAATTGGCTGAATGATCGGTACTAAGGCCATATAAGAATAAGCCGCGACCATGATCGCTCCCATATATCTTGAATTCAACGTATTCGCCACAAAAATAGAAGTTGGACCATCGGCTGCACCGATAATCCCGATCGATACCGCATCGTTCAAGTCAAAACCGATCACTACGGCAACGATGATTGTAAAAAAGATACCGAATTGTGCCGCAGCACCAAATAATAGTAGAAATGGGTTTTGCAGCAATGGGCCAAAGTCGATCATCGCTCCGATCCCAATAAACAACAGTAATGGGAATAGCTCAGTACTGATCCCAAAATCAAATAAAACTTGAAAAGGTCCTGCTTCTCCGCCAGCGCTCAACACACCGGATGCTGGGAAATTCACTAGGATAGTACCCAGTCCCATCGGAACAAGCAGCGTTGGTTCATACTCTTTCTTAATTCCTAAATACATCAATATTCCGCGATAACCATCATCACTATCCGACCTGGCTCTTGGCCCATACCTATTACACCTTGGATCAACGTCTCCAAAAATCTTCACTTCCTCTTTTAAAATAATAATTAATTGATCGTAATCAACGCTTCACCAGGATTGATGACATCGCCTTCTTTTACATGCAGAGCAGAAACCGTGCCGGCTTTCCCAGCAACAATCTCATTCTCCATCTTCATTGCTTCTAAAATCATCAATGGCTGGTTTTCTTTTACCGAACTGCCGGGCGCCACTAAAATCTTTAAAATCGTTCCCGGCATTGGTGCTGTGATGGCATCCGCCCCTGCTGGAGCAGTTTCTACTATCGGTTCTGCTGCTGGTTCCGGATCAAGTGTTGCAGTCGCGGCCATCGTCGGTGCAGCAGCTGGTTGTGGTACGCCGCCGATTTCTTCCATTTCAACTAAATACTCGCTGCCATCAATGGCAATTTTGAATTTTCTTAACATAATGATGCCTCCATCTATTTTTTCTTAGCTACTCTTTTTACATTCAGCTGATTTCCATTCATGGTGGTCGCTGTTAAGCTGGCCGCAATCACTGAAACAAAACGAACTTCGGGGTTGCGTTTCATAATTCTTTTTACGACAAACTGGCTGTTCGGGTGGTCGCCCGCAGCAATAGCTGTAGCAATCAAACTGACACGTTCATGCTCATTTCTATCTGAAGAAACAAACGCAGGCAGCGGCTTCCAGCACGACTCAACATCTTTATTTTCGTTATTTTTAGGTTGTTTCTCAGCCATTTTTCGTTTTCCGAGTAATCGTTCAAAAATTCCCAACGCGCTACTCCTTTCCAACTATTTTTTTGCTCATCCACATTATAAAAGCATTCCAAACAGAAGAAATATAATTTAGTTAAACGAATTGTTCTTTCATTGTTTTTATTTTAAAAAAATCGATTAAAAATCATAAAAACGTTGATATAAAAGGTTTTTAACAGCGTTAAGATTTTGTTAATAACTTATTAAACAATGGCTAAGAATTATCAATTGAGAATTGTTCTTTTTCTGTTTTTTACGAAATTCCCGCTATCTAAATACTTGCATTTTGATTATTCTATAGTCGTCAAGCGGAGCAATTCTATCAAAACAAGCAGCTGCCATGGAAGAACTTCTATATGTTATTACGTTTTTTAATCGGTATTTATTGTTAACGCTTACAAAAATAGAGAGGAGAATATCATGTTACTAACTGTTTTATCTTATGCAATGATCATCATCTTCATGTTTGTAATAATGAAAAAGAAAATGTCGCCCTTTACCTCGTTAGTGATCATCCCATTGGTTTTTACGCTGGTGGCGATGGCTTCAGGTGTAGCCAAGAAAGGAAATATTGGGGATTTTGTTTTAGAGGGGATTCAAACAACAGCAAATACGGGAATCATGTTACTATTCGCGATTCTTTACTTTTCAATTATGCTGGATGCCGGACTATTCGATCCAATCACGAAAAAAATGATTCTCTTTGCTAAAGGAGATCCAATGAAAATTTTGGTTGCAACGGCGGTCGTTGCTGCGGCAGTTTCATTAAATGGTGATGGAACGACAACAACACTGATTTGCTGTTCTGCTTTCATTCCGATCTATAAGAAGTTGAATATGAAAATGATCAACCTTGGTGTTTTGGTAATTTTACAGAATACCATTATGAACTTACTACCTTGGGGCGGACCTACTGCACGAGCGATGGCGGTTCTAGAAGTAGACGCCGATATTCTGACTTATTTAGCTCCGGGAATGATCATTTCCCTTCTATATGTCATCTTCTTTGTTGCTCGTCGAATGGGTAAACAGGAACGTGAACGCTTAGGGATCACAGAATTGACCGATGCTGAAATCGAAGAAATGACCACCGTTACTGATCCCGAAACACTAAAGATCCGGCGGCCAAAAAACTTCCTATTCAATGCTGTACTGACATTTATTCTAATTGCTTGGTTGGTTTCCAGCTCATTCATTCCATCTATCGCGATGCCTCCGCTGCTATTGTTCTTGATCGGAACGTGTATCGCATTGATGGTCAACTATCCAGTTCTAAAGGATCAGTCAAAACGGATCGGCGACAATGGCGGCGACGCGGTCCAAGTAGTCATTTTAGTATTTGCGGCGGGCGTTTTCATGGGCTTATTCCAAGGTTCAGGAATGGCGGAAGCTTTGGCCTTGAGTTTCACCCAAATCGTTCCGAAGCAGCTTTCTGGTTTCTGGGGGCTGGTCATCGCTTTGATCTCTGCTCCAGGGACATTCTTCATTTCAAATGATGGTTTTTACTTTGGTGTCTTAACGGTTCTTGCCGAAGCCGGTCGTGAATACGGCTTCACCAACATGCAAATGGCTCTGGCTTCTTTAATGGGACAAGCGTTCCATCTATTAAGTCCTTTAGTCGCTTTCATCTATCTATTGCTTCGTCTAACTGGTTTGGACATGGGGCAATGGCAAAAGGAAACCGCAAAATACGCGTTAGGCGTTTTCGCAATTTTCATCGGTACGATTGTTTTACTTGGCCATATGCCAATCTATATTCCACAATAATCAATTAAAGGGATCAGGCTGTCTTAGCAGCCGGTCCCTTTCAGACGTATATCTTTTATGTATGGACTGTTCATTTTTTTACGAAAGGAACCTTTTTATGAATACAGTCGTCGAATCTGTACGAAAAAATTTAGATTTTACTCAAAATAAAACATTAAAAATTTTGATTTATGAAGCGTTCAAAAAAACTATAGTCCTGGGAGATATTCCAGCAGGCTCAAGAATCAATGAGAACGAGTTCGCCGATGTCTTGAATATCAGTCGAACGCCGATTCGTTTCGCCATGTCGCAACTAGTGAAGGAGCAATTAGTCGAACATGTTCCTCGAGTCGGCATTGTGGTCAAAGGAATCAGTATCAAGGATGCTCATGAAATTTATGAGATTCGAAAATCGTTAGATACTTTAGCTACGATCGCCGCGATGAAACAAATGAACGAAGAAGATTTTGCCGAACTGAAGAAAATTTTGGAACGTGGTGAAGAACTAAATAAGGAAGAAAAAGTCGACAGTGTCCTGCAGAATTTTTCTGATTTTAATGCCTTCATTTACGAAAAAAGCCAAATGTTTCGTTTGAAATCCTTTGTCCTAAGTCTGCAAGCCTACTTGCTCTACTTTAGAGATATCGCCATTCGTTCATCTGATCGTCGGGATCGAGCATTGGAGGAACATTGGCTGATTTTCCGCGGTATGCAAACCAAAGATGAGGATCAAATTCAATTAATTACTCATGAGCATCTTGATCACTCATTGAAATTTATTCTAGCTGAAATGGAGCGGCGCAAAATTGATTGAACCAACATTACAAACGATCGCTGCCTACGCGGAAAAAGCGCTGCTTTATGAAGTCTCACTGTCGCCAAAACCTGGTTTGGTCGATCGTTTAACTAATGGTGCGCATCAAGACATGGATTACGATACTTTTATTGACAGCATCACTGGCCTGCGTCCGTTTTTCATGCGCTACCTTCAAGCCGGCTTTAAACATCATGGAACAATGCCGCAATTATTCACACAACTGCGCCAAATCGGAATCGAAGCAGAAGCGGCTATGTTGAAAGCAACCGCTGGTATCAACACGCATAAGGGAGCGAATTTTTCTTTTGCCATATTGCTTGGCGCGACCGGCTACTATTTACAGCAATCATCCGCTCTTATTTTCAGTCCCGAGGATAGTCAAACGATAGTCCAATTAGCTAGTGAGATGACCACGGCTCTTGTCGAAAAGGACTTTCAGCAGTTACCAGCAAAAAAGAACCTATCTTATGGCGAAAAATTATATCTAGATTATGGACTGACCGGTATTCGCGGTGAAGCCGCGGCGGGCTATCCATCGTTAACTAAGCTTTCTCTCCCTTATCTGCGAAAAAGAAGCGAAGAAGCGACCGAAATACGCCTCTTACGAACTTTGATCTATTTAATGAGCGAAGTGGAAGATGGCAACCTTTTGCATCGCGGCGGCTATCAAATGTGGCAGCTCGTTCAAATGGAATGCAAAAAAATTCATCAAGAGAAGCTTCCCGCAGAAGAATTTCTTGATGAATTGGTACGTTATGATCGGCTCTTGATTCAACGGAATCTAAGTCCTGGTGGTTCCGCTGATCTTTTAGCATTAAGTATTTTTTTTGGTTTCTTAGAGGAGCTATTCTACTCTCCTTCTGGAATGAACGTGTACCCAATGCCCCAAACCGTTTTCAAGTAGCGGACATTTTTAGTGTCATCTTCGATTTTGTTTCGCAGATGATTGATGAAAACCATAATGGTATTCGCATCAAATTTGCCGTCATCCCAAACATTGCTGTAAATCTGTTCTTTGGAAAAAACTTGATCCGAATTTTCCATAAAAAACTGCATAAGCTTGATTTCCTTTGACGATAGCTTAATCAATTTCTCATTTTTGAAAAATTGATAGCGTAATTTATCTAAGCGAAAATTGCTTTTCACAATCTCCTTGTCACTGTTTTTCCGTGTCTGATCACGAATCAGTTTACCTCGGTCAAGCGTTGTTATGACTTGGGTTTTTAGGATATTTGGTGAAAATGGTTTGGTCAAATAATAGTCGGCGCCGACTTCCAATCCAGCGATAATTTCTTCTTCACTTTTTTTTCCGCTTAAAAAAAAGATTGGTACGATGGGATCTTGTTCACGTATAATCTGAGCTAAGTGATAGCCGTCATTTTCATGCTCCAGGCTAACATCTAACAGAAAAAGATCGAATTCGATTCTCGAAAGAATATCCACAGTTCGCTCAACGGAATCACTTTGATAAATAAGGATGCCCGTCGATTGTAATGATTTCCAAATTAACCGTCGAATCGCTGGATCATCATCAACTACCAGAATTTTTCCTTTTCGCATTGTCGCTTCCTCCTCGTGTTTCTGGACTGATTTGTATGAAAGGGTTAGGTCATGAAAAAACCGTCGAACAAATGGCTCTATGTCGGAATTATCACCGTATTATGTTTAACTATCTTAAGTATTCTTTATACCGCTTTTAGCTATTACAACACTCAAAAGCATGCATTAAAAATAGGTCAAAGTCAATTAGCAATCATAAATAATTCAACGATCAAAATTTTACAATTAGAGCTTGAGGCTTATTCCCTAGCACTGGAAAATTGCGCTACAGATATCCAAAACGGTGGACACGGCACAGTTCAAAACCAGCTGCAGAAAGAAGTGCCCGCCGCAAAAGGAATCTATCAGATCCAACCAAACGATCAGTTCAATAAAGGCTGGCAATTTCAAAAACATAAAATGCTTGATGCGGCGACTGCACCGGATTATCTCAAAAATGATCCTTTGTATTTAGACGCTTTACAGGGAAAAATTACGAAGAACGGACAAGCCTATTTTTATAAAAATACTTCCTATTTAAATTTGTATTATCCCATCTTCAAAGATTCGCAGATCCAATCGCTGATTGTTCTGCCTATCGATCTTGAAAAAGTCTATCAGAACAACTTTCAGCAGAATGAACAATTGAATGGATACTCCATGGTGAAAGATCAGGACATGGAAATTATTATGCATCCATCCACTCAGCAAATCGGATTATCTGTGGTAAAGGATCGCAAAAGAGAATTCCCTGACCTTGATTATTCTGATTTGAAACGCCTAGAAAAAGATCAATTGACTCATCAATCGGGAACCTTGAGCTATTATTCTTATTGGTGGACAGAAAATACACCAAAAAAGGTGTTGAAAATGACCGCTTATCGCTGGATCACTATTGGCGATGCTAAATGGATCGTGGCCAGTGTTTCTGATTTTAACGAACGCAACGGAACCGTTTTACAAAAAAGTCTGATCACATTGGCCTTGCTGGCTATTCTATTGATTGTAATTATCCTTCTTGCAATCACGATGCGCAACTATGCGAGACATAATCATACCTATTTGGAAAATATTCGATTAAAGGAACGACAGGCGTCCTTGAAGGAAAAGCATTCCTTAGAAAAGAATCTATTGCAAGAATCTAAATTGGAGACTATCGGCCTATTGACCACCTCGATCGTTCACGACATGAATAATTTCTTGACGCCGATGATCGGCAACCTGCAACTATTGATCGACGAACACAAAGACAATGAACTGCTCATCGCTGATTTGAACGAGGTCTACCATGCTGCTGAAAAAGGTCAGCAGTTATCAACTAATGTGCTCCGGTTCAGCCGTGTCAGTAATACCCAGAAAAAAACGTTCTCTATTAATGCCGTTATCAATGAAGCGCTCGATACGATGAGTATCTTGATTCCCAAATACACTAACCTAACACGCGATCTTCAGACAGATGGTCTCTGCTATATAGAAAAAGACGATTTACAAATTATTTTGTACAATTTGATCACTAATGCCTATCAAGCACGTAGTAAAGGAAATGTCATCCATGTGACGACTTATTCCGCTGATAAGCAGCAACTAGCACGTTTTGAGAAACATTCCTTAGGTTATCAGCATAAAAATATTCTTGTGATTGAGGTTCGAGACCATGGTCCCGGAATACCAAAAGAAATTGGTGATAAGATTTTTACGCCGTTCTTTACGACCAAACCAACCGATGGCGGAACCGGATTAGGATTGTTCATCGTCTCTTCAATCATTAAGAAAAACGATTGGCTGCTGGAAGTCGAAAGCTCGACGGATGGAACCCTCTTTCGAATTGCTCTGCCGATAAATTAATAAAACGATGCCGAATTTTTGGCATCGTTTTTTTGATGCAATCATCCGCTTCTCACTTAATTATAACGAGGATTCTTTTATCTAGACAGGAAGTACAACGAAAGAACAATCTTTTCAATTAATACACAACGAAAAAGCCGCCAAATTCGGCGGCTTCATTTTTTATGAGTGTAATTTTGCTTCTTTGGCTAGTGCTAGACAACCGATCGTTCCCGCATTGTTGCCAAGTTTCGGAGTAACGATATAGTCCTCTAATTCTGGTGTCTTCACATATTCGTTCACTAGTTCCTTAAAGCGAGCACGTACTTTTTTAACTAAGTGTTCTTGCTGCATCACACCGCCGCCAAAAATGATCACGTCTGGTGAAAACATCAAGGTCGTGTTGTAGGCGCATTGCGCGATGTAATCGGCTTCGATCTCCCAATAGGGGTCGTCTTCACTCAAGTCTTGCCCCTTGCGTCCTAAACGTTTTTCAATGGCTGGGCCTGCCGCCATACCTTCCAAACAATGTCCATGGAAAGGACAGCTGCCTGCAAAATCATCATTAGGATTACGACTCACCAGCACATGTCCCATCTCTGGATGGCTGAAGCCTTCGATGAAATTGCCCTTTTGCAAGGCACCGCCGCCAATACCCGTACCGATTGTGTAATAGACGACACTATTAACACCATCGCCACGGCCTTTTACATATTCGCCATAACAAGCGGCGTTCACATCTGTCGTCCAAGCGATTGGTAAATCGAATTCTTGCTTTAACGCGCCAACAAAATCAAAATTTTGCCAAGCAAGTTTCGGCGTTGAAGTAATATAGCCATAGGTTTTCGAATCCCGATGAATATCGATCGGACCGAATGAACCAACACCAATACTGACTAGTTGTTCCGCATATTTCTTGAAAAAGCCGATCACCAAGGCCATCGTTTCTTCAGGTGTGGTCGTTGGGTAGCTGGCCCGTTCTACGATTTCCAGCTCACTATCTCCCACAGAGCAAACAAATTTTGTTCCGCCGGCTTCGATGCCGCCAAATAATTTTTCCACTAAGCTTCACTCACAATCATTTAGATTTGTTCCACATACAAGGTCACAAATTTCGCGTGCCCGATGTTTTCAAGCTCTATTGTATCATTAATTATTGATAGCGGTTCCTTTGTTTCTTCTTTCAAGTCAACTTTTTCTGCTGCTTTGACGGCATGATTAAAGGTAATCTTTGCTCGACCATTTTCCTTCAACAGACCATTATAAAGACGTAAGATATATCCTGGCCGGTCTTCGGCTTTTTTCAAGACACTTAAAGTCAAATTCCCTTCGATTTCAAAAAGGCTGAAATTCGCCGGCAAAGTCTTTTCCACATCGCCTAAAGTAAAGATCAGACGCGAATTTAAAAACTCTGCATATTGATAAACTTCGATCGGTGTAACCACTTGTTTCGCAAGTTGCGCAACGTTTGACTGATCGAAACCATCCGCAAAATAAGCCACTGAAAAATCAAAGCTCATAGTTTTGTGGCATTGTGCATCGGGAGTAGCAATTACGGTCTCACCGGATGCACGACCCGGACGATACATCAGATTCTCTTTGCCCATAAAGCCATAGGTCCGGAAAATCGTTAAACGAATCGTATCGAAAGCTTCACCAACAATCTCATACTCTCGCACAGCTTTTGGCATCACGGAAACACCACGACGCTCCTCGAATAGACTAACGAAGGATTGACACGTTTCAACCGCGATCGGCTGTTCATTCCACTGCTCTTTATTGGCTTCCCAAAGCGCCATTTCCTTTTCAAAAACAACTGGACGCTCCAGCGTACCAAATTGCTGATCGGCGATCGAGAATTTCGAAGCGATTCCGGTATCAAATAGGACACAAACGCGATGACTATCCACCTTTTGATTTTCGGCAGTCAATGTGAAATCAATGATCGGCGAGTTTTTCCTTAAGGCTAATTCTAAAGCGATCGGGAATTCCGCCGAGGCCTTTTTCTCAGCCCGTTCAGCTAGATCCTTTGGTACCTTCAACATGAATTCTAAACGCACCGACTGATAAATAGCCGACTGCTTGATCGTGATTTCCGGTTCGAAATCAGCGGATGAAATCACCCAATCCTTAACTGGCGGCGAATAGTTGAAGGAATCACCATCATCCCCGTTTTCTTCAATGATTCCTTGATTCTTATAGAGTACTTCATTGGCTTTATCTAAAATATCTAAAGATCCGTTCTTATTGACTGTGATGTGGTAATAGCCATTTTCGATCACGTTATCAGAGATTGTCTGCAATGGTGCACTGCTGTCACCTTTAAGATCGATGGTCAATTGTGTATAGCCAACGCTTGGTACTTTGCTTGCTTCGAATGCGATTTTGGCTTTGTAGACTTTTTCTGGCAAATAGATTTCCTTAACAGAGTTCAATACGTTGCCTTGATTTAAGACATACTCTGTTTGATCGATCAGTTCTAAAATCGTGTATGGCAAAGAATCGCCCGCTTGATCAAGAAGCGCGAATTCTTTTTGCGGTAGGTAAACTTCCGCTTCAATCACACCTTCACGTTCTGTGTCATAAGTATTGAACAGCGTAAATGTGATTTCGTGTGCCTGCGGATTATCGATTGCGGTCGAGATTTGGCGCAAGGTTAATTCAACTAAGTTCATAGAGATATCCCGAGCCTGCTTGTAGCGCATATAGACATCTTCATTCGTTGTGTCCGATACACAGGAACCGATAGAATCATGGGCAGCATTCTCAAACATCAGCTTCCAGATTTCTTTGACTGTTTCGACAGGATATTCAAAACCGAGCTGCATCGCCATCGTCAGTACCGGCTCCATTACGTTCACTAGATAATGCTGAATCTGCGTGTTCATCGCCTTTAAATCAGAACGGGAAGAGAAAATCGTTTTGTGGATGCGCATCAGCTTGCCATTGATCAATTCACCCGCGACCTCTTCTAATTCCGGCTGACGTTCTTTAACTGTTGCGATATATTTTTCGATTGTTGAAAATTGCAGCTCGTATTCCGCTTGATAAAGTTTATTCATTTGACCGACTAGCTCAGGCAAATTTTCTCGCACGGGTGCTTGGTCAAAACCATTTGGGAAATAGACTTGATCGGTCGAACTGCGTCCCCATGTTGTTTTGAAGGGCTCTTGATGTAAAAATTCTGCTAAATCTTTTTCCCGTTCAGGAATCGCACCGCCGATATAATAACCGCTAGGAATTTGATAAACATTGACCACCGAACCATCTTCTCCGCGCCAAGTGTATTCTGTATGGGCCACATCGTCGTCACTCACCCCGCGCCAAAACATCGTGTCCTCGATACCAAACTCACGATAAATTTGCGGCATACTGGCTGCTTGCCCAAAGGAATCGGGCACATAGCCGACATTCATATAGTCGCCGAATTCTTCGCAAATCTTCATGCCGTATAACATATTGCGGACAATACTTTCACCAGAAATTACCAGCTGATCCGTTTGGGTATACCATGGACCAATGATCAGTTTGCCTTGTTGAACCAATTGCTTGATTCTGGCTTTATCCTGCGGACGCCAGTTCAAATAGTCATCCAATAGCGAGGCTTGTCCATCTAAAATGAAACTATCATAGGGAGTGTCTTTTTCTAAGTGCTCCAAAACTTTTTTCAAATCGTGCATCAAATAGATTTTTGAACGGCTGGTAGTAAAATACCATTCGCGATCCCAATGACTGTGAGGTACTACGTGTACTGTTTTTTTCATGCAAAAATTCCTCTCGTTTGATTAAAATAGGCACTCAACGATTTTCACCGTCAGTGCCTATTAATTTTTTTCGTTTATCGAACCCGCTTTTTAATTTTCAAAGCTGACATCGATGTCTTCCAAATCGATGTCTTCAGCTTTATCTTCCTGTTTGTTGAAGTTCACGAATAGTGGAGCGACAAAGCCGATAAAGGCTGCCCCAACGAATAAACCGACTAAGTAAGCCCAGCCATTACCAACGGTGAAGAATCCATAAATTCCTCCGACCGGCGGCATTTTTGCGTACATTCCAAGGGCAATACCTAACCCAGAAGCGATCGCACCGCCAATCATGTTGATTGGTACTAATTTCAAAGGGTTCACTAAAGTAAATGGAATCGCCCCTTCCGTGATCCCGATAAAGCCCATCACAAAATTGTTGCGTCCTGCATCCAATAATTCTTGGTTGAAACGTTTTTTATGGAACAAAGTAGCTAACGCATAGCCAAATGGCACAGCACAAATCGCTACATTTACAATAATCGCTGGTAAATAAACGCCTTCTGCCAATAGAACATTTCCGGCCATCCAAGCGGCTTTGTTGACTGGTCCGCCTAAGTCAGAACCGATCATTGCGCCCATGATCATCGCAAGCAAGATCTTGTTCACATCGTTTTCGATCATCGTACGAATCCAATCAACGAGACTGGTATTAATCCACGCGAGCGGTTCGGACAATAGAGCACCCATAACTATCGCTACCGATAATGTCGCGATCAGCGGTAAAATCACTAATGGCATAACCCCTGAGAATGATTCCGGTAATTTGATTTTTTCTCTAGACCATTTCACTAAATAACCCGCTAAGAACCCGGCAATTACAGCACCAAGGAACCCGGCATTGGTACTTGTCGCCACCGCACCGCCGATAAAACCAGCACCCAACGCGGCTTTGTCTCCAATAGAATAAGCAATAAATCCAGCCAATACCGTATTGATCAACCCGATCCCGGTCCACCCAACTTGCTCAATCAAATAAAGTGCATGCTTCAAACCTTCTGTTTCTGCGTAAGGATCTAAACTCGTCAGTCCCATACCCAATGCAATCATTTTCGGAATCGCGACGACTAAAGAAGCACCAATAATCAACGGCAACACAAAACTGATTCCACTCATTAAATGACCTTTGAAATCTGCTAGAACTTTTTTCATCATTCTTGCCCCTTTTCTTTAATTAGTTTGTCTTTGTTCAACAGCAGCGATACATTTCTTCAAAACAGCTTCCGGCGCTTTAATACATGTATTGATATTCACGCGAAGCTGCGGTTTTCCATCGAAGCGTTCTAAGCCAACCACCTTTTGATCCGTCGCCAACAGTAAAAAATCTGCCGCTCTTGCTTCTTCCGGGGTAATCTCATTGACCTGTCCCAGTGATCCTTGTTGTTCAATTTTGACATCATAACCTAATTTTACTCCAGCCTTTTCTAGTGCCTTCGCTGCCATCGGTGTGTGTGCCAATCCTGCTGGACAAGCGGAAATTCCTACGATTTTCATATGATCCTCTCTCCAATCATTTCTTTTTTAATCAATTCTACTAATTGTGTTTTATCCTCAGATTGTTGAATCTGTTGAGTAAACTCGTCTTCTAGCAAAGCCGTTGCCAACCGACTCAGCATTTCCAGATGGACGGTTCCTTCGTCTTTTTTTGGAACCATCAAGGCAAAAATATTTTTTACCTCAGAATCATCAAAGGTTTCCCATTCAACTTCATGTTTTAAACGAATAAACAAAACCGTCGGCTCCAGAACTGTCTCTGCCTTCGCATGAGGAATCGCGAAGCCATCTTGCAGTCCAGTCGAATACTCCGCTTCCCGTTCGTTAAAAGCCCCGCAGGTTTCGATCGCATTCGCGACATAACCTGATTCATAGGCATAATTTGCTATAACTTCAAACAGTTCTTCTTTCGAAGCGACCACTACATCCAGAAGGATATTATTTTCTTTAAAGTCCATATTGGAAACTCCTTTCTCATAATTTAGGAAGTAATTTTTCTTTGTAGCTAGTTTGACTCGTGTTTCGTTTTTCTTTACACGTTTAATTTACGAGTTCTGGGACTTTATGTAAACACTTCCAATTTCCAACTAATTTGGCAATTGTTAGTAAAGCGTTTTCCAAAGGGATTGCCAACTTTTTTGGAAAATAGCGGTACTGCTGAAAGATTTCAATCTTTTCTTCTATACTGTATGATTGGTTTAAGTACCGGAGGTGAACCAAGTGTCGAAGCTTGCTTATCAACGATTAGATGACCTATTGGAATTATTAGCCAAACAAACCACACCGCTACCGATGAAGGAATTAGCCAAGAGCTTTTCCATTTCTGAACGAACCGTGCGGACAGACATTGCGAATCTGAATGACCTATTAAGCAACGTCGGTGCCACGATCACACTGGTTCGGGGACAGGGCTATTTGCTGACGATTCTTTCCAAAGAACAATTCAATGACTGGTGGACAAAAAGCATGTCTTCTGCAGATTCTTTTTTGACGACAAGCGAAGAACGACAGGCATATTTACTCTTTCTTCTATTTAAGAATGAAACCCCTTTATCATTAGACGATTTTCTAGATCAGCTGTTCATTAGTAAAAACACGTTCTATTCCTATTTGAAAACTGCGCGCGATAATTTGATGACCTATCAATTAAAAATCGTGAATCGTCCGAATATTGGTTTTGAGCTTTTAGGGAATGAATTTGCGAAACGACAGGCGATCAGCGATTTGTTGATCGAAAAGGATTTGCAAGAATATTTGATTGGTTTCACTGAAATGGAGCTGGCTCTCTTTGATAATATCGACCTAGAGCTCTTACAGGACTTAGAACTCACCTATCTCGCACCTTTGGAATTATTGGATTCGGATTACTATCATAAAAATATCCTTTCTCATTTTGCATTAGCGATCAGCCGCTTTTTAGCGGGTCATGAAATGACTGGATTTCCTTTGCGTGTACCAATCCTAAAACAGCATGCACAAAAAGCCTTATGTCATTTTTTAGATGAGATTGACCAAGCCTTTGATATTCAATTGAGCAGTGGAGAAAAAGAATATTTCACCTACTATTTAGCATTGAATGCTCCGCGGTTAGTTGAAACAGCATCGACCAGCAATTCTTCTAGTGAGACAGCCAAAGCGATCGTTGATGACTTACTGCATGCCATTAAACGAACGTCTAATTTTGACTGGGTCGAAGATAAGATGCTGATTGAAGACCTAACTTCTCATATCGAAGGTTTTATCAATATGAACTTAATGGAGGCACGCCGCAGCAATCCCTTATTAGCAACGATCAAAAAGTCCTTTCCACAGGCTTATGATCTCTGTTTGACTCATTTAGAAATATTGGGCAAACAGCATGGATTGTATTTTTCTCAGGATGAGGTCGGATATATCGCACTGCACATCGCCGGCGCAATGGAAAGAAACTCCAGCAGTGCCCATCGAAAATATCGCGTAATCCTAGTTTGCGGGACCGGTCGCGCTATGAGCCGGATCATTGAAGCTAAGATCAACAAAAATTATCAAGAAACGATCGAAGTAGTGGATCGCCTTTCGTATGTGGAGTTGCAGCAGCACAATCTATCCACTGTTGATTTTGTGATCACGACCGTTCCGTTGGAGCAATTAAGTATTCCTCATATCTATATCAATATGGCAAAATTAGATAAAGAAATCGTAAAAATTGAACACTTCATAGAGAATTTTAAAGGCTCGAAGGCCGAAATCTACTCATTATTTTACGAAGACTTTTTTCTTCACGAAGATTTTGATACTAAGGACCAACTGCTTAAAAAAATGACTCAGCAATTATTTCAAAAGGATTTTGTCCCAGAGAATTTTCATGCCAGCATTATGAAACGAGAAGCGATCAACCAAACCAATATTAACGAATGGTTGGCGATCCCGCATCCGATGTCCTTATTAGCCAAACAATCTGCCGTGTCGGTAGCAGTCATTCCGAATGGTGTGGATTGGGGCGAAGGCGATCTGGTAAAATTTGTCTTCCTCTTTGCTATCAGCAAGGAAGACTACGAGGATACCGAAGAGATCTACAGCCTGCTGTTAGAGTTAATGGAACGTGAAGAAATTCAACAAGCGATCTTGCAGAACAGTGAATACAAAAACTTTTTAGAGCACATCAAACAATTATAAAAAGGAGCCGGGAAATCTTCCCAGCTCCTTTAAGCTTATCTCAATGCCGCTTTGATACTTTTCGCAGCCTTTAGCGGATCGGCCGCATTCAAGATTCCGCTGCCGACAATCACGATATCTGGTTCTAATGCGACATAATCACCAACCGTTTCACTGTTAATTCCGCCGGCTACAGCAACTTTTACTTTTTTCGTATATTGCTTCAATTCTTTTAAATCCTCCAAAGGTGTTCGTCCAGCATGCTGCTGATCTGCCCCAGTATGAACCGCGATAACATCAACACCTAAAGCCTCAATAACCGGAATGCGTTCAGCATAATTCTGTACACAAATCAGGTCTACCATAACTTGCCGATCCTGTTTTTGCGCCTGTTCCACACACCCCTTGATCGTCAAATCATCGGTGATTCCTAAAACAGTTACATATTCAGCGCCGGCATCATAAGCCAATTGTGCTTCATACGACCCCGCATCCATAATTTTTGCATCACATAATACTTCAAGCTTCGGATAACTCGCCTTAATTTGGCGCACCGCTTCACGGCCTGCATCAATCAAAAACGGTGTGCCTACCTCCACAATATCAACATACGGATGCAGTTCTTTTAATGCCTCAAGTGCCTCAGCTAGATTTAACTCGTCAATCGCTAGTTGTAATTTCATTTATTTTCCTCCTTTATGACTTCATTCTAAATTCGCGTGCTTTTCAAATGCACGATCCGTCGGTATCTTTTGTTCTAGCGCCAGCTCAACAATCAAGGAATCCGCCAGCAATAGCACTGCTTCTTCAAACATACTGCCGCCAGGTAAAATCCCCTTTTGGTTCTCTCTACTCTCGGGAAGTTTGTCCGTATAGGCTGGAATTCTGATGATTCCAGCTGATAGTTTCGCTAAAGTCGATTCTGGAAAAATGGTAAGGCTGATGATTTCTCCGCCAATTTCACGGGCTTTGCTTGCTGTGTTAATCAATGATGCCGTTTCGCCTGATGCGCTGGCAAGTATCAATAGATCATCTGGCAAAAATGCCGGTGTCGTCACTTCGCCTACGACATAAACGTCATAACCTAAATGCATCAAGCGCATCGCTAATCCTTTTAACATCAGCAATGAACGTCCCGCTCCCGATACGAAAATTCGCTTTGCTTGCTTAATTCCTGTAGCCAAACGATCGATTTCTTCTTGATCGATGTTCTTCAACGTATTTGCTAGTTCCATCGCCGCTGTATAAGCTACCTCTTTGGTTTCCATTCTATTCCTCCTCGTTTTTATAACTTGCGACAAACATATCTAACGTTCCCGCGATCTCTAAGGAATCGACTCCGGCTGGAACCAAGATCGTTTCACCTTTCGAGACAATCACATCATTCACCTTGCCTTCACCTTCTACTATAGTAATGAAGACAAAACGTGCGAGCTGATACGTGCCCCGATCTTCCGTTTTGATTCGGCTTAAACTGTATAAACCCGGTTCATCCCAATAATCAGTAATCTCACAGCCAGCTTTTTTATAAGGTTCGATCCAAACAAATCCTTCTGAGGTATCAGGAACCAGAACATTTTCCAATACCTTGTCAATGTGCAGTTCTCTTTCTTCACCAGTTTCTGGTTCGATTCTGCCATAATCATATAAGCGATACGTCAGATCCGCGTTACGAGAAATGTTGTAGGTCAAGACATCTCGATTTATTGCATGCAAGGTGCCTGCGGGAATGTCAATAAAGTAATCTTTCTTAGCTGGTAAATACTTCAGTAATTTTCCCCATTCACCAGTCTCCGCCCATTCGGCAAATTCCTTTTTGCTTTTCGCATGATGGCCAAATTCGATCTTGCCATCCGCAGGTGTATCTAAAATTACCCAAGCTTCTGGTTTCCCCCGTGAGTTATCATGTTCCAATGCATATGCGTCATCAGGATGAAGCTGAACCGATAAATCCGATAAAGGATCCAATAAATTGACTCGAATCGGCAGCTCCTCCGTATCGCAATCAAACCAGTCCGGATATTCTGTATAAAGCTGAGAAAGAGTCAGATCAGTCCCTGCCACCGGACAATCCGCTGCGCCTGGCAAAGCAACAACATTGTACACTTCTCCAATTGGATAGAGATCCGTCTGATAATTAAATGTTTCAAGCATCCGTTTACCGCCCCAAATTCGCGGTTCAAAAAAAGGTAAAATCTTTACTATTTGTTTTTCCATCAAAAACCAACCTTTCTATTTTGTTTTGCTTCACAATTCAAATTATACATATATTTTTGGTTTTATCAAGATAAACCAAAAAAATAATTTTGTTTTGCCAACAATATAAATATTTTGTGCTATAATTCTCTAAGGAGGGATCGTATGCGTTTATCCAGTGAAGAACGAAGAAACAAAATTCTCCATGAAGTCATGAATCAAAAAGTGGTTTCGATCAATAATTTAGCTGCAAAATTTCAAGTAACGACAGAAACCATCAGAAAAGACGTCGGTTTTCTTCAAGAAAAAAACTTACTAGCAAAAAAACATGGTTCAGTCGAATTGACAAAACCCTTCTTAGAAAGCGAATTTTCAGTTAAAGAAAAACAGCAAATGAAAGAAAAAAACGCGATCGCGGAAAAAGCTTTGGCCTTTATTCCACAAAACGCGTCGCTTTATTTAGATACCAGTACCACTGTTTTACAGTTAGCAAAATTGCTTGTGATGCGCAATGATTTAACGATCGTGACAAATTCACTGCAAATCAGCCAAATCCTAGCGACCTCTGATAATCAAGTCCTATTAGCTGGCGGTCAATTCCGCAAAAAAAGTAATTCCTACGTGGGCGCTTGGACTTTAAATGCTTTACAAAGTTTAAATCTCGACTTAGGCTTTTTAGGCTGTGATGGCTTCTCCAAAACGGGACCGACAATTCGCTCCTATCAAGAATTGGAAATCAAGAGCACCGTTATTGCTCACTGCAAAAAAAATATGATCCTCTGCGACAGCTCAAAAATCGGCAATCAAGGTCTCTACACTTTCGCGGACTTTCAAGACATTGATATGGTCTTGGCAGAACGTCAACTGACTGAGGACGAACGAAAAAACTTTCCGGATGAGCTGCTCTTTTATTCGCAAGATTAAAAAAACTCCTGCTGAAAAATTTCTCGGCAGGAGCTTTTTACTATTTAGTTTCCTTTTTTGCTTGTTCAATCCTAGTTAAAATGTCTTCTGTTGTAGTCGTTTGTCCCAACTTAACAAATAATTTTTCGAAAAAAACTTGATGCAGCTCATCATCGCGATCGGCACAGGCATCTTCTACTACAATGACCTTATACCCATGCTGATACGCATCTAGGGCAGTTGCATAAACACCGTTGGCTGTTGCTACGCCCGTTAAGATAATCGTATCGATATCACGACGGCGCAATTGCAAATCTAAATCCGTTCCAAAGAATGCACCGGGATTATGCTTCGTTACTTTAATGATATTTCCAGTACTTTCATCCGTCGCAATCGGCATCACATAGTCAGCAAACGCCGCAGGTAAATCGGTGTATGCTCGACCACTGCGCTCCTTATTCAAAAATTGCATTGTCGTCGGATCAACGTTGACCAGCGTGATCCAACCTGCTGTATTTTTCAACGCTTCGGCTAATTGATTATTCTTTTCCAATACCTCTGAAGCAGTGTAAGGCTTCAACTCGCCAGTCCCCATAATCCCTTTTTGCAAATCAATGACGACCAAAGCCGTTCTCGCTAAATCTAAATTCTTCAAATAAAACACTCGCTTTCTATTTCTCAAAAAGTACCTTCCGTAATCTACGCCATTTTTCATTGAAAATCCAGTTAAACTAGTCAATTTAAGAAGGAAAACGTTTCATTTAATATTTGTGATCCCTCAATTTGCTAGGTACAATAAAGAGGAATAGCCTGTTTGATATTTCTCACAAAGGAGGAACGTATTATGAAGAAAGCATTGCTCGTCGTGCATCGGTATAAACCAGAAAAAGATGATGAATGGGGTTCTATCGCAAAAGATTACGCTACTTCGGATATGATCGAAAACATTGCTAAAATACATCCAAACTATGATTGGCGTCCTGCTTCTTTGGCGGAGGCTAGACAATTAATGCATGACCTTAAAATCGATCGGCTGATTTTAGTCCCCATGTTGAAGGAACATATCGAAGAATTAAACGCTTATCCTGATGTTCAGGTCGATTCCCTCACTCCTGGCGAGTACGGCAAAGTAAGCAAGCCGCCATTCAACTTTCTAAAAAAAGATTATTTAACGTGATTCATTCTCGCGAAAAAACCACTCTCCTTTTGAAAGGAAAGTGGTTTTAATTTAATCCTGTTCTTCTAAAAACTGATAGACTGCACCAATCAAATTCGCTTGACTCAAAAATTTACAGGGCATAATAGAAGCCTTTAATTCCTTCGCGCCTTTTTTCAGCAATAATTGCTGCACCCGTTCTTCTATATTGAACAATAAATCTTCTCTTGTTGATATTCCACCGCCGATCAATACTCGATCCGGGTCCAATGAAACCAAAATGTTATAGATACCGATACTCAAGGCATTGTAGAAGTAGTCGATCTGTTCTTGAGCCAATTCATCGCCAGCTTCAGCCAAGTCAAAGATTTCTTTGCTGGTATAGTTTCGATCGTCCGCCTTGATGTTTGAAAAACGTTTAGACATAGCCACCGGACTGCCTAGGTCGCTCAACGTTTCCAAAGTATCATTGTTCATGATCTGATACCCGAATTCGCCGCCAAATAAATTCGTCCCTGAGCGTAATTTCCCATTGATCGCGATTCCGCCGCCAATTCCCGTACCGATAATCATAAGTGCAGCCGACTCTAACCCTTTCGCATTTCCCTGCCAAATCTCAGCTAGCGCCGCACAATTCGCGTCATTTTGAAAGGAGACCGGCACACTTAAAAAGTCTGCCAATTCTTGCTTGATCGGAAAACGATGAAGATACGGCACGGCGCTTACGCCATAGATCACACCCTCTTCGACATTGACCGCTCCCGGCGCACTGATTGCCACCCCGTCAGTGATTTGATGTTCTTCCACCAACAATTTTAAATACGCTTTCATTTCATCCCATGTTTTTGGTGTTGGATAGCTAGGCAGCTCTGTTAACGCCTCATTTCCCCATAATCCGCCTTTGATCGCCGATCCGCCGATATCGATTGCTAATATTTTTTGACTCAACACTTTTCCTCCCTAAAAACGGCAAAAGAACTTTTTCTTTTGCCGTTTATTTCTATCTTTTAATTTTAATGAATATGAAACATCGTTACAATATTCTTCTTTATCGAAAAAACAAATTCCAGCAAAAAAATCAGCCGGTCGATTTATTTTTTTAGTTTTAAATAATGCAAAGCCAAATTGCAGTAAGTCATATTCGCCCAGGAAAACCATTCTCGGGTAAACTGATTAGGATCATCTACATTGATACCTTCATGACATTGCAAAGTACCTGCATCTGTTTTTGAAATCAGTTGAAGTTTTGCTTCGATCACTGCTAAATCATCTGATGTTAAGCCTTCCATCGCCAAAGAAATCGGCCATACATAAGCGGATGGTGTATGCGGACTGCCAATCCCCTTCAGACATTCACCAGTATAATAATAAGGATTCGCAGTGCTCAAGATTTTACTTCGAGTAACGAGGTAAGTTGGATCATTTTCTGCGCAAAAGCCTAAAAATGGCAGCGAGAGTAAACTAGGTACATTCGCATCATCCATAAATAAACTATTTCCTAGCCCATCGACTTCATAGGCGTAGTAATACTCGCCATTTTCATCGACTAAACGTCCATATTTTTCAATTCCTTGTGTGATCTCCGCCAACAAGCGAGTCATTTTCTCTTCAAGTTTCGGATTCGATTTTTTCGGCAGCAACTCTAATAACTGTTTCAAAATAACCACGATGAACTGATTCCCCGGAATAAAGTAACCATAGTAACAAGCATCATCACTCGGACGAAAACCGCTCCATACCATGCCTGTATACTCAATCGGACGGCCTTTTCCATCACAAGGAATTGTATCAGATGGCGGACAATCTGTCCGAACAAAGGTGTACATTGAAGTCTCATGATGCTGCTCGCGAATGAATGTATCTATCGCAACAGAAGCAGCTTCCCAAAATTTTGGGTTCAAATGCTCAGTATAACCTGCTTGCTGCAACTGATACCCTAAGAAAAACGGAGCACATAGTGAATCAATTTCAAATTTACGTTCCCAAACTAACGCCGAAATAGGAACATTTGATGTGTCATTACTGTAGTGTCCGCCATCCGCTTCTTTGTTAAAAGCATTCGAGTATGGGTCATGCAGCAAATAAGTTAATTGCTGCTCCAAAACTCCATGAACCAATTTTTTAACGGCCGGAACTTTGTCTGCAATCATTAAATATGGCAGCACTTGAAATGTGGAGTCACGCAACCACATCGCTGGAATATCTCCAGTCGCTACAAAAATTTCACCATTTTCACGAACCGATACTGTATTCGTGATCGTATCAACGAAGGCCTGACGAAAAAGCTTTGTTTCTTTTTCTGTAGGAAGCTCTACTGTATCAGCATAAGCTTGAATTTCTTCAATTAGTTTTTTCTGATCAATCATTGCTTCTCCCATCTTTTCCTCGATTGAAGTAGATACCATATGTGCGAATCTCCCCGCTGTTGAAGTCGGCCAGTTCAAATTCAGTTACATTTGACGCAATAGAACGGATAAATTTTCCTTCTAAATCAAGTAATACGATATTCGCAGGCTGTTCAAAGGATAGTTTTCCGGGAGCTGTTTTAATAGTCTCAAAAGTATTATATAAGCGCAGTTCAAATCCGCTATTATCGATCGTTGGCAAGAAGCTGCTAAAAACGACCGCTAAATCTTCCACCGTGATGAATGATTTTAAAACAAGTTCTTTTTGCAACGGATTTACTGGAAAATATTGAATCGGTGTAGTAAACCGATTGATCGTCTGCGTTTGATAGTACAAGTTTTCCTGAGTAGTTTCCAAATAGAGCATCTGTAATTTTTGCGGATTGTACAGATTTTCTAAAACGATACTGCCTTCAAAAACAAGTTCTCCAATTAATTGACTTTGCGGTGTTGGCACTACTTTTGTTTGCAATCCAGAGGCATCACCGGGTCTTCTCAAAGTATCTGGACGACCTAAAAATCCTACTCCGCGAAACAAAGTGATTGCCAATGTATCATACATTTCTCCTACCACTTGAAAATCTTTTGTTCCTCTGGTCAAAAAACTCCAACTTGATTGTTCATCATGAATATTGGCAAAATGGATCATTGGACGCATACTAGTCGGCTCTTCCTTATACCCGATTTCTCGCCAATCATGTAAATGTGTATCTTCAACTGGACGTTTGATCACACCAAATTGTGTATCCGCGTAAGAGTATGCCGCCTGAACATCTGTTACGATCATTAATCGCAAACGATGATCCAGTACGTGATTGTCAATCGTCAATTTCACATCGATTGCCGTACTATTTTTAGCCAGTTGTAATTCCAATATATAGTCAACTTTGCCATCTAATTCTTGTGCTTTACGTGACTCAAGGTTATACGGGAGTTTCCATTGACCCTCCACGATGATTCGGCTGAGTAAATTTCCTTGCTCGATCCTCACGTCTTTTGTCTGCGTGAAATCAAGAGTCAGTACCCAATCATCAAAGGCCGGAGAAAAATCATATGTGTCGCCTTCGTCTCCCCCGTCTTCAACTTTCAAGAAATCAATCTGCCAAGTTTGCTTGTTCTTTGAGAACAGATCAAACTTTCCTTCTTTAAATTGTAGTAAAAAGTGTTCATTTTCGATTCGTTCGGCTTTGTTGAGCGACTTTGCCAAATCCTCTGTTTCTAAAAGCTGCAGCTGCAGCCATCCCATCGCAGGTAAGTCGCACTCCAACATAATCGTTGACAAATAATAGTAATCATCAATCATCTCAGATCGATCACGTCGCAAACAGCCGGCATTTTCTTTTTGCTGATCAACAATTTCAAAATCGATTACATTCCCTGCCTGATCCATTAAGGAGAAGGACGAGTTTTTCGTCGAAACAATGATTTTACGTATTGTCGCATTTGTAAATGGCAATGGATTCCAAATAAACAAGTCATTTTCCTGTTCGTTATTCAACGAGATGCTTAGTTTTCTCAACAAATAATCAACACACGATTGTGCCTCTTGTAATGCGTTGATTCCACGCATCAAGATATCTTGGTTCGTTTCATCACTATTACAGCCACCGGCGCTGTCATGCGCTTGACCGCGTGCGACAGTTTTCCAAAGACTATTGATCAGTCCTTGTTTTGTCGCGATCCCGTAATTGTTTGCAAGAGCCGACATGGGTTCCAATTGGTACGTAAGCACTCGCTCCAACTGATCATAAACTCGTTTCAAGTCATAGCGTGAAGAATAAATACCTCGATGGATTTTTGAATCAGACGGATCAATGAACTCACCAGATAATTCTTTAAAAGAGGCCTCGTTTTTCTCTAAGGCTTTAAAAAAATCCGGATAGCTGCTTTCGATGAATTGACTATCATTTTCAATTACTTGATTCGCTTTAGCAATCCGCTCTTTTAAATTGAAATCAATTGCACGCTGATCTCCTCCGACCGGTAATACATGTGCATTGCTTTCCGTTTCTGTTGAAATACGATCAAATAAATCAGCAAAATTATCCTGTTCAATCAAATCAACGCCAGCATAATACCCGTTTTTGATATTAGCAGTCAGAACTTTTGAACCATCATTACTTGTCCAATAGAAATAGCGTACCTGAGCTTCTTTAGGCATCCCTCGCCAAAACAATGCTTGCTCAATCCCGAAACCGTTAAAGATTTTCGGCATATCTTGACTTTGCCCAAAGGAATCAGGTAAATAGCCGATTCGCATACAGCTACCTAAATTCTCAGCTTCTTGAATCCCAATTCGCAGATTGCGAACCGTTGACTCCCCAGAGGTCGTCATCTCATCGATTTGTGTAAACCACGGACCAACAAATAAACGACCAGCTGTCACTAATTTCTTGATTTGTTCTTCCTTTTCAGGAAAAATCGTCAAATAATCCTCCACGATCGACATCTGACCATCTAATGTATAATAATCTAATTGGTTGTTTTCCAATGCGGCTAAAACCTCATCCATATGGAAAATAAATTGAACCCGGGCTTCCTGTCTCGTAAAATACCATTCATAATCCCAATGGGTGTGAGCTACCGTGTAAATATCCTTCATCACAAAAAATTCCTCAATTCTTAAAGATCTTTGTTTCTAACCTGCATTTTCTGCCATTAACTGAGCAGTTGTTTCTTCTTTTGTTTGTTCTTCGATTAACTGTTCCGCTCTTTCATGGCGTTGATTTAAAACAACGAATGGTGCGTACAGCACGACATCTAGCACCACTAGTACTGCTGTTAATATAACCGGACTAATATGGAACGCACCTAAAACCCACGTACTTAAAAAGATCGGTTCATTTCCGGAGTTCAGTACAACTAATGGAACAACCCAGCCGATTGACGTCACAATATATGCAATCACTGCATTAATGATCGGTACTAAAATCCAAGGAATGAACATCAATGGATTTAAAACGATTGGCAAACCAAAGATGACTGGTTCATTGATCCCAAAACAACCGGGGATCAATGCCAATTTTGCCACTTCTCGTTCCTTCTCACCTTTTTTTGTGAAGATCAGCATTGCGATAATCAATCCAAAGGTCGCACCTGATCCACCGATCATGGCATAAACATTGGTCATCGTATTAGGCGAAATCGTGATTCCAGCAAAACTTTGGGTCTCTGCGAATTTTGCGACGTTCTCTAAGAACAATGGCAACCAAAAAGCAGATACGACACCCCAAACAATATTAAATCCATGCAATCCAAGGAACCAAAGAATTTGCTGCAGCAAGATAACGATCAGTATCGCCGGCAATCCCGTTCCAACTGAAAGCAAAGGTTTTATCAGTATTTCCGAAATCATTTGCAGCAGTGAAACGTAGCCTAATGATTCAATCAAGATACGTACTGCTCCAAAAATCAACAACACTTCACTGATCGGAATCAATGAAAAGAAAGAATCAAATACATTTTGCGGTACATTACCAGGCATTTTAATCGTAAATTTACTTCGAGTAAATTTTGCAAATAGAGCAACTGAGATCATCCCAACGATCAAGCCAGTAAACATTCCTTCATAGCTGAAGAACGAGGTTGAGAATCCTTCGATCACCTTAGCTTTTGGTTCTAAGAAATTTACATTCTTAGGGACCATCACAAAATACGCCGCAAATGCCAATAATGTTGCTATAATAGGATTTAAACGTTCATTATTTTCTTTACGTTTTAATTCTATCGCATATGAATATGCAGATGAAAACACAACGATCAATGCGACAATACCTAATGTTGCGTTTCCTAAGTAGCCAAATAATTCACTGATATTTGTTAAAATGACATTATCAATATGTTGACTCTTAATAAGTGCGTCTAGCTGCATTTTGATCAAATTGGAAAAAGAACCTACAACTGTAAATGGAATCGTTCGAACAAAGGCGTTCTTAATTGCTTGTAAGATGGTGTTGCCTTCAACCCAAGCAGATGCTTTAAGTAAAGGTTCTTGAAGTTTTTGCATATCAAATTTCATCATCGGTACTCCCTTATCAAATTAGTCGAAAACGTTTTCTGAATCCAATTATATACAAATTGATAAATTTGTAAACACAATATTTTTTAAAAACATTTACAAATTTTATTTTTAATGTTAAATTGTATACACAAATGCTAAAAAGGAGGTTGACAAGTTGTACAAGTACCGCGAAATTTATTCAGACATTAAACGTGATATTTTAACAAATCATTATCGTGCTGGGACTTTACTACCGACACAGGAATTTTTTGCAGAAAAATATGATGTTTCGAGAATTACTCTAAAAAAGGCATTAAATTTATTAGAAAATGATGGGTTGATCTTCAGTAAGCAAGGTTCCGGAACATTCATTCGCCCTCAAATCGAAAATAATGACAGTGAATTATTACCATTAGATTTACCGGTTGGTGTGACCTACTCTCATCGTGATCAAAAAATTTCCAGTAAAATTTTATCTTTTGATGCACGTTTGCCAGAAAAAGAAGAACAGCAAAATTTAGGGATCAACGCAAGCGATCCTGTCTATCAATTCAAACGTGTCCGTTCCATTAATGAACAAATCTATAGTTTGGAGCATGTCATCATGCCTACACAAGTTGCCCCGTTGAATGAAGAAATCCTTCAAGGTTCTGTGTATGATTATCTTGGACATGTAGCCAAATTACAGCTGACCGATGCGCGGCGAATTATCTATGCGGATCACGCGGATCAAGAAGTCAGCGATTCTTTAGAAATTGAAGCAGGTTCTCCTGTTTTGGTTATTGAACAGGTCGCTTATGATCAAAAAGGCAGTGCCTTTGAATTTTCAAAATCCTACTTTATCAGCAGTAAAAGCAAGTTTTCACTAGATATCCATTTGAATCGAAAATAGAAAAGCGGCGGTGACAAATTTTGTCACCGCCGCTTTTTTTATTTATACTAATCGATCAACATCATACTCAAAACCATTTTGATCGCTGAGCTGTTTGTAGAATTCGCCGCTTTTCTTGATCGTCCGTTTTTGTGTTGGCAGATCAAGAGAAACTAAACCATAGCGATTCTTATAAGCATTGATCCATGACCAGCAATCGATGAATGTCCACAGATGGTAGCCTTTGATATTGCACCCATCATTGATTGCCTTCCAAAGATAGGCTAGATGGTCCTGAACATATTCGATACGGTAATCATCGATCACCTGACCTGTTTCATCCATGAAACGTTCTTCATTTGCTACGCCCATCCCATTTTCCGAAATGAAGGATTCAATGTTGCCATAGTTTTCTTTGATATCCATACATAGATCATGAATGCCTTTTTCATAGATTTCCCAACCACGGTATTCGTTCATTCGACGGCCAGGCATCACATGGTTCTCAAAAAACCAGTCTGGTAAAAACGGCCCCTCTGGATTGACAGCCGTTAGACGTGCTTTTACCCGCCGCGGTTCATAATAATTCAGACCCAAGATTTGAGCAGTATTTTCTTTAATACAAGCAAGGTCTTCTTCTGTATAATCACTTGGTAGTTGGTCATATTCCCGCAGCAGTTCGACTAATTTTTCTGGATACCTGCCTTTGACCATGGGATCTAAGAAGCTGCGAACATAAAATAAATCGGCAATCTCCGCTGCCTTCACATCTGCTGGATTTTGACTTCGCGGAAAGGTCGGACTTAAGTTCAAAATAACACCGATCTTACTATTTAAATCACGTTTCTTATGCGCCGCAATCGCTTTGGCGTGGGCCAAGATCGTAAAATGTGTTGCCTGCGCTCCACGCTTAAAATCAATTATATTCGGATAATGGAAATCCTCTAAATATGAACCCAAGATTGGTCCTAATGGCTCGTTAAAGGTGAACCAATGATAAACCAAATCACCAAACTCCTTGAAGCAAGTATCCGCAAATTTCACATAAGCATCGACCACTTCCCGCGATTCCCAGCCACCTTTATCCTGCAAGACAGCCGGCATATCAAAATGATATAAGTTGGCAAATACTTTGATGTTATTCTTGTTCATTTCCGTAAATAAATCACGATAGAATTCGATTGCTTTTGGATTGACTTCACCTGTACCATCCGCTGGAAACATCCGCGCCCATGAGATCGAAACTCGGAAAGAATTATGACCGGTTTGTTTCATCAACTGCACGTCTTCTTTGTAGCGGTGGATATGATCCGTCGTAGTCTCTGAACTAATGCCTTGATAAAAACGATACGGCTGTTCCTTATACCAGCGTTCCCAGACAGTTTCCGCTTTACCTGTTTCCCCCCGGCCTTCTGATTGTTCCGCTGACCAAGCGGAGCCCCACCAAAAATCCTTTGGAAATGTTAATTGCTGTTTATTCATTGTGTCCCCCTTTTTCATAATTAAGACTTCATTTTTAGGCTGTATGTCTATCAGACATACTCTCTAGCCAAAAATTTGGTCATCAATTTCAGTTCTTAAACATGTGAACTGAGAGAAATGACATTTTCTTGAATGCCATTTCATCATAACACCGCTTCCGTAAAAATAAAATAGCTTTTTTATTAAAAATATATACTTTTAAAATCAATTTATCTTTTTACCTTTTAAAGCATTGCTAAAACGTCGCAAAAGTATATAATTATTTATATCTTTATTCGCTTATTCAAGGAGGTAAAAATGAGAAAGAACGCTAAATATATGGAAATTTATTTAGATGTAAAAAGAAAGGTTGAAGATGGCACCTATGCTATCGGGGATAAATTGCCTACTGGTATTGAGTTGGCTAAACACTACAACACTAGCAAACTAACGGTTAAAAAGGGGTTGGACATGTTAGTTTCTGAAGGGGTTTTGCATAGTCGAAGCGGATTTGGGACTGAAGTCTTGCGTAAACCGATCGACAATTCAAAGGTTTTTGGCCCTAGCGAAGGCTTGATGAGCGTTGTTGGAGAAGATCATGTTGATTCGGAGATTCATACCTTTTCAATTGAACTTCCTTCAAAAAAAGTGGCTGAGAGACTGCAACTCAACGAGAAAGAGTACATTTATAATATCGTCCGCAGTCGTTTTGTCGATCAGCAGCCCTATTCCTTAGAACAAACCTTCATGCCCCTCTCCATCATTCCCGGCTTGGAGCCGAAGCATTTAAAAAAATCTGTTTATTCCTATATTCGTGACGAATTGCATTTAGAGATTAATGCCTCACACGTTTGGATGAAGGGAGTACTGGCAACAGAGTTTGATGCTAAAATCTTGGGAATCGATGTGGGCGACTTTATGATCGAAATTGAAAAGAGTGTTTCTTTAGCGAATGGCACACCTTTCGAATATTCCATCACGAGACACTTGTACAAAGACTTTATTTTTGAAGCTGTTTTTATGGAGAATTAAGTTATGAGCTGGATATTTCAGCTCTTTTTTTGTCGCCTCTCAACAAAAGTATATATTTTTCAAAAAAGGTATTTACTTTATTTGAATTACGTTTTATTATGTAACCAAGGAAAGTGCTTACAAAAAATAAAACAATAAGGAGAGTCTAACGTGGATAAAACAAATAAAAAGGAACAGCTCTTTGAACGCTTTGGAATTATCGCGACGAAGCTAGGCAATCAGATCCACATGCGAACTTTACGTGACGCGTTTGCCACATTCATGCCTTTCATGATGCTGGCAGGGTTCGTGACCTTAATCAATTACGTCATTTTAGAACCAACAGGTTTCATGGGAAAGATCGTCAATCCGGCAACACTGACAAAAATCCAAGAAATCGGTATGTCAATCGCCAATGGTACATTGAGTATTACGACATTATTAGTCGTGGCCGCAGTTTCATATCATATGTGTGTCAGCAGAAATTATACCAATCATATTGCAGCGGTCTTGGTTTCGATCTCCACTTTTATGGTATTGACCCCAATGAAAATGATGTTCACTCCTGAAAATGCAAAAAAAGCGATTGAAGTCACAGGGGTTATTCCTGGCACACATACTGGTGCTTCGGGTATGTTCGTCGGAATCTTTGTCGGCTTATTAGCAACAGAGCTATTTATCAAGTTGTCTACAAATGAAAAACTGCAAATTAAATTATCGGGAAATATTCCTCCAGCAGTATTGAAATCATTTAATGTTTTGATTCCGATCATGATTACCGTCACACTATTCGCGGTCATTGGGTTTGGCGTGAACCAACTTTTCAATATGGACGTGAATGGGCTGATCACAAAAGCAATTACTGGCCCCCTAAGTCATGTGACGACAGGTTTACCTGGATTCGTCTTGATTACATCAATTGCGAATTTATTCTTTGGTTTCGGGATTCATCAAGCCGTGATTTCAGGTTCTTTGCTCGATCCCTTTTTACTACAGAACATGCAAGAAAACATGGCGGCCTATGCCAATCATGAACAAATTCCACATATCATTAACATGGCCTTCAAAGATACGTTCGCCGTAATGGGTGGTTCTGGAAATACGATTGCTTTATTGATCGCGATCTTCATTTTTAGTCGCCGTAAAGATTATAAAGACTTCGCGAAGTTATCTGTTACACCTGCCCTGTTCAATATCAGTGAGCCGATCATCTTCGGTTTGCCAATCGTGTTTAATCTTAGTTTGATTATTCCTTTCGTCTTGGCTCCAATCTTCTCATTGGTCACTGCTTATTTTGCGACAGCCGCTGGATTAATCAACCATGTCGTTGTTCAGATTCCTTGGACCACACCACCCGTCATCTCAGGATTCTTAGCAACTGGCGGTGACTGGCGTGCCGCTGTATTGCAAATTGTCATCATTGCCGTAAGTGTCTTTATTTACTTGCCATTCCTGCGTATCGATGAACATGTCACCGCTAAAATGGCACAAGCTGAAGCGGATACGAATGTATTAAACTAAAATTTCCAGCCATAAATAGAAAGGCAAGCAAAACTGTTGAATCATCAGGTTTGCTTGCCTTGTTTTTATATTATTTTGACTTTATGCCTTATTTTAGTAAGCTCCAGCAACTGAGCCGTTTGAGTGATCATAGTTCGTGTTAGCAAATGAAGGTCTGCCACTATTTGTTACATCTTTACCATCTCTCAAGACTTTCAAATTACGGATTTTGAGTGGTGTGTTCGTAGTATCATGTAAAATGTAGGCACCGCCTTCAGCAGTCAAATTCGTTTTATATTGTCCAACGAGTGTATTATTCACAAAATTTTGTACATATCCCGATGCAAAATACTTCACGCGCAGGTGAACGGTTTGGCCATTAGCGATTCGCAGTGCATTTGTGTTAACAGAATAGTATTGTTGCCCAGTAACACCTGAATTTGCTGGAAAATTAATATTGGTTGTATTGATTCTCCCTTGTGCGAAGTTGGCGTCTGATCCCGCTTGGTAATGCAGACCTACCCCAACTTGACCACATGCTTTTCCATTTCCTGCGATAACAAATTGCATCTCATAGTCACTTTTATTTCCTGTCATAGTAACATTTGCCGAAAAATCAATTCTCGCGTTCCCGCTTAAATTTGCTTGATCAAAAGGTTTATTTGAATACAATAAACGATACGATCCTGAAACGCCCTGTTCAACACCGCCAACACCAGTTATGTTAACATCAACTTTCTTTGGTGTTACTCCCGGATTTGGATTATTGTTTGATGCCGCCTTAGTGGAATAGAAACCGATACCCTCATAGCGCCAGCCTACCTTTACTAAGTGATCTTTTTCAGACGCGTGCAATGTGTAATGATGCGTGCCGGTCTTTGCATTTGGGTTATACAAACGATAGACAGGAACAGATCCGCCTGATTGCCACGAGACACCTTCATAACGCCAGCCTACTTTGACTAAATGATTTTTTTCATTTGCATTAATTGTGTAGTGATGGTCGCCGCCGTTGTTTGGATTATATAAACGATAGACAGCCGTTCCACTTGCCGGCGTTTCCCAAGCGTTTCCTTCATTGCGCCAACCTACTTTAACCAAGTGATTACGTTCATTCGTATTTGCCGTATAATGGTGCTCGCCTGAATTCGGATTGTAGACCCTCAGTAACATCGCAGCATCAGCATCCTCCGCCTGAACAAATAATGTTCCGCCGATCAATAAAGCTGCTGCAACAAAAACACTAGCTAAAAACTTTTTCATCTCCATTTCCTCCTATAAATATTTAATAGTTCCTACCAACTAATTGCTTGAATAACGGCTTTTACGTTCTCCTTTCATGCTATTTATTTTTCGAGAATTTCTCCTCTAAAAAAGTACTCGTTTTTTTGTTAGCGCTTTAAAAATAAAATTCTATAATCATCTATTTTACAGACATGAAGCTACATTTTATAAAAAGAATGTTTTATTAATCCATGATGTCAAATATTTATAGAGCATTTAATTCTTACCGCTGAATAAATAATATTTAAAATAATAATTCTATTAATAATGATTATACACATTATCAGGCATTCGTTCTAGTCAAAAATGTCCAGCTATTTGTCATTAATAGCTGGACGATTGTATTCTATAGTGATCCATTTACATTAGTTTGTGGGAGCTGACACATTCAAGAGGACTGTTAGAGTTGTTTCAATCTCTAAACTCGAAATCCATTAGCCAATTGCAGCTCGGCTTTTTCTTTTTTTACGAAAGCTACTTGGGCATCGATTAATTCTTTTGCCTTAGGAGAGTTGTAGCGATCGATTTTGATATCGATCTCCTTAAGATTTTCCATCAATTGTGCTTGCTGCCGCAAAACTTCTTCCTTGTGGGTTTGCAGCAGTGCCTTTCTTTGCGGAATCGTTTTAGACCCGTCCATACAGTATTCAATGTATTGCTTGATATCGTGGATCGGCATACCTGTATTTTTCAAGCAGCAAACGGTGTGGATCAAATTTAAATCAGATTCGGTGAACTCACGATAACCTGAATCATTTTTTGCAACAAATGGTAATAGCCCCTTTTTATCATAAAAACGAATCGTGGAAATCGTCAAATCGAATTTTTCAGCTACTTCTTTAATTGTATATGTTTCAGCCATTTTTATACCTCCTAATTCAGATAGCTAAGTTGATTTGCAAACATGAAAAACCGCTAAACAAGCCCTTTGGCCTAAACCATGGTTTAGGGTTTATGCTTACAGTAAATCAGAAAGAAGAAATAGTCAAACGGAGGAATTTATTATGAAAACAGCAGTAATCACTGGCGCAAATAAAGGGATCGGCTTTGCGATCGCCAAGTCATTGGGGATCAAAGGATGGCATGTCATCATTGGTGCTCGCAACAAAGAACGTGCTGAAACGGCGGTGACTAAACTTCAAGAAGCAGGCGTGTCGCATGTTGACTACGTCTTGATCAATCTTAGCAAGATTGAAACGATCGAAGAAGCAGTAAAAAAAATCCAGCAAGATTTTTCAACGATCGATTTATTAGTGAATAATGCCGGAATCCCTGGCGGACACGGTTCAAGCCTAACTGAAAGCATTGAGGATCTTCAAACGACAATGCAGGTCAATTTCTTTGGTACATTTCAATTAACCCAAGGATTGCTGCCAATTTTAGAAAAAACAATGGTCGTATCGTGAATATTACGATCCCAACTGAAGCAAATCCTTTTTGGAATCCTTTCGCCTACAAGTCAACTAAAGCTGCACAAAACGTGATGATGCAGGCATTAGCAATTGATTTCGAAAAGGAACATAAAAAATTGGAGATTTTCAGTATCCATCCCGGTCCAACCACGACCGATCTAAACGGGAATATTACCGCGGAAGGATTCCATACACCTGATGATGTTGCTGAAAAAATCTCGGACATTCTTTTAGATGGCAACTCTCATCAAGGAGAATTTCTAGAAATCTACGGCGAACTAAAATAATCTCTTTCGATAAAAACAGAACCAATATCAGACTAGCAAACTGATATTGGTTTTTTTATACAACTTAGCGGTCGTATCGAAAAATGAGACGTAAGTCTGATATTAAGGAAATTACAAGACTGGTATACTTTAGAAAAGGTCACGAGGAGGAAAATAAATGAAGAATTCAGATAAAAAAGTGAATGTTGGTAGAAAATTCTTCTGGATTTTATTCTTTTTAGCATTTGCGATTACGGGTTTTACAAACTTTGCGATTGATCATCAATTTACTTGGTTTCGAATTGTCGGCAGCGCTTTGATTTTTGGCGGTTCCTTATTGGATGCTTTGCTTTTCAGTAAGAACTATCGTGTGATTCATTCAGTCTCAGTTTTCACCGTTTTAATTGTCCCGTTTTTCATGGTTATTGAACGGACGGTCAACACTTACTTCTTGGATGCGCCGATTTACTGGCTTTTTCCGATTGGGTTGCCAATCGCACTGACTTGGATCGCGTATTTCTGGGCCAATATCGGGGTTCGCAAAATTTTACATTGGAATATGGGTTCCTGTCTAGGTATCGCCTCACTGTTAGCAATTCCGGCAGTTTTGATTACCAATACCATCGCTAATCAAACAACTGTTTATAACATTATTGAAATGAGTTTTATTACCATTGTCACGCTGTTAGCTTGTGGCGGTCTAGGGTTGATCGCGGGGCTCTTTATGCGTAAACGTAATTAATAAAAAATGAAGGCATCCAGCGTTTGTTCAATCAAACTGGATGCCTTTTTTATGCTTAATTTATTTTTACTAGCAAATAACTATCTACGTCATTTTCATCTGCTGGAAGGTCAAGCGCCCTATTCAAGATACTGTCTTTCGATGATTTCCGCCGCATTCTTAGTACCATTTGTCTTTCTCATTAATTCTCTCATCTCTTCTGCCTTTTCGTACATTTCAGGTGTTTGGAGTATTTCGATTCCCTTATCCAAGGTTTGAGCAGAAACCTTACTCGGACTTAATGCGAGTGCATTGCCAAATTTTTCGCAATAAGCAACATTGACTTCTTGTTCATACTGCAGCCCGATCCCAATAAATGGTTTACCAGAGGAACAAGCCGTCTGCACAGTTCCTTCACCGCCGTGAATCACAGAAAAATCAACTAGCTCAGATACCTCCAAAGCTGGCAGCCAATCGAAAACATGGATATTGCTTGCCGAATGATCGACCTGTAAATAATTTTTGATTGGTGCAATCACCTCAATAGTTGTATTTTCGAAATAGCTCAACACTTTTTTGATCAAGGAGCGATTGCCTGAGCTTCCCATCGCAAAATACACGACCAGTTTCTTTTTCTTGCGCGCTTCTGTGATCACTTGAAGAACTGCATCCGGAATAGCATAAGGCAGATGAGCAAAAATCGGACCAACGGATTGATAATTGGCTGGAAAATTTAATTCTGCCGTGAATGCCGGATGCGTGGTAATCAAATTCAAATCACCGTCTAACATGTCTATCGTATATTTTGGCAGCTCCAACTGATAGCCTCGAGCAACTTTTTTAAAGGCAGCTGGCTTCCAGGTTAGATGTTTAGCAACTCCAAGAAGTGCTTTCCAAAGGGTATTCGCCGGAAGATACGGCTTATTTAACTGACTAGGCAGCACACACGCCGCTGTATTATTAAAATGTGGCCGCGACATCGCGACCGGTTTGACATACACCAGAGGAATCTTGCTGATACGAGCAGACATGAAAATCGTAACATTGCTGCCGGTCACGATTACCTGCGGAGCTAGTTCTTTGATCAGCGCCAACTCACTCTCGACACGTTCCGCGACCATCTTTGTAGTAAAGGGATTTTTCAAACTTTTCCCTTGATCAAATTTCATAATTGAATCTTCTTGCTGCGGCGTCAGCTTTGGACTCAGCAAATAAACTGCAAAATTCTGCGCTTTGATCAGATCAAGATATTTCTCAGAGAAGCCGCAAAAGACACAATGATGATCCTGTCGTAATTGTTTGGCAATCTCGAGCATGCGAGTTGTTTCGGCTAAGTTAAACGTTGCAGGTGCAAAAAGAATCGTCTTCATCATTCTCCTCAATTATTCTGCCAAAGCTTGTTCGACGGCTTTTTGAGAATGGATCTCGGTCGTATCAAACACAGGAATCGTGACATCCATTTGCTGAATCAGCAAACCGATTTCGGTACAGCCTAAAATCACGCCTTCCGCTCCCGCTTTGACGACCTGTTCAATCACGGCAATAAATTTCGCTTTCGATTCTGATAAAATTTTACCGTGGCACAGTTCATCAAAAATTATCTGATTAACCGTTTCGATATCTTCTTCCGTCGGAATCCATACCTCAATTTCACTCTCGATAATTTTTTGTTTATAAAAATCTTGCGTCATCGTATATTTAGTTCCTAATAACGCCACTTTTTTAATATCTTTTTCCTGCAGCTCAGCGATGGTTGCGTCTGCAATATGCAAAATTGGAATCGATAAATAATCCGCGATTTGCGGTGCAACCTTATGCATCGTGTTGGTACAGATCACTAGAAAATCCGCCCCTGCTTGCTCCAATTGCAGTGCTTCTTTTCCTAAAATCTCACCGCTTTTTTCCCATTCGTTTGCTACCTGACACTTTTCGATCTCTTCAAAATCAACGCTTGCCAACTTGATTTTGGCTGAATGCAGACCGCCTAATTTTTGATTTACTATTTCATTGATTCGAGTATAATACGTCACCGTACTTTCCCAACTCATACCACCTAGCAAACCGATCGTCTTCATATACACACCTCTTCTTACTTAATTATTTCTTCATTATAGCAAGAAAAACAGTCTCACACGATTCCGCCTATTATTTTTCAACCACAAAACAAAGTGTCTCTGACTCGACCATAGATGGACGCCCGAGAAGATCTCCGCAAATTTCGTTAGATGCAAATCCGATCTTTTTCAATTCCGCTAGTAGTTCTTCTTCAGCAAACACTGTTTCCCATATAAAAAACTCTTTAAAAGAATCAGGATAAAGCAGATAGTGCTGATCCAAATAGGTGGTTGTTCCAGGATAAGTTTTTTGTGCAGAGAGATGGATACACTTCTCCTTCGTCCAAAAATTATCCTCTTCGACTTGCCATGTATTTGCCTCTTCAAACGCGGCATATTTCTGCGGTGTGAAGACATCAAAAATGAATCGTCCGCCTGGTTTTAGTGCTCTGTAGACCTTTTGAAAAATCCGTTGTCGATCCGTAGGTGAAAAGACACCCAGATCACAATAAATCAGTACGATGACATCATATTGTTCTTTTCCAAGATCTGCTGTTAGATAATCCCCGCACTGATAGTCGATGGTGTAATCCTTTTCCTTAGCCGAATTTTTCGCATAAGCAATACTCAATTCTGAAAAATCGATTCCTTTTACTTGGTAACCCGCCTCACAAAATTTCTCTGCATAAATTCCCGGTCCGCAACCAAGATCCAGCAGTTTCGGAAATTCCTGCACCGGACATTTTTGCGTCAACCACTTCATAGACTGACTAATATATTCTGAATTTCTAGTCGCTCCATCAAACTCGCTGTCTAAGTGAGCAGCTAACATTTTGGGTGCTATGTGGTCATCCAACCAAATTGAATCTTGGCTCTGACTAAACATTGGTACTTCCATTTTAATCTCTCTGATCATTTTCTTTTCCTCTTTCTGACTGACGACAATCCCAAAGGCAACAAAAAAACGTAGAAAAAGTTCTGCACACCAAATAAACTGTCTTTTCTTGCGAAAATTTTCAGTCTATTCAATGTCAGAATCCTTTTCCACGTTTCACTAAATTACTTCAGTTGCGTAATGAGTAGTGCGCCGGACCGAAATCCCCTCTAATCTTTTTTAATGTGATTGTCGTCTGTTTTATTTTAGCATAATCCATAAAAAAGGATCAACCACACATTATGGTTGATCCTTTGATTTAAGCTGCCATCTGACTGGTTTGATCTAACGCCTCTTCAAGCTGTTTGTATTGTTCTTCCGTCAAATAAGGTTTATAGGTCCGCTTGATCTGATCGATCTGAGTTTGTGTCAACTGACTTCCGCTACTGCGGATCGCTTCTAATAGATCGTTGAAATCAGTTTCTGAAATAAGCGCGCTGCTGCTTTGAGCAGAAGAAAGAATTTCCTCTATTTTTTCCATTGAAACCGTATCAGCCTTTTTAGGTAACTGGATTTTTTTCTTTGAATCCTTTGCTTGATTATTCATTGTCAAGTCGACAGTCACTGTTGCGCCATCACTTTTCGCAGCAAGTTTCAGCGTTGTTTTTTGCGTATTCTTTTTCGTATTTAAGGTCGTGGTTTGTTCATATTTTGTCAATTGATCAATATTTTTCTCAAAATCTTTCGCGGCCTTTTTCTCGTCTTTATTGCCATTTTCTTTCGCATACTTGATAAAGCCTTGAATATCTTTCTTAGTGAATGTTCGTTTGATCGTATCGTCTGTTTTCTCAAAAGAATCCGAATCTAACGTATCAAGATAGTCACTGAAAAGTTTCGAATCGATGTTTCCGCTAATTGCTGCTTTGCTTGTCTTACCTTCAGCCGTTTTCTTCATATCCTCTTCTGTGATATGAACATATTTTCCTTGAAGCTCTTTCAAGTCCTGATCATTAATCGGAATCTCCTTACCAAACTCTTTGGCGATTTCGGTCGCCTCTGTCAAAAATTCGGTGCTGAGATAAACGGATTTGTTCTTTTGATCGCTAAAAAATTCGATTGGAATCTTTTGTCCTAGAGCATCGAATTCCATATTCATCGCAAGTAAATTCTTTTTGCTGTCTTTAAGATAATCCCCGGAGATTTTAGTTCCGCTGATCATTTTTGAAGCCATTTCCATCGAAGTGCGTGTCGGTGCGTCTGCATCTTCTGCCTTGATCGACACTTTATCAATCACGATAGAGTAGTCGCCAGCATTCATTTCAGCTTGCTTTGCCAAAGCGCTGGTGAATTCCTTCTGTGTCTCTTTCTTACATCCGGCAAAAATGATCAACGCTAGTGCTGCAACCATAACCAGTTTTAACTTTTTCATTTGGTTTCCTCCTATATTAAAAATAAAGAAACGTATACAAAAATATCTTTATTCCATCATATAGGTAGCGATTGTTTAATACAAATTATTTAGCCAATAGATTTTATAATGCTGAAAATAAAAAATAAATCAAATTATTTCATGTTTATGCTTTTACAAAAAGGATCAGCCAAAACAATTGTTTTAGCTGATCTTCTCTTGAATATATTCTTCAGAAAACTAAACGAATCTTATACTAAACTCAATCCCTTAATCGTTTGTTCTGTGTCGGTCATAATACCGGCGATAATTTGTTTTGCTGGTTTTATTTGACTGATTAAGCCCGAGACTTGTCCAGCCATAACTGAGCCGTTTTCAATATCGCCAGCAGCCGCTTTTCTAGCAGAGCCCATTGTTAATTCTTCAAGTTGTTCTCTAGGCATATTCTCTTTTTCCCATTGAACGTACTGATTGATCATTTTATTTTTTAGACTTCTGACTGGGGCGCCGCCGTTACGACCAGTCACTGCTGTATCCATTTCTTCAGCATTGGCGACAAACTCTTTTACATTTTGTGGAATTGGGCATTCCTCTGCCAGCATGAAGGCTGTCCCCATTTGCACGCCTTGTGCGCCTAATGCGTAGGCCGCCGCCATCCCCTTACCATTGGCAATACCACCTGCTGCGATGACTGGAATGCTTACTGCTTCAACCACCTGAGGCAATAAAACCATCGTTGACAGTTCACCGATGTGTCCGCCAGCTTCTGAGCCTTCCGCAACGACCGCATCTACTCCAAGTGCTTCCATTTTCTTAGCTAGTTTTGCACTGGGAATCACTGGGATCACTTTTACATCCGCCGCTTTGAAAGCTTCCATATAATTTTTCGGCGTTCCCGCTCCAGTCGTTACGATCTTGACGCCTTCTTCGATGACTACTTTCACCATATCTGGAACATTTGGAGCCATTAGCATAATATTTACAGCAAAGGGTTTGTCCGTTAATTTTTTACAGTTAATAATTTCTTCCCGTAATTGCTCCTCACTCATTCCGCCAGCGGCAATAATTCCCAGTCCTCCAGCGTTCGATACGGCTGCCGCTAATTGATGTTTCGAAACCTGCGCCATCGCGCCTTGAAAAATGGGGTACTGAATGCCTAAAATCTCGGTAATTTTCTTCATTATTATTTTCCCTTCTCTGCAAAAATTCTTTGTGTTGCTATTTATATGATTCTAAGAAACCTTTTGATGCTTCCATATCGATCGTAAAAATCCGATCCTCTTTAACAAAACTCACAACCTCGCGGTAAGCCTGATAGAATAGCTTTGTAGCTTTTCCTAAAGGTAGAGCAGCTTCTTCCATCCTCAAATCAATCGCCTGACTGGCATGCATTAATTCGACGCCATAGATATAGTTCAAGCTTTCATTGATTTCTAACAAACGCTGCGCTGCCTGCAAAGTATTCGTCCCAGTATCCTCCACACCGCCCGCGACAGGTTGAACATTCAATGAAATTGGGTTCGCTAATGACATGATCTCTCCATGCAATGCAACGATTGGGACATGCAGCGAACCAAAACCATGCCCTTTGTTTTCAGGCACTGTCAAGAAACGCGGCAAGCCAGTGAATTCTGCTTCTTCTAAACGCAGACACCGTTGAATGACATTGTGTGAGATGTGCCCTAACGTTAAACTAAGCCGTTGAACAGCTAATGCAACAGGTAAGGATTCGAAATTGGCTGATGGAAAAATTCCGCCAGAGATCGTTTCAGTCTCAACGAAATATTGAGCGATTTGATCATATTCTTTGTACTCTTCACTCGCATCTTCAATGATACTAGGATTGTCGTCAGAACTATTGATCTGAATTGTCAGCATTTCCTCTAAATCTACTAGCGCTCGTTGTGCCTCTGATAAGGTGTAGACAGTCGTTCGATAGGATAACGGATCTTGCAGCGGTCTTTCGTCGTTCAATTTCCATAAATAAGACCCGGATAAAGCATCCCGCATCGTCTCCGCGGTCTCTTTTAATAGAGGAAACGGTCGAACACTGATTGGTTGAGGAAGGATCGGCGCAACGTTTCCATTCAATCCTTCTAAACTCAATCCGAAAACCAGCGGACTAACGTCTAATGTTTGCCGAACATTGCGTGCTCCGGCTATCGCGTAGGCTGTTGAGATACTATTGGTCGATAAAATAGCTAACCCATCTTTTCCGATCGGTGTCAGTTTTTCTAAACCAGATTTTTGCAGTGCCAGTTCTCCGCTGATTGTTTCGCCTTGGTAATTTGCCTGCCATTCTCCCATCATCACCAAACCGATATGACTTGCCAACATGATGTCGGCTTCACCCATACTGCCGCGGCTAGGGATCAATGGCGAGATTCCTTGATTCAAGAACGCTTTATACAATTCGACCACCGCTGGTTGAACTGCTGCTTGCCCTTGAAGCAGGGTGTTTAGTCGGATGACCATCGATAATCGGCTTAAGTGATCCGGCATCATCGCACCCGCACCTGCTGAATGCGATCTCAGCATGGAGCGGTTAAAGCTTTCTGAAGCGGTCAGGACTTCTGGTGATAATTCGCCCGATGCATCAAATAATTTTTGATCTTTATTCAAACCAACCCCAACCGTCAATCCGTAAACCGGTGTTCCAGATACAGCACCGGCCATTAATAATTCGTAAGAGCGTTCCACCCGTTTCAACGCCGCATCAGTAATTGTGACCTTGACTGCTTCTTCAGCAACCAGCCAAGCATCTTCTAACGTGAGGCTTGAACCATCTAAAACAATTGCTTTCATTTATTATCCTCCCAGTTACATCCCTTAGCTAAAATTGCCGACCATACTTTGCGATCGATAGAATTTTAGCTATTATTTTTTTGATTGATTTCCATACATTAAGCATTCTTATTTTTCTTTTTAGTCAACCCTGCATTGATTTGTTTCAGTGAAAAGGCTAAGACAAAGCCGATTACTGCGACTATGACACCCGTGACGAACGCAGAAGTAAAGTCGCCGCTATTCTTTTCACCGATAAAAGCAGTCAAACGCGGTGCAATAAATGCCGCCACAGAGAAACCTAAGAAGACGAAGCCGTAGTTTACCCCTTGATTTTTCGAACCAAAATTTTCGATCGTCAAGGGAGACATCATCGCCGCCACGCCGCCTTCACAAAGGCCTAATCCGATCAATCCGATACCAAAACCAACAGTTGCCTTTATAAAGATCATACTCAATAAAGATACCGCGATAAACATAAATAAGAGCATGAAGGTATTAATTCGAGTCAATTTATCAGAAAGCGCGCCCCACAATACCCGACCTAAGCAGTTGCACATTGCATAGATACTAACAAAAGTCGCTGCTACCATCGGTGTAAGACCAAACATGTTTTGTCCAATATCCGCTGCATTTGAAGAAATCACTAGTCCAGAAAAACAGCCTGTCGCGTACAGCATCGCAACTAAATAGAAACGTAACGTTTTAATCATGCCTTTCCAATCAAAGTTTTCTTCGATCGTTGGACTAACCGCCTCGCTTGTTTCTTCTTTTGCCTCTGCAGAATCTTCGATTGGCGCATTTCTAATTAACGCTGAACAGATCAAAGAGATAACCAAAAAGATCGCGCCTAATTGAATGAAGGTCGTCCGCACACCAAATTGTTCAATCAACCAGCTGCCTAATGGTGCAAAGATCATCGTACCAGCACCAATCCCGGTAATAACGATCCCGGAACACAACCCGCGTTTATCAGGGAAAAAGCGTTGCGAATTGTTGACGCAAGCGATATAGCCCAGATTCAATCCAAATCCGCCCAGCAATCCGTAGGTTAGATATAATTGCCATAATTGTGTTGACAATCCTGCCAGCGCAAACGAAGCCGCCAGCAATAGTGAACTAAATAAAATTAATTCTCGTGACTTTCCTTTATCCGAAATTCGCCCGCCGATAATAATTGGCAGCGGTGAAATCCCTACAGCGATTGTAAAAGCTAATGCCACATCTGGAACAGACCAGCCGTTTGCCGCTGCTAAAGGTGAAGAGAAAACACTAAAGGCGTAGATCCCTCCTTGGCAAATAATAATGCCGACTGATGCAAATAAAACAACCCAACGATTCACCTTTGTAGTAGCCTGTTCGATACTTTTAGTTCTTTCCATGATCTTCCTCCATTATTCCAGCTAACTTGCCCCAATTTTCCATAAACAACTCTTTCGGCATTTCTTTTAGATTCTCTGATACGGCAACCTCAAACTCCATTTGAGCTAAAATATTTGCTTTTAGATCAACCCCGGGTGCGATTTCGATCAATAGAAGTTCCCCATCCTCTAATGTAAAGACCGCTCTTTCTGTTACAAAAAGCACTTCCTGCCCGGTTTTGGCAGAATAATTCCCGTTAAAAGTAATTTGATTCACTGCCGGAACAAATTTCTTATGTTTCCCTTCTTGCGTGATCGTTAAGCGGCCCTCCGCTACTTCTGTTTTCAGTCCCCCGGCTGTAAATGTTCCAGCGAAAACCAACTTCTTAGCCGTTTGAGAAATATTGATGAATCCACCGCAGCCAATCACTTGATTGCCCAGCTTACTGACATTTACATTGCCGGACTGATCAACTTCAGCCAGTCCTAAAACCGATAAGTCCAATCCGCCGCCATCATAAAAATCAAATTGCTCGTGATGGTCAATGATCATTTCACTGTTGTACGCGTGACCAAAATCTTTTAATCCGGCTGGAATGCCGCCGATGGTTCCTGCTTCAGTCGTCAAAATGATTTGATCATCAATCGCTTCTTCAGCGGCAATCGTTGAAACATTTACAGGGATACCAACGCCTAAATTCAAGACCGTTCCCTTTTTCAATTCCATCGCTGCACGTCTAGCAATGACTTTGCGATTATCCAGCGGTAATTTTGGAACACTTTCAATCGGCAGCTTTACATCACCGCTGAAGGAAGGTTCAAACAATGTTGTACCCGTTTGAAAATGATTTTTTGGTTCCGATACCACCACGTAGTCCACTAGGATTCCCGGTATTTTTACATCTTTAGGATGCAGGGTTCCATTTTTGACTACCCGTTCAACTTGAACGATGACTTTTCCGCCGCTGTTGTGGACCGCTTGGGCAATTGGTAAAACTTCCATATGGAGACCTTCTTTTGCCAATGTCACATTGCCGTTTTCGTCGGCGACTGTTCCACGGAGCAACCCGATTTGCAGAGGAAAACTTGGATAAAACATCCATTCCTCCTCAAGCAGATCAATGATTCTAACTAACTCTTCCGTGGTAGCTTCGTTCATTTTTCCGCCTTCTTGCCTCGGATCAATGTAGGTTTCTAACCCTATTTTGGTGATCAGACCCGGTCTTTTAGCGGCGATCTCCCGATAGAGCTGCGCTAAAACACCTTGCGGAAAATTGTAGGCCTCACACTCATTGTTTTGGATCATCTCCGAAAGCTTTGGTGAAGACGCTTTGACGATGCCGCCAATCCAACGTTTTAATAAGCCGTTGTGGGAAAGATGCGACATCCCCTTATCTTGCCGGTCCCCCCAGCAGCTAGAGTGCATGACCGTCAACTGTTGCGGACTTCCTGTTTTAATGAATCGATCCTCCAGAGCCAACGCTACTTCTTCATTGGCACAGGCCAATTCAAAACCGCTGACAGCTAACGTATCATTGTCTTCAATCAGCAAAGCTGCTGCTTCTTTGGTGATTACTTTCACTTTCGTTTACTCCCTTCGTTCTCTATTACTTAGCAATATTAAACTGACCTTTTGACTAAGTTTTCAAATATAGTGAAATAAATCACATTAATTGCTACTTTTCTATTAAGCAAATGCTGTGCCAAAATAACAAACCTTATCCTCTCGCAAAAGAAGGCAAAAAAAAGCAGCCAAAGTGTAATCGATCATTACACTCTGACCACTGTTTCCCTCATACTGTATCGTTTCTTTCCAATTCGAGCTCACGTATCTTTTTATAAATAAATGGACGGCTGACATTACTATCCTCGGCTGTCTTACTAATGTTCCATTGATTTTTTTGCAGATTCTGCTGGAAATAGATTTTTTCAACATAGTCAATAAAATCCGGGTAATCATAAACGTCTGCTAAGGCTTGCAGCTCATCACTTTCCCCAATACTTTCATCAACAAGACTTTCTTGTAAAAGGATCGGCAGCTCGGCTGTCACCACTACATACTCAATATAATTCTTTAGTTCCCGGGCATTGCCCAACCAATCAGAAGACATTAAATGGTGCAGGTGCTGTTTTGACAATGTCACATTGGCTTCGTACTTTTGATTGAAGGAATCTAAAAAGTAATTAGCTAAGGCTAAAATATCTTTTTTCCTTTTTCTAAGCGGAGGGATCGTTACAGGGATCGCGTTGATTCGATAATACAGATCCCGACGAAATTTTCCTTGTTCGACCAACTCGAACATGTTTTGATTAGAGGCAGAGATCAAGCGAAACGCAACCGGCATTTCGTTCATGCCTCCGACTCGACGCACCGTCATTGTTTCTAAAACGCGCAGCAGTTTCGCCTGCAGCTCTAAAGGCATTTCTGAGATTTCATCCAAAAACAGCGTTCCCCCATCGGCATTTTCGATCAAGCCCGGTTTGCTTTTCTCTGCCCCGGTAAAGGTCCCCTTCTCATAGCCAAAGAATTCGGATTCAAACAAACTTTCAGGTATCGCCGCACAGTTTACTGCGACAAATTTATCATCGGCGACTTGGCTATGCCGATGAATGAAATTCGCAATTACTTCTTTCCCGACACCTGATTCCCCTAATAGTAAAATCCGGCTATTGTACGAGGCAACCTGTTTACAAACGCGAATGATCTTCTTCATTTCATTACTCTCAGCGATCACTGACGTCGCTATCTCGACTTGTTCTTCAACTTTTTCCGGCTGAGTTCTTTCGTTGCTTGATAGCTCCTCAAATTCTTCCTGGGTCAGCGGTTCTGATTTTGTCACGACTAAATGCATCGTGCCATCTGGATAAAAAATAGGCGTCGATTTTGATTGAATATGATACCCAGCTTGTGTGGTCAGGGTTACTTCAGAATTTTTTTCTGATTTCAAAGTTTCAATCGTCGCAGAAGTATCATAGATTTCACTGGCGACAAGGTCATAAACATTTGAATTCAATAATTCGTTTAACGTAATTCCCAAAGTCATGGCCGTGAAATCATTGGCTAATAAAATATTTCCGTCCCTGTCTGTTACAAACAATGTCGTGATATCGTCTGTCATCAATTTCGTTAAAGTCTGACTCATTCTCCTGTTCCTTCCTAAATCGTTCTTCGTTTTATGATTAAAATGACTTGATTTATAGCTAGAAAAAATGTGATATAAATCACATGGTTGGATAGACAAGGGTACTATACCATTGTTTCGTTACTCCGTCTATTCCAGATTTCATTCGTTGGCTACATAAATTAATTCCCTTTGCTTACTCAGAAGAACAAAAAAACACTCAACCAATGGCGAGCGTTCCTTTTTACCTATTCTTCTAACTTTAACGAGATCGTTTCTTTATTTCTCCCATCGTCAGAGCAACAATCGGCAAATAATTGAAAACAAAGCTTAGCCGCTGCCAAAAACCTAATTGCTTAAAAATGACCAATTGATTCAGCTGCGGAATACGTGCCAAACCGTAAATAGCCGCAACAGTCAAACTTAAAAGCAATAGGACAAAATAACGTCGGCTTAATTCTCGCTTGTTTTGCTTTTTATAAATCAAATAAAGAAACAACGGAAAAAGCAGAAAACCAGCATAACCGATTCCCGATCCAATATTGTGGACCCAAGTCGAAAAATTCCACTGAGCATCCGCAGTGTCTACACTAAAAAGACCGGTGAAAATGCAGTCTCCAATTCCATAGGTACCAATCGCTGCGGCAGTCAGTCCGGCCAATGGACGCGATGTTTCTTTAAAGGTCGTATAAATAGCTGGTAAAGATAACGTGTAAAAGCAACCCGCAACCACCGACCAGATCAAAAATGCTCCGCGAACCGGACTGCCGACATCACCAAACAAGCTCATTACAGCAGTCATCTGATGGAGTTCCGGATAAAAGATTCCCAATACATAGGGTGTCAAAAAATCACTGATGACACCTATCATCAAAAAATGAAAGCCATATTTCTTCAAGACGTTCAATGTTCCCATCTCCTTAAATCTTAGCTAATACTATTTTAGCATTGAACTTCTTAACGAGAAAAAGAAACCCTTTGTTCAATTCAGGAGATAATGCAGCATTCGTTTCGGATCATCGTAAAACAGTTTCGTTTCTTTAAAGGCGATCGTTTCCTCCAAAGGCAGCTTTTCTAGCCCATCTTCTGAAAACTGATAGATCGTCGCATCAGGATAAGCCATCAGGATCGGAGAATGCGTAGCGATTATTAATTGACTGCCTGCCTGCACTAAACGATGAGTTTCCTGCAGCAAGGTATATTGCCGACTAGTTGCTAATCCAGCTTCCGGCTCATCCAGTAAATAAAAACCTTCTTTGCCAAAACGATTTTCAATAATCGTCAGCAGGCCTTCTCCATGCGAGCGGGTATGCAAAGATTTTCCTCCATAGGAAGCATACGCCACTTCGCCATCCTCTTCGGCCATATATTCCAATTCCGAAGCAACATTATAATACGTTTCTGATCGCAAGAAAAATTTGGATTTAGGAAGATTTCCCTTCCTGACTAAGCGAACCGATTCATGTAAGTTTGAATGGCTTTCGACCGTGTGAAACGTGAAATTTTGACTGCCGCCTTCCGGATTAATCCCATATGCCACAGCGAGTGCTTCTAAAATCGTTGACTTGCCCGTCCCGTTGTCGCCAGATAAAAAAGTAACAGGACGATCAAACACCAAACTACCTTTATGCGCTATTTCTTGAATCGCGAAAACATCAAACGGGTAGCCCGTTCCCTTTTTCATATTCGATAGTTTCAATTCATGAACAAATATTCAGCCACCTCCATTGAAATTAGTCGATACTTTTATTCATCATACCTTAACCTTCAGCGAGAAAGAAAGTGCCCCTCAATAAAAAACCTTCGATCCATTTCAAAATGAAATGAATCGAAGGTTTTAGTTAATCGACAATCAAACAGTTTAATGATTTGCCATATTCTTGTACCACAGTATCCGCAATTTCTTGATCGATTCTGCCTTCTTTTTCAAGCTGCTGAATCAATTGAATAATGTTGTCATTTTCTTTGCGCTCACTGATTCGAATCTTCTGAATCAGCTTATCCAATTGTTTCCGAAGTGTTGGATAACTGGTTGAGTAGATAGTCGCCAGTTCTTTGATTGACCCCGACGAAAGAATAAAGAATTTTATAAACTCGATTTCCTCTTCACTTAAATCTGAAATCCAACTTGGTTCTCCGCTAGTTTTCATAATCCCCCTCATTTCTGCTAGTTGATGCTAAGCTTTTTTTCGTTTACTAAATGCTACCAATCCAATCATCGCTAAGAAGAATAATCCTAAAATGATCAGTCCATTACTTCTAATGCTGCCTGTTGATGGCAATCGTTTAACCGCAGGGTTTGCTGCGCTGAACTCATTTCCTGCCAGGTCAGTGATTTTGATATTGGTAAATAAATCGACACCACGATCATTTAAGTTCGGATTGTGGGCTCGCGATTGAATTTTCTGTTCGCTATCTGTCTCGGCATTTACTGGATCCGCTGCCGGATCAACTTTCTTGTCGTAGTACAAGGTTGAGATGATATTATTCCCAAAATCAACATTTTCTGTTTCTAACTCTTCTGAAGTTGTTTCTGCGGTCAGTTCAATTAAGCCTTCATAAAATTGGGCACTGGCAAAATCCGGTGCACGACCATCTTCTGTGTCTTGATAGTTTTTGTTAAACTGAAAAATCAATTGTTGGTTGCTGACTTGATAATTTCCCATCTCGCCTAAACTACCGGATTGATCTGGGTAAGTTAGATTGGCGGGCAAAGCAACTGACATCATCGTATTTGCTTCGATCAATGCCGCTTTAGCCAGCGACCAATTCAATTTCACTTTTACCGAATCCTTGTGATTGATGCGCTGGTCCTCTGTGATTGCTTGATCGTCCATATCCGTGATTGCTGCTTCGTTAACCACCACACTTGCTTCTTCAATGGTTTCTGCAAAGATCGACATTGGGAAAATCCCAATCATCATTCCGCAGATTGCTGTTAGTGACCATAATTTCTTTAAACGATTCATTCGTTTTCATCCCCTTTTTAAAACGTAATATATTCCTGCTTGTTGGTTTCCGTCATTTTAGTACCATATAAAATCGTTCCTGACATACTTGCCAGCATTCGAACAAGTTCCCGCTCGCCTGTCTTATCGGTCGGGAGCTCTGCCAAAGGCAGCGCGCTGATCTTTTGTTCGATTGTTTCCAATGCTTCCGTACTTTTCGTCTTCTCTGTTTGCCGCGAGGCTTTTTTGCCGGTTTTCGGAAGCTTGGATTTAGTCGTTGGTGATTGCGTTGTTTCACTTGTTGAAGACGTTTCATCTGAGGAGCGTTCTCCATTTGATGACGTTTCTTCATTTGCTTGGTCGGGCGGCTGTTCCGGTTCGATTGCTTCACTGGCGGGAACCATCTCTGCATTTTCTTCTATTCGATCATTGGTAATAATCAACATATTGCCGCTTTCCGATAAATCAAACGATCGTCTGACCTGTTCCTCCTTGACCTGCTCGATCAATTTTTCGCTGCTGTATAAGATCGGCGCATTGGACTGATAAAACATCATTGAAGGCAATGCAATCGCGATCAATAAACTTCTATTCATAGGCGCCTCCCTTAACCGTTAATAATAAATGCCCAAATTCGGCCCAATCCTCCGGTGTTGGCGGCCGCTTCCAAATCATTTGGTGGCATGGTAATGTATCAATCAAAAAATCAGACAAATAGATTTGGGTCTTCGTACTTAATTTTTCTTCATAACAGATATTCATACTTTGCAACGAACGCAGCATCGTTTGAATGTATTCGTTATAGCTGCTGCCGTGAGAAAAATCGATGCAAATATAGACAGGGTCTTCCAATTCCTCAACTGAAATTTTCGTGATCAGGAAAAACAAATAATCATAGTACAATTTATTCCGTTCCTGTTCGGAATGAAAAAGTCCCTGTTGACCAATTCGTTCGATGAAATCTTGGATCAGCTCATCCAACTTAGGATTGATCTCTTGAAAGTAACGGCGCTGGATTTTCGTCACAAAAGTCGTTTCACGAAAATGATAGATTAGCCACTTCCGATTAATTCGCAGCAGTCCAGCTACTAATGACCGATCCTCTTTCAATCGAGCTAACTCAAATCGTGAATGGTTAGCTAAATATTGCAAAAACTCCTCCACCAATACTTCCGCCTGCTGGTTCTCATCTTGCTTGATAAATTGCAGTTCCTGTTGCAGATCAACCTCCATCATTTGGCAAAACAGCAGCAACGCAGCAATCTCGCGGCGCTTTTCTACTTGCGTCAACGTAAAATGATTGTCCAGCCATTTTGAAAGATACTCAGTCGCCGCATTTTCTTGATAATCAATGTAGTTATCGGCTATCCCGTGTCCTTTTCTCAGCCGAATCAATGCAACACTCATGTAGAAAAGAAATTTATGTTCCTTTGTTTTAGGCAGCGACAGATTTAAGTAATGTTCCAGATAGCGAAAAATTTCTTTGGCTTGTTTTTGAATCTCTTCATCAAAAGGACTCGTTAACCCGTTGAAAATCTCATAATATAAACCAAACAAAAAACTTCGAATCGAAAACTCATTTCCTATTAATTGATTTTTCTTTAACTGAAATCCTTCATCCGTCAACTGCTCTTTTAGACGTTTATATAAGCGATAAGTACTTGAACGGCTTACATGCAGCTCTTCAATTTGTTTATCCAAACTCGTTTCATTGGTCACATACCGATGAAAAATCTGATACGTCAAGCTACGCTTTACCAAAAAAAGCCGCATTTTTTTTACAATCGCATGGTTCAATCGATGAACCTCGATTTCACCTGTTTCAAGCAGTTCGATCGTCGCATCGTAGTGATTTTCCTCTAGCTCTGCTTGGAGTTCTTGCAGGTACTTTTCTAATTTATAGCGAGAAATTTCCAAAATATCTCCGAGCTGTTCAATTGAGCAATACGCATTCTTATTTAATTCTAAGTACTGAAGTAAGTACCATTTATAGCGGTCATCATCTATCAATAAATCGTTTGCCTGCATCTCTCGCTCCTTTCATACCACGATTAATAATTAACTAATTTTATTTAATTATATTATCCAAATCGATACATTTTAATTAGCAAAATAATCAATTTGTCCTTATTTTTTTTTATTCGCACAAAAAAAAGAGATTTGCATAATGCAAATCACTTTGAATCTATAGTTCAATATTAACATATTATTAATAAAATTTAAAAATATAATATGTTTATTTGGCAAAACAACAAAATATATGCCTTGTTCTTTTATTATATGCTTACTTTATGGTACCTTGCTCATTTTTAAAACTTATTTAATGAGAAAAGACATAAGTTAAAAAATAATTATTTTCTGTTAATATTTTTGATAACTGAGGTCACCCGTTTTGCCTGACTCATTCATTTAAGAATCCAACTCAACAGCTCTAGAACAAATTCTTTTACATTTTCTTTTACAATCACTATGCTAAAAATAATTTCAATTTGAGAGGAGTCTATTGATATGGACAAACATTTTTTTATTGAGAAGAAAAATGATTCCCTAGATTTTCCCTTTTACAATGGAAAACCTAAAACTATTAATACGGCACAATGGGCAATTATTCTTGGAATACTTTTTATCGGTTTTCTTATTTCATCTTTTTGGGATCCTAATACCTCTTCTTCTTTAGCATTTTTAGTAATCATCGTTTTTAGTTTTATGAAGCTTTTTTTTGGAATAGGAAGTTTGGCTCTATTTGCTGGAAAGGATGCCTTTCTATTATTTAGGAAGTTTAAACCAAAAGATTTACTATTTTTAGCAGGTATTTTGATCGTTGATTTTCTTTATGCAGGTGCCGCGGTCGTGATAGTCAACCTATTTGATCCGGCAAAAGCCAATCCAGCGGTGGTTTCGTCCACTCAAGCACATGGTCTAGAATTATTTTTGATCAACACATTGAGTAATATCCCTAATCTTTTAGGTGAGGAATTTCTCGCACTGCTGCCCTTCTTGGCGTTCTTGTATTTCTTCTACCAAAGAGCGCATTGGTCTCGTAATAAAAGTATCGCCATGGCGTTGCTCTTATCTTCGATTATTTTTGGTTTGCTGCACTTACCGACCTACCAATGGAATTGGCTGCAGGTCATCTTTGTGATCGGGTTAGGCAGGTCAATTGAAACGGCTGCCTATATTCGAACAAAATCCATATGGGCCTCTTTTCTTGTTCATTTTATGTTCGATACCTTGGCCTTCTTGGTAGGATTCTTGGCTTAGAATACAAAAAAAACAGAGGAAATTCCTCTGTTTTTGTTTTTATACTAATGTTCTGCCTTTGATCAATAAGATGACCAAGAGTCCCACCATCGCACCTAAGCACGCTCCCTGAAGCAGAGATAATACAAGATACATTCCATTGATTTTTTTACCTCTCGCGAAGATATTCAAAATAAATGATAGGACAAGTCCAACGATTGATAATACCAACAACACTTGTAACATACTAGCTCCTCCTTTTGACTTTCGTCAGTAATAAATATACCCAAAGCCTGATAGATTTCTGACAAAGTGAAACTATTTTTTCAAGTTCTTGATCTATTCAGCGAAAAAGGCGGCGCTTCTAAGAAATCTGAAAGTATTGTTTCCTGTTTAGCGTAACCTGTTAGCACATTTCGATTAAAACGTTCGTTTTGCAATCGTGATATATTTTTTCAAGATACTTCCGCAGACGTATGATAATGCCAAAAAGATCAAACCAACTAAAAATCCAACGAAAACTTGCGGAAGTCCAGTCAACGTAACGAATAAGACGTTGAACGGTATATGCAGAATGCCAAAAAGATTCAGCATAGAAATCGCCGGCAAAGCGACACCAATCATACCAAAAGCTCCTGTTAAAACGGACAAGATCGGCAAGATAAAGATTCCTGAAAAGACCACCGCTACACCACTACCAATTCTTTCAAACATATTTCTCTCCTCCTTATTTCCTCCATTAACACCATAACTACTTTGCTTATTCATTTTTTGTTCCATCTTAAACACTCCTTCTTTTTTTGTTTTTTTATTTTTATTCGCTTTATAGGTTTTATAAACAAAACGATGATTCTAGTTTTAGATACCGAACGATGGTATGTATAACTTTAAAATGAAACTGCCTGTGCAGGCAGGGATTATTTTTTTTGTTCATATAACTTGCGGAATTGTTCCAGCTTTTTGACGGCAGTAGCATCAAATACTTCAATTCCTAATTTATCCATCATCTCTTGAAAAAGCGCGAAACGATTAGCGACACTGCTTGGATCATCATCATGGATCAATGGCGTTAACCAAATATTGATGAGTAATAAGATGACCTCGGCCAATTCTTTGGGATACTCTGTTTGAATGGAGCCATCCGCGATTCCTTCTTCAATAATCGGTTGAACATAATGCGGCGCCGATTCTTTGAAAATCCCTTCTAGCTGCATAACCAGCATCTGCGGATTTTTAAGAAAATCCGGTGCCATTTGAAACATATCCTCTTGGCGGGGATTCTCTAATGCTGAAGTGAACAAGGCTTGTAGTTTTTGCAAACCGGTCATATTCTTATTTTTTTCAAGCCGTTTAATATGTTCCAGCTCGTTCTCATTATTTTGATAAAGCTTGTCCATCACACCATCCAAAATATCTTCTTTGGATTTGAAGTGATGATAGATCGCCCCTTTTGATAAGCCGCCAAGATTATTGACGATATCTTGAATCGAAGTATGTTCGTATCCCTTTTCTAAAAAGAGCTGCGCGGCCACATCCAAAATTTTATTGATCGTTTCTTCAGGATATTTATTACGTGCCAAGACGATTGCCTCCTATTCATACATTCGGTTGGTATGTATATAATATAATCCCTTTCACCTTGGTTGTCAACAATTTTTGAAAAATTCATTTAAAGACTATTTTTTTCGCCGCAAACCTACTCGCAGTTTTACCTTCAGATGCTGATAGGTTAGGAAATGCCGCCGTTCTCGCTTGATTGCCTTATAACGCTTAGGCTGCTTTTTATAGAATTCTTGATGATAATTTTCTGCTGGCCAAAAAGTTTCCGCTGCTCTAATTTCTGTAACAATCGGTTTACTATATCTGTCAGAGTCAATCACAGCTTGTTTCGTTTTTTCCGCAATCCTCTTTTGTTCGTCATTTGTTACAAATATGATCGGGCGGTACTGAGCACCCCGATCTTGAAATTGACCAGCGTCATCCGTTGGATCAGTGATTTGCCAATATAGATCAATCAATTCTTGATAGCTCACAACGCGTGTGTCAAAAATGATTTCTACCGCTTCAACATGACCTGTGGCGCCGCTGCTGACCTGATCATAACTAGGATTTTCGATCGTCCCGCCGGTATATCCTGAAAGAACGGAGACAATTCCCGGATGGTTTTCGAAAGGTTCCACCATACACCAGAAACAGCCGCCAGCAAGAATTGCCCGCTCTTGATAAGCCGGATCAGTCACAAAATGCTTCTCCTTCACAGCTTTCTCGACGACCGGATCATTTCCAGTGATTTCTTGATAAAAGTCCGTCACATCCGGTGTCAAATTATTTCGTAAAGCCAATGGACGCAATTCTGCCTCCAGCTTCGCCAATTGTTCTTTGAAATTTTTCTGGTCAGCTAACGCGTTTTTAGTCGTCGTTAATAAGTAGCGCTCCCACTCACGAGTATTCGGATTCAAGATCAGATTATAAATCCTTTGCAGCACTTCTTCTTGAGTCAATTGCATTGTTTCCATCCCCTTACTCGATGATAAATGTCTGAAATCATCTGCAATTTACCACAATTTACTTGAATAATCGAATAGTTGGATTGGGACAAAAAAGAAGGCTTATCGAATTGGATAAGCCTTCTGGTTATTGATACTGCTAAATTTTCAAAATCCCTTTGATTTTCCGGAATGACACGCCATAGATAATCACTTGGTAAAGAATGACTAGAATCAGCAGCACACTATCCATCATCAGTGCGTTCATTTCATTACTGGTGAATTGACCATCATTTGTACTAAACATCAACAGGGTAAATCCATAGATCAGAATCGAAGCGAGAACAGTCGGCAGAATAAATAATTTATTCAATTGACTGACCACACATTTTCGAATGTAGTGATTGTTTGCGCCTAAGCGTCTTAAATCTTCAAAAAGCTGTTGGTTGGATAAACCGATCGTGATGCTGCGAGTATAAGAGATCACGCCAACCGCGGCTAAACAAATGATCGCAACAAAAATGAAGACTAAGAAGAAAACTGCGACACTTTGGAAAAATGTGTTTTCCACCAGCACTTTCATTGCTGGATAATACTTCCAATCATCCATCAAACCAGTGTTGCTAGGTGTTAGCTCAATCTTTCTATCATACCCATAGTCTTGATTATTTGCCCTGGCTTTTGCCGACTGATAGGCATCATAGGTATTGTAAACCGCCATTTTAGGTGACGCCTTCTCAATGAACTCCTGATAAACATCCTGAGCGAATGGATAAGATGCTTCCACATCCGCAACATTAAACAAAATCTGTTTCGTTTGATTTTCTTGAGTAAGGTTTGTTTTGACTTTTTGATAGTCTTGATCGTTCAAAACATACCGGCGGCTTCCTTGACTGACAAGCTGCTGGCAGCGAACGATTCCCTTAAACTTCAACGGAAACGCTTCTTTTGTGACCGGATTTGTCACTTGATCCATGTCGTCATCTTTTTCGAAAAAGGATTCTGCCTCTTCTTGTCCTTTCACTCGATAATAGTGGCCTTGAGGGATTTCGAGCGTATTATTCGTTTCCCGATTAAAGGTAGCAGCATCGATAAAATCGGCTAACCGATGATCTTTCCTATAATCCTCGATCAATTTGCCATCATCCGTCCAATCACGCTCTACCCCACTAGCCAGCAGTTCTGAAAAAATTATTTCCTGATAATTCTTGATTTTCACATCGTGCTTCTTTGCCAAACGATAAAGGTCTTGCTGGTCTACTTCATCTTCAGCATGATTATAGTGCAGCTCGTAATCTGCTGGGCTATTGGCAATCGCATTGGTAGAACTAGCCAACTGCGGCGGATAAAAACAAGCGAATAAGCTGGCCGACAGCAGCAAAGCGATAATACACATATTCCGAACGGTTTGTCGGCCCTGAAATTTCATCATGTTGGAAGCAATCAGGTCATTATAATACTTCTGCGGATTTCTTCCTCGTTTGCTCTTCATAATAGTGTACGTCATGATACGGTAGATTCCGATCAATGAAAGCAAGTAGGTAGCGCTCCATATACCTGGAAGCAATACTCCCATCGTATTGGATACGATACTAGGTACTACAAAACCCAGCAGAATCCCTGCAATCAATAAGATGATTCCAGACACGCCATATTTAGCAGTGGCTGGCCGCAGCGGTTCACTCTTATGCTGATGGTATAAAATCTCCATCATATCGGTGCGGCGAACAAAATTGTACAACTGAAACAATACCGGGATCATCGAAACGAGTCCAAAAACCAGACCAATCGCGATACCTTCGACGGTCAATCCCAACGACATCTCACCTAGATTTACCAAAATGAGCCGGAAAATCTGCCAGATCAGAAAAGCTAGACCAATCCCAAGAATTACGCCTGCCGCAATACAGCCGATCATCAATTGCAGCAGCTCGATCGTCAGTTTTTGCGACAAGTATTTTTTCTTTGCGCCTAAGGCTAGAAAGACACCTGTTTCTCGACTTTTATATTTTAGAAACAGATTGGCCGCGTACATGATGAAAATCAAACAGCCTGCGATCGCGATCGCAAAAATCATCATTACCTGTTTACGGCTATCCCCGCCGACTGGCAATGTTTGTTGAACAATCGTACTGTAAAGCATCACAGCGTACGAAGTGATCAGCAACACTGAAAACGTCATACAGAAAATAAATTGCAGGTAATTCCGCTGATTGTATTTTCGCAGCTTTTTTAATAAATCAGATAGCGATAGCTTCATCAGGGTTCCCCTCCAATTCTTTCAGGACATGGAGCAGCTCATCGAAGAATTGTTGTCTGTTCCCCGTCCGTACCAGCTCTGTGAAGATAGTGCCGTCCTTCATGACTAATACGCGGTCACAATAACTCGCTGAAAAAGTATCATGAGTCACCATGAAAATCGTCGCTCCTAAAGTATTTTTGGCTTCTATAAACGCTTCGATCACTGTGTCTCTTGATTTGCTGTCTAAATTTCCAGTTGGTTCATCTGCTAATAGGATCAGCGGATCATTCATCAATGCTCTAGCCACCGCTGTTCGCTGCTTTTGTCCTCCAGAAATCTCGACCGGATACTTATTGGCGATTGAGTCAATTCCAAATAATTTAAGTAATTTGCTGACCTTTTGTTCCATTGGACGATATGGTGCTTGAGTGATCACCTTTGGTACACAAACATTTTCAAAAATTGTCAGACCATCCAACAGCATGAAATCTTGGAAGACAAAACCGAGTTTCTTATTGCGCACCTCGGCCATCGCCTCTTCATCGAGATTCGCCAATAAAGTATCATCTAAACGAATCTCACCTTTCTCATATGGAATAAAACAAGAAATACAATTTAATAAGGTCGTTTTTCCACTTCCTGACGGCCCCATCACCGCAACAAATTCGCTCTCATCCACTGTAAAAGATACATCTTTCAACACGTCATACTGAACCCCACCAGTATGAAAACTTTTATACAAATGATCCACTGTTAACATTATTTACTCCCCCTTGTTTTCTATACCCTTATTCTAAGCAACTCCGCCTCACTTACCCATGGGGCATTTTGTAAACTTTGACTCGTTTACCGTCATTTTTGGCATCCCTTTAATGATATAATGGTGAAAAAAATGGAGGGTGGTTGAATGTTAGAGGTTGTCTGTTGTGACGATGAAAAAGAAATGCGTAAAGCATTGATGAGAATAATCGAGCCGGAGTTGCAGCTGCAAGGTATTGAGTATCAGCTGCGTGAGTTCTCTTCGGGGGAAGAATTACTCAGCAGTCGGCTGGAGTCGATTGATCTTCTTTTTTTAGATATTGAGATGAAAGCTTTAGATGGTATTGAAACGGCCAAGCAATTACGAAAAACTAATCAGCATGCTGTGATCATCTTTGTCACAGCGTTTGCGGATTTTGTCTTTCAAGGCTATGAAGTGAAAGCCTTAAATTATATCTTGAAGCCTTATGGTGAGAAAAAAATCGTTGAGGTCCTACATAAAGCATTAGATGAGCTGGAAACGGCTCAACCGAAGTATTTTGTGATTGAACAAAAATCAGGCATCACTCGAGTGGCGCTAAAAGAGATTTGCTATTTTACCAGTGATCGCCGCATAGTAACGATTGTGACTGCCAAAGATCCCATCACCTTTTATGAAAAATTGAATGACTTGGTTCTGCCGGACCACTTTCTTCGCATCCATAATCGCTATGTCGTCAATCTGCATTATGTGGATCAAGTAGAAGCAGGGTCTCTGACCTGCAACCAAGAGCAATTGCCCATCAGTCGAAAATATCGCCAGTCGCTCATGGTCAGCTTTGCTAAAAATATGTTAGGTTAGGTGGTTCAATGAATTTTGTAGTGGGCGTACTCAACCAGCTCTTCGGTGTAATCGGCACGTACTTTTTGTACCAATTAATCAGACAATTCATTGCTGTTAAAAAGAATTCTTTTTTTAAGCTGATCTTTATCTTCATACTTTTTTGCTCCATCGCGCTGCCGATTTACCCAAATGATTTGTCAAATGTGACTTTTCTTTTTCTCTTTTTTTTGGTGTCTAACCTGCTCTTTTTGCAAGGTCCGTTCATTCATAAAGCCTCCTTGACCCTTATTCTATTTCCCTTTATCATCGCACTCAATTTTTTGGTGGAAGATATCGGCTTAAGACTTTGGCAGGCTGGCGGCGAGGGATTTGCGCTAGACTTCTTTCTACACGGCAGCATGCATTTGCTGCGCGGGCTTATTTGGTTTGGAATGTATCAGCTCTTTCGCTTTGCCGTTCCATATTCAAAGACCCAGATCACTACGAAGCTGTGGGTGGTCATTGACTTAATTTGTTTGACCCCGTTATTTGCTATGATTAGTTTCATCATTTTTACCCCAGCGGAGACACGAATCGTGTATCCTACTGCATTTGCTTGTATCCTAACAAGTATTTGCAGTCTCTACATGACCGGTCATATTGCGAAAAGTTTTCGTTATAAACTAGAAAATCAAAACTTGCAGCTGCAAAAGGATTATTATCAGGAGCTGGAAGGCAATCAAAAGCAATTGCGAAAAGTTCACCATGATATGAATAATCACTTTGGTGTCATGTTGAATTTGATTCGTGAAAAGCAGCCGGAGCAAGTAGAGAATTATCTGACAAACTTAACCGAGCAGCACATTCTCTCGAATCACATTTTCTGTAAAAATACGATCGTCAACGCTGTTTTGAATGCCAAATACCAAGTGATGCAGGACTATCAGATCGACTGCTCGATGCAGTTAGACATCGACACCCTGATCACGATCGATGACATCGATTTGTGTTCCCTCTTTGGCAATACCCTAGACAATGCGATCGAGGCCGCCAAACAAGCGCCGATAAAAGAAATCACAATGAAGGCTAGATATTATAACGGGTTTCTGAGTTATGAGATTACAAATACGAAAAAACATCAGATAAAAAAGAATGGTTCCCGTTTCTTCTCAACGAAAGCAAAACCGCAGGAGCATGGCATCGGCTTGCAGGCTGTCCGTTCCATAGTTGAAAGCTACAATGGAACCTTAGATATTCATTATGATGACGAGCTGTTTTCACTAGTCGTATTAATCAGTGATATTTAAAAAGCGAAGCACCTCTGTTAAAAGAGGTTACTTCGCTTTTTGCTTACAATAATTCTTTTCTCAAGGTCGCATCATCGACGGGAGATAGATATTTTGGTGCAATATCTAATACCGTAAATGCCCCGAATTGTTTTTCTGCGGCCAAACGAGCGCAGGCTCTAGCATAGGCTACAAGAACACTGGCAGTGAATTCAGGATTGCTTTCTAATTGTAAATTGTATTCAATCACTTGTTTCGTATTTTCGTGGGTAGTTCCCGTACGCAACACGGTTCCGCCGTGAGGCATCGCGTGATGATCCCGCTTTAATTCTTCAGCTGAAATAAAATGAACGATCGTATCGTATTCATCAAAGTAGTTCGGCATCGTCACGATTTCTTCTTTGATCGCCGCTTCATCAGCGTTTTCTTCTAAGACTACAAAGCATTCCCACAGATGTTTGTCTCGAGTCGTCAACGTCATTTTTTCGCCGGCCTTCAATTTCTCGATCACTTCACTTTTAGGAATCGTGTATTGGATCGCATCGGCGACGCCATCGATTCTTCGCAACGCATCTGAATGTCCTTGGCTGACACCCTTGCCCCAAAATGTATAGGTCTCGCCTTCCGGCAAAATACTTTGCGCGTATAAACGATTCAAGCTGAATAAGCCTGGGTCCCAACCGGTCGAGATAATCGAAACCGTCTGATTTTCTTTAGCTGCTTGATCGACATTGGCGAAATGTTCTGGGATTTTCGCATGGGTATCAAAACTATCGATCGTATTAAAATTCTTGGTAATCGCAGGCGTTTGAACCGGTAAATCCGTCGCTGAACCACCGCATAAAATACACACATCGATGTTTTCCTTTTGCGCTTCTAACTCATCTAATACATAAACGGACGCGCCATCGGTTTGAACCGTTGCCGGGTCTCTTCTAGAGAAGACTCCCACCAATTCCATATCCGCATTTTGTTTCAATGCTCGTTCAACGCCGCGTCCCAAATTTCCATAACCTACAATCGCAATTTTGATCATCCGCAATTCCTCCTAATACTATTTATTAAAATTATACTACAAAAAAATAGCGAATATTAAGAAAATCTCATTCTAATATTTTTACAGCTTGATAACTTAGAACCGACAATGAAAAAGACCAAGAAACTCTTTGTTTCTTGGTCCGCCTTTTAAATTAGGTTGTATTCAATCAAACTGTCAACGGCTGCCAATACAGCCTCTTCTTTGGTTCCAATCGGTTTCCAGCCTAAGATTTCTCTCGCTTTGGCGTTGCTGACATTACGGTTCATCTCAGCCATGAATTGTCCCTCTTTGGCCGTTGCATTTACGTAAGATGCCGTTTTTAACATCCAATTGGGCATGACTCTTTTCGACAAAGCAGCTGCTAATTGAGGACGTTCTCTACGCAACAGCTCCGCGATTTCCGGCATTGAGATCATTCCATCCGTTGAGGCGATAAAACGCTGGCCCGCAGCTTCTGGTATGCTCATTGCTCGAATATGCAGATCAACGACATCCCGCACATCCACCACATTCAACTGAATATTCGGTATTACTTTCATCGAACCGCTGGCAATCCCCTTCAATAAATCAAAACTGCCGGAAACGTGACTATCTAAGGAAGGGCCAAAAATAGCTACTGGATTGATTGTCGCAAATTCCAAGCCCTTACCTTCCGTTTCAATAAACCGCCATGCGGCTTTTTCGGCCAGCAGTTTAGATTTTTCATAGGCGGAAAGACCCTTGGCATTTTCATCAGTCCAATCTTTTTCAGTCGTTACCGAATGCCAATCCTGATTAGTAAATCCTACTGCACCAAAGTTTGATGTCATAACGACTCGTTTAACTTTCGTACGACTAGCCGCTTTCAAGATGCGAAGGATTCCTTCGACTGCGGGACGAATCACTTCTGCTTCATCCTTAGGAATTTCAAAGAACACGGGAGAAGCGACACTCAATACGTAATCGCGATCCACCATCGCCTCAGTCCAATTGTCATCCTTTGAAAGGTCTGCTTCGATAAATGAGAGCTGTTCAAAATTTGTGACACCGTTTTTGCGTAAGGTATTGATTACCTTGTCCTTGCTTTTCAATGAACGGACCGTTGTTCGAACATCATAGCCTTTATTTAATAGTTGTAAGAGCATTTGCATGCCTAAAAAACCTGTTCCGCCTGTTACCAATACTTTGTCTGCCATAGTGAAGACCTCCATCAATTTTTCTTTACTTTAAACCCTAAACTATGGTTTAGGGCAAGAGGTTTGATAAAAAAAGAACGGACCAAAATTAATTGATCCGCTCTTATCAGAAGCTATTACAACAAATGATTCTCTTTCAATACATCACCAATATACGTATCTTCGACTTTCTTCACAAAGTGTTCCAACACTTTTTTCTCAACAAAAGGCAGATCCATTTCGGAAAGTTTTTTGCGATCGCTTAAATAGTAGACCGAGTTAGCTAAAGTTCTTAGATCATAGGCGGAAGCATAAACTTCTGGTACGCCTCGTTCAATATCCAAGAATGAGTAAACAGCTTCCATCGCTGTCCGAACAGAATATTCTGTGGTGAAGACCGTATCACGTTCTGTCTCGGCAAAGTTTCCGATGAAGGCTAGATTTTCTGAACCATTCGGAATCACTAAAGGACGATCGCCAGGTTCGCGTAGCATAAAGTACGATGTGATAAATGGCATGTAGACAGGAACCACTACACAAGATTCTTCAGAGAATTTCTTAATGTCGTCTTCTGGGACACCTAAGTGATACATCAATTCTTGAACGATTTCTTGTCCGCTGCATTGTTCGATCGGTTTCTTGATATAGTTTCCGGGTGTGTTAGACAAAAGTCCGTAAACCCAAGTTACTGTTTGTTGGTCTTTTTGTTCTTTGAAATGCGGTTGACGATGTGTCGCGAAGCTCATCATCCAATTGGAATCCTTGATCGTAATGATCCCGCCGGTCACAACTTTACCTGTCCGTAGTTTCCGTTTAGTTAAGCGTGAGATATACGGTTCAATGTCAAAGTTTTCCCAAGTTACAGTCGCTGAAACAAACCAGCTTTCGTCTGGCAAATTATCGCAAAAGACTTCTGGATGACCAAACTCAGCTGATTGTTTCGCTAAATTTTTCCATAGGTTCCAGCTGCCGCCCAATTCATGAGTGATCGGTGCTGGTGTATGATGGTCGCCTTCAGTAGAACTTTCCGTGATTGAGCCGTTTGTAACAAAGACCAAATCCTTTTCTGTCAACGCGATTTCTTCTGCTTTGCCTGCACGCGTCAGCAAGATCTTTTGCGCAACCTTTTTATCTGGTGTTGCTTCAACTTGAATATTGTTGATCTTCGTTTCGTATTGGAAATCCACTCCGTGATCATTTAAGAATGATAATAGTGGTTTTACTAAGGATTCATATTGATTGTAACGAGTGAACTTCAATGCCGTGAAGTCTGGCAGCCCTTTGATGTGATGGATAAAACGCATCACATAACGGCGCATTTCGATCGCTGAATGCCATTTTTCAAAGGCAAACATCGAGCACCAATACAACCAAAAGTTTGAGGCAAAGAATTCATCGCCAAAAACGTCTTCGATTTTCTTGCCGATCAATTGATCTTCCGAAGTCATAAAGAGTTCGACTAGTTCTTTTTGCGCTTTTTTCGATAACGTGAAGTCGCCATCATCCGCCGCACGTTCACCGCGGTTATGAATGATCCGACAATTTGATGAGTTGGGATCATCATGGTCCAACCAATAAAATTCATCTAAGACTGAGGCATCTTCGACTTCCAGTGATGGCACAGAGCGGAACAAGTCCCATAGACACTCAAAATGATTTTCCATTTCACGTCCGCCGCGTGTAACAAAGCCATCGTGAGGAATAAATTTTCCATCCAATGATCCGCCGGATAAAGATAGTTCCTCAAAAATGTGGATATTTTCACCCTTCATTTGGCCATCTCTGATCAGAAAAACTGCTGCCGCTAATCCAGCTAAGCCTGCACCCACGATATAAGCGCTCTTCTCATCAACGCCCGCTGGTTTTCTCGGTCTAGCAAATGCTTCGTAATTTCCATTCGTATATCTCATGATGTTTCCCCCTTCAATTTACTATCTTCAGCTTACCAATTCAAAAAAATAATTGAAAACAAGACGCCTCCTGCCGGTGCAAAAGTTAGACTATTTAAGTGATTTGTCTAAAAACCCTGACTATTACGCGCAATAGCATATTTTTTCCGAAAAAAAAATACTAAATGCTGGATTCCTCCTAACATTTAGTATTCATCATGCCGTATTCAGTTCACCTCAAAGAAACTCTTTTGTTTCCCTCGATTCGTTTCCACGCTAAAGAAGCCTGACTATATCCGTGTTTCGTCATGCCTTACTTAAGAGCTCTTATCCCAAAAAGGACAGCTACTTCTTTTTTTCTTTTTCTTCTTTTTACCGTTCAGCCTGTCCACTTCTCGCTTAATCCGTTTATCTTCCCTCCCTTTCGCTATTTGTTCCGCCGTTTTCCCTATACGTTTATAAGCAGTATCTGGCTTTTGGATCAATGTGGCTGCGTTAGTCGATTTTTTCTTTGAGTCGCCCTTGATTGATTGGGGCTTAGGCAAATTGCTATTATCAGATAAATCATCTTTACTTGAAGAAGTAGATTTATTGCGGGTTCGTTTTGTATCTTGACTTGTTGGTGATGCGACGCATTCAGTCAAAGGAGTCTCTGGCAGCCCTTCATTTACAGGAGTTATTTCAGCATTTTGTTTCTTGTCAGGATCACGCTCAGCTAATAATGTTTGACCCGCTCCGCTTTTCGCTGGTCCGTTTTGAACGGCTTGTTTCTCTATTATTTTTCGTTGTGAAACTTTTGGTGAAGCCTCAATAGAGTCCTTTTCATCTAAGGAAGCTTGAGCCGCTGCCTTCTCTTCTTTTCGGCAATTGTATGCAGTTGCGATGACCACTTCTGGTGTTTTATAGCTGATCAATTCGACAAATTTTCTTACTCCGGTATTTTCAAAAATGGTCAGTGTCGTCAAGGTTCGCAAAATATTCGCAGTCAGCTCCTCGTCTTTTGTCGGATCCGTATCACGAAGGGTTAATTTATGCTTTTTACCGCTGGCATCCTCAAAGATAGATTCCACATGATAAACAAGACCCTCTCTGCGATTATCGAGCGTCCCTTGTTTTTCTAAATAATTATTATAAAAACGCGCTTCCTCTGTAGCAGCGTAATAATTTGACTCTTTCTTGAATAATCTTTTAATGATTGTCTTCCATTCGCCTCCGTTAAAGCAAGTCTTGAAAAATGGACTATACTGACGCATCGTGTCATTAGGCTCCGTTGTAAGATACACTTCACGAATTAGATCCTTCAGCTGCTCAGTAAATGTACCTTGACTAAGTGCGTTGCGTACAAGAATAGCCACCATATACTGAATCAAATGCTCACTATTTTTATTCGTTTCATAAAAATTCTGCACCCTTTTAGCTAAATTCTCCTTTTTCATCAAGAATATCTGTCTTTGCCCTAAGTCCGATCCACCCATATTTCCCATCCTCACCTTTTCTGGAAATCGCTTCCATAAATTTATATGCTTATAATATAACTAAAATAACTAGAATGTAAATAGTTTATCGAAATACCTTTATTTTTAATAAGTTATTAACGCTTTGAATAAACCAGATGATTCATCTAGCTAATTTTCCTCGATCTCAAAAAAAATAACAAAAAAGAGGATTCAGATTTTTTCTGAATCCTCACTGATAAAAAATACTAGGCGTCTTGTTCCGTCATGATGATCGGACCTTCTTTAGTGATCGCAATCGAGTGTTCATATTGTGCACAGAAGCTGCCATCTAAGGTACGAGCAGTCCATCCATTGCCATCGATTCCAGCTTCCCATGTTCCTGTGGTGATCATCGGCTCGATCGTGATTGTCATGCCTTCTTTCAGTCGCGGACCTTTGCCTGCTGTCCCAAAATGCGGGAAAAAGGGTTCTTCGTGGATCGTTGGTCCAATGCCATGTGCTAGAAAATCTTGTACGACGCCATAGCCTTTGCCTTCCGCATATACTTGGATAGCGTGACCGATATCTCCTACTCGGTTGCCGACTTGAGCTTGTGCGATCCCGATCATCAACGCTTCTTTGGTGACATCCATCAAAGCTTGATGTTCAGGGGTAATCTCTCCGACTGCATAGGTCCAGCAGCTGTCAGAAATTGCTCCATGATAATCAACACAAAAATCAACCTTCAAGACATCCCCTGATTTTAAACGATAGTTTGACGGAAAGCCGTGACAAATCTCATCATTAACACTTGTGCAAGTCGCAAATTCATAGCCCTCAAAACCAATTTGTGCGGCAGTTGCTCCGGCCGCTTCAACCTTTTCTTGAACGAATTGATTGATTTCCTTCGTCGTGATTCCCGGAACGATAATATCCCGTAATTGCTTATGGATACCAGCTAAAATAGCGCCGGACTCCTTCATTTGATCAATTTCTCTGCTTGATTTCAATGTGACCATTTAATCGCTCCTTGTTCGTTTCAATGTATTTATTTTTCTTCAAGAAAAATAAGTTAGATTCTCACGCCGTATATCATTCCTCTAAACTTTTCTGGCTTCGGTTCTGAAAATCTTTATGTGTCAACTTTGAGCCAAAATATCTGCGAAAAGAGGGACTGACATCTTTTTTTGTTTCATTTTTTCTTCTATCTATTATTCACTCACAACACTGAAATGTTATACCACGAAATGTTTTTGAAGGAAAGTGTAGACACTTTTAGGTCATTAATCGCTCGTCGTTCTTAATTTCAGCTTAAAATCTTTCAAAGGTCCGCTCTGCCAAAGCTCGTCATTTTTTAAATAGACTTGACCATATTCGATGATCCAGCCGTGAAGATTTTGCGCTTTGAGTGTATCCATCGTCTCGGGCCACATTATCTGACTCTTTAATTGCTTATAGCCTGCAGCAGCAAAGCCAAATCTTTCAAACATTCGCTGGGCGTACTTATCGGCGATAAAGGTCGAGTGGTCAAAAACATAGACTAATAATGCATCGGCGGTCTCTTCACCGATACCCTTGATTGCCAACAGTTCCTTCCGCAGCGCTGAAAATTCTTTGCGCGCTACCTGCACCAAATCAAAGTGATAGCCCTCCAGCCAAGTTAATAAGGCCATAATCGTATTGGCTTTTCCTTTGTAAAAACCGCTTGGTCGAATTAAGTCCTGCAGCTGTTCCTTATCCAATGCCAAAACCTTTTCCGGCAGAAATTGGGTTGCTTCCTCTAAATTGACCAACGCGTAATCAACATTGCGCCAATTGGTATTTTGAACCAGCACCGCACCAAGCAGAATCTCCCATTTATTATCTGTATCCCACCAGCGTTTATGTGTCATTATCTGACTAAACGCTGTATATAATTCTTCAATGTTTATGATCATTTTTTCCTCACCAGTAGTTGATTTGCTTTTCATCGCTATCAATTATATTAGAAATCATTCAAATAAGCTTGTAGAGCATCCGCCAATTTCCCGATATGCAGACCATCGACAAATTGAGTAGTAAAGGTATCACCAGTCTGATAATCCTTATTTGAGAAAGAGAACTTCAGTGCTAATTTTACCCCTGTCATATTCGGCAGAGTATCATTCGGCTGTACTTCATCGCCATTGATTTTATACATTTTTACTGAACTGAAAATATTGTCAGCAATTGCCCCGCGTGCTTGTCGTTTCGGTGTTTCTTTCTTTTCCGTCTCTGTTGTCGCCTTCGCAGATTCACTAGAGGCTGTCGTTTGCGTCTCCTCCGTTGCTTTTTTCTCGCTGCTTGAAGAAGAGATCGCTGGTACTAACGGTTTTGCTGAAGAAGACACTGCTTCTTTGGCCTCCGTAGAATTTATTGTCGAGTCTGTCGTGCCTTCTGCATAGACAAAAGCAGGACTGAGAATTTGTAAAACAAGTAACGCAACCAACCCAAGAACTACTAATTTGTTTTTCATAACCACTAACACCTTTCCTGATTTCTTAATGAACGAAAGCGATCACAGCAACACCGATGAACACCTTCTCGTTATAACAGTTATTTATGGCTTAATTTTATTTATATAAATAATTAAAATATAACTGTTATCAATCAATACATTATAAATTAATGTTAATTATAAAACAACATTAAAAAAGAAAATTTATTTTTAAACCTCGCAATCCTACTCAAAAAGCTGCTAAACCCTTTGGTTAATTGATGTTTCTCGCACAAAAAAAGCTGACCGCAAAGTCAGCCTTCTTCCTATCTATTAGCGAATACACAAAAAAGCGACGCCAGAATTTCTCTAGCGTCGACTGCTTTTATATCGAATTGACGATCAGCCCAAATGCAGCTAAAATCGCGCCACCGACAATTTGAATGACCAATACTTTGGTCGGTGTATATTTTTTATGCTTCAGCAAATAGTACGTTAACAGGGTTACGCCTAGTGGTAAGATTCCTTTTACCAAAGCATCCAGCACATCCGTCTGAATTGACAAACTTTCTTTTCCGCTCAGATGGACACTCAGTGGCGTGGCAATCTTAACGAAATTCGCGGCTAACGAACCAATGACGATCGCACCCAGCGTTTGCGAAAACGTCATGATATACGACAACCGTCCGCCGGCCATCATTTTCTGAATGCCTTCTTTGCCTTGCTCGTACCCTTGAATCCATAAGAAGTACGCGATAACAGTCATAATGATCCAGTGAAGCGCAAAGAATAAAACGGGCCCCATAAAAATATTTCCTTTAGCCCCGAATGGCAGAGTAAACGACAGCAGGATCGGAATTAATGTTCCTTGCCACAAGGTATCCCCGATTCCGGCCAACGGACCCATCAGACCTGTTTTTAAACCGTTGATAGTTTGGTCATTAATATCCGCACCCGACGCCCGCTCTTCTTCCATCGCAATCGTCATAGATAAGATCGGACCGCCAAATGAGGGTTCGGTATTGAAAAACTGCATATGCCTTTCCAACGCGGCCTTCATCTCAGCCTCGTCTTTGCCGTACAGCTTTTTCAAGATTGGACTGAAGGCATGGACGACCCCCGTAGCCTGCAGCCGTTCGTAGTTGTAGTTTGCATGAGAAAAGAAGGTCCAGCGCCAAAACGCTTTGACGATATCCTTTTTAGTCAACAGCTTATCTTGTTTTACTTCCGCAGTCTGCTCCATTAAATTAACCCTCCATTCTTGTCTTTCAAGTACAATTCAGTGAAGACATACCCGATAATTAGGGCAAATACAGCGATCGGCACAGATGGCAGACCGGAATAGATAGCGAACATGAAGCCAAAGGTAAAGAATAATAATGTCCCCTTGCCATTCATTGCGCGTAAGTTCATTGCGATCCCTAACGCGGGCAGAATCCCTCCGATTGCTGAAAGAACATCCAGCGGACGACCGCTCAAAGCATCAACGATTCCTTCGACTGCATCGGCGCCTAAATAAGCAGCCAATGCAACAGGCACAACTGTAATTAATAGTAAAAATAATTGCGGCGGTACGATGTGCAGCCAATTGATCCGATCAATTTTTCCTTCTTCAGCAGCTTTATCCGCCATATGAACAAAGGTGATATCGACCGTCATATGAGCTACCCAGATTAATGTTCCCAACAAACCGATCGGCACGGCCAACGTTACAGCAACCGCTGGTTCAACCTTCGCAGCCATTGCTAAAGCGGTTCCAAGAGTTCCCGCAAGTGCCGGATCCATTGCGACTGTTCCTCCGGCTGAAATAAATGCTAAATACGGTAAATTGATTGCTGCACCAATGATACATCCTTGCACCGGATCTCCCAAGATCAACCCTACAACAGTCCCATTCACTAACGGACGCATCCAACCATGTGTCCCGACTAACGAAAGCCAAGGCGTTCCATTGATCCCAAGATAGTAAACGACACCGATTAAAATTGCTTGGATTAGGCTTATTTTCATTCCTACACTTCCTTTGCTAAACTATTTTTTTAAAGCAATCCTTCAATTGCTTGCGAACCTTGGTCAGGAATTACATGGATCTTCATTTTGACATTTTGACCAACAATTTTTCGGAAGGTCTCTTTTTCTTCTTCTGAGGCCGAGATATTTTTATGGAAGGTTTTACGATCCTTTCGTGCACCCATTCCGCCAATAATGATCTCATCAAACCTCACACCTTTTTCAATCAGCTGCCAATATGTCTGCGGCTCCTTTGCTAGCACTATGATCTTATGCCGCTCTGGAATATCAGCAAGCAGTTTCGCGCCATCATCAATCCCTAAAATAGACAATTTGATCCCATTCGGCACTGCCATCGACATAATTGATTTAGTGAATTCATCCCCCGCTGTCGCATCATCCACAATCACGATATGATTGCCTCCAGTAAATTGCAGCCAAGCCGTCATGACCTGACCATGAATCAAACGATCATCGATTCTTGCTAAAACGATTTGTCCCATCTCTGCACACTCCTAATTTTTATCTGTTCGAATTATTTTGCAGCTTTGCCATTTCTTCTAAAAATTCTTTGATGCCTTCTTTTCCAGCAGCCATTGCCGCTTGGTACATCGTCTCCAAATCCGCACCGATCATCCGCTGATTAAACGCTTCGATCAGCATTGGCAGATTCACGCCTGAAATCAAACGATAGCTATGATCCTTCAATTTGTTAAACGATAATGCCGTTTGGTTATAAGGACTTGCCGAAAATAGATCGACTAAAACCAAGACCCCATCACCCTTATCCAATTGACAAATACCCGCCTGAATCTTTTCACTAAATTCAACGATATCGTCGCCATGCTTCAACCCTAATGTTTGATAATCTTCCTGCTCACCCATAATAAGACTCAAACTGTCCATCAAGCCCGTCGCCATTTCACCATGAGTGACCACTAGAATTCCTGTCACATTCTCCACCTCTTTCTGTAATTTGAACATTCCGACCCTTACCAATGAAAATGCATTACGGTCTTATTCCAGCCAGGATTCTCTACAAATTTTTCCATAACTGCTCTAAAATCATCACCAGTCGCGATCTCCACGATTTGTTCCGGCAAGATTTTGCTCAATGCTGCTCGATATTCTGGTTTCTCCATCCCAGCGACAACGGCTTCAAAATCAACGGTTGATGAACGACTGCTTCCATGGGCAGTGATTCCCTTTTCCAAAATATCGCGTGTATCGATTGGAACCAGCTCTTCTGTCACACCCATGAAAATAATATCTGCTAACGAATCCGCACTGTTGATCGCCTGATTTAATGCACTCTCGCTGAATTTTCCGCCCGTACATTCGATCAAGACATCAAATTTTTCCTGTGAATGATCAAAATCATAAGTCAATACATTCTCGGTTCGAGCAAAATCAAAATGAGCTAGCTTGTCATCCGCCGCACCAAAAACGACGAAACGTTCTGCATCGACACCATACAAATATTTCAACATAACTGCGGTAAAGTAACCGACAGGTCCATCGCCAAAAAGAGCGACCCGAGTATCCGCTTGTTTCAACTTGTCTTCCACATGACTAAGCGCGTGATGGGAAACGGAAGAAAGTTCTGCCAAAACAGCGATCTCATTCGGAATCTCATCCGGGATCTTCACCAAACATTCCTCTGGATGAACCAGACGGCTCTGAGCCAGTCCATCATACCCGCTGCCTAAGAAGGCATTTCCTTTTGAATAGTTCACGGGAACATCCGGTTTCTGATCAATCTCTGGATGTAAGATTTGCCCGGGGATATTCGGAACAACGACAACCCGATCGCCTACCGAAAATTTTTCTGAACGCGTCTCTTTTACAATTCCGATCCCTTCATGTAAGAGTGCCATTGGTAATTTTTTAGCCAATGCTTCTGGACGCCGCAAGCCAGCGAAATATCTTAAATCAGCGTGGCAGATACTTGCATACGTCGACTCTACCGCTACCCATCTATCTGGAATCGTTCTGGTTTTATGAACTTCTTCAATGACACCTGGCTTAACAAGACTAAAAACTCTTGATTCAACCGAATTATTCATTTCATTTTCCTCCTCATTTTCGAGCGCTCGTTTACACTCTTTGTTGCTCGTTTACGAGTATATCACCACGAAACACTTTTGTAAACGCTTTATTTTTAAAATAGCATTCGATTCTGTTTTATATCGCTAGACATGATACCTTTAACTAGATTAAAAAAACAAAGTTCTTCATTTCTTCGAGTTTATTATGGTACTTTATACCTAATAAACCTTAACTATCGTTGCCCTTAAACAAAAGCTCGAAACAGCTCGTTTATGCACGAAACTTAGCTGTATATATTGACACTTCCAGCTATTTTCCCTAGACTAAAGGATGAGAACGCCTTTCAAGAATGTTGATATAGCTCTTATTAACTGAGAAAGTGAGAGGGTGAAATGAAATGTTAACCGAAGAACGAAGAATGAAATTATTAGAAGCCATTGAAAACAAACAATTTATCTCTGTAGCCCAGCTATCGGAGATCTTTCAAGTCCATGAAACAACGATCCGCAGAGACCTCGACGAATTAGAATCTCAAGGTTTAGTAGTTCGAATTCACGGTGGTGTTGTTCCAGCAAGTATTAAACATGACGAACCAGTCTTCGAAGATCGAGCCACTGAAAACATGCTTGAAAAAACTCGGATCGGTAAATACGCGACTAAATATATAAAGAGCGGCGAAGCGATCATTTTAGATTCGGGAACCACTACCTTGCAGATCGCTAAAACACTAAATGATATGCCGCAGCTTCAAGACATCACGATCATTACTAATGATGTTAATATCGCTTCTGTTCTGCGATCCAACCGAAATATCACGACAATCGTGACTGGCGGAACGCTTTTTCACGACAGCTACATGCTAAATGGGCAGATCGCCAATGAAACACTGCACCAGCTGAGTGTTGATAAGGCTTTTATCGCAACGCCGGCTCTTAATGTGGAAAAAGGGTTGACCCACTTCAATGAATTACTGATTGCGACCAAAAAAAATATGATCGATGCCTCCGTTAAAAAAATCGTCGTTTCCGATCATACAAAAATCGGGCGCCGAGCCTTGTACACCTTTCTTCCGATTGATCAAATCGACTTGCTTATTACGGATAATCAAACAGAGCAAAAATTGATTGATGAGATGTATAAAAATGGAATCAAACGGATCGAGAGTGTTTAATCCCGTTTTCTAAAATCAGCAAACGCAAAAAAGCAAAGAGTTCAGGACTAGTCCCAACTCTTTGCTTTTTATTTTTCGATCTATTTTAGACTTTGCGCCTTCTCACTAAAACCATCAAGGCTGAAACAAGAATAACGCTGCCTAGCAACACCAAGATATTTGCCAAGAAAGTTTCTTCACCTGTTTTTGGTAAATTTTTCTGACCGGCTGCATGTCCTCTCGCTGCTACTGAGCGTGTGCCATAAATAGAATATTTAGTCGATGTAATAGCTAACTTCCCAGTCTTTTGGTAAACATACGTCACTACCTGATCGGTTTCACTAAATTGACCTTTGCCATTGCTTGGTAATTTGTCTTCATTTAACTGATAATCCTCAATTTGAATTAGTTTATATTTCTCAGTCGTGGCATCATAAGCTTCGCCCGTTTGCCCTTTGATGGTTTGAGCATCCCGAATTTCTTTCCCTGCTTCATCAACATATTTCACAGTCACATTCTTCGCGGCTGGTACCACGTTCTTCTTATAATAATGGTAGGTCACGGTTTGATCGGCTGCGGCAAACGTTCCCTTTCCATTGGTCGGCAGCTTATTTTCATCTAAAATGTACTCTTTGATCGCGGCCAATTTGTATTCCGCGGTCGTCGCATCATAGGTTTCCCCTGCATTGCCGCTGATCGTTTTCGCTGCTTGAATTTCTTTTCCGGCTTCATCGATATAGACCACGCTGACTTTGCTGGTAACCGGCTTGCTCTCTTTCTTATAATGATAAACGATTGTTTTCGCTGTATCATCCAATGAACCTTGAGCATTTGCCGGTAGTTTACTTTCATCTAGGACATACGCATCGATTGTTCCCAATTTGTATTCGGCGGTCGCTGCATCATAGCTATCCCCAATTTTCCCGCTGATCGTTTTCGCTTCACGAATTTCTTTATCTGCTTCATCCACATATTTCACGGTAACGTCTGCAGCTGTTCTTTTTTTGTAATGATAGACAACCGCTTGGGCTTGAGCACTAAAATTTCCCGCAGCGTTCGTCGGTAATTTAGTCGTATCCAACTCATAGTCACCAATCACATCGAATTTGTACTCGGCGGTCGCTGCATCAAAACTGTCGCCTACATTTCCGCTAATGGTTTTCGCAGGACGAACTACCTCATTCTTTTCATTCAGATAGCTGACAGTTACATCTTCCGCTGGTGTCGCCCGCACAATCGGGATCATCGCACTCAATAAATAGCTTGTTTTTGGTATCGCTGATCTGATTGGCGGTGCTAAATAGTTAAACACAATATAGGCAACATTTTGAGGAAATTGAGCAAAGGTGATCCCTTCGTCCGTTAACTGCCATTGACTATCCCCGACAGATTGCATGTTTTCATCAACAAATCGCACATATAATGGATTACTCACACTCACTTGATTAGAAATAAGCGGTGCGCCATCATACGCTTTTAAAACATCCTGCGTATACGAAACTTCTCCCGTTTGTCCTTCAACGATAGTCAACGGCGGAAGCTGATACGGTGTTTGAGCATTGTAACTCAAACTGCTGAAAACCCCCGTCTCGGTCTCAGTTGTTATTCCCAAAGTCGAAAAATCCAGCATATCCGCCGAATAAACACGAATGACATCAGTCGGATTTAAACGATTGATATCTGCTGCAACCCCGGTCAGCTCAGCGGCAGGAATTCCAACACCATAAGCAGTTCCCAAGGATAATTGTTTCAACCGGCCATTCACTTTAAGATAAGGGAGCACATTGGGCTGCACAGTCGCCGTTCCGCCATCCATCATTTGAATAGTCGGGGTATTTTCAGCAACTATATTGCTGCTGTCAAAACTTTCAAGCGTCCCAGCATATTCCAGTCCGGTCAGATCGACCACCGTTCCACTATCAATATTCAATAAATACAAATTGAAATTCAAGTTTTTCAGCTTTGCCATGGACTCCTTCGTAATGTCCTCTGGATTGATGGTATTGACTTTATCGCTAAGATAATAAGCGACTGCCTTACGTAAATTAGCATCAGGCATCCAGGTTTCTACAGCCGCCGCTTGATACGAAGCCATAGTCTTCTGCTCTGAATAATTCGTTTCCTCACCGGTAGTAGTTGATTGACCTGCTGCAAGAACTTGTCCAGGAAAGACACTATTCAACACCATTCCTGCAACAAGTACTGGCAGCCAACGATTGATTTTTTTTACTCTTCCTAATTTATCCACTTTCTTCCTCCCAAAACAACTTTCTATAACATTTCATTATTATAGCAAGCATATTTTACTGGATGTATATTATTACGAGTGAAAATAATTAGAATATATAGTAAAAAGTTTTTTTGGTGAGGTTTATGACAAATAAAACGTTTATCATTCTGCCTACGCAGGATCATAAACGTTTTTTTTAATAGCTATTATTACTTATATTTTTAATCTCTATAGATAGAATTAAACTGCGAAAAAGTCCCTAAAAAGAACCACACTCGTAAATCCTTTTTAATTTTTACTCCATACTTGGTCTTGAATGATCCCGGCTGCTTTCAAAAACATACAGGTGACTACAGGACCAACGAAAGTAAAACCTCTTTTTTTCATATCTTTAGCAATCACAGTGGCCTCCGGCAATGTGTTCGGCACATCTTCCGCCAGCTCATAATCCCGAACAATAGGCACTCCGCCCACAAAGTCCCAGAGATAATCAGCAAAACTATCATAATCCTCAAGGAGAGTCACGATTGCGCGGGCATTTTGAACGACCGCTTTGATTTTCCGCGGATTGCGAATCATCTCAGGATCTTTAGCGATCCGTTCGATATCCTCCGGAAACAAAGCCGCCACTTTGCGAAAATCCATTCCGCAAAAATTTCTTTCAAAGGCTTCCCGTTTACTGGCTGCTGCTTGCCAGCTTAACCCCGCTTGAAATACTCCTACCGTCAGTAATAGGAACAGCATCTGATCATCCTGCGTTTTTGTCCCCCATTGATCGCTATACCATTGAGATTTACTCATTGTCCATATCACCTCCTTTTTTCCATTCCTATCATACAAATAAAGCTGGCTTTTCAGCCAGCATTTACTCTAACTTTCTTTGCGGCAAACCGCCTCAACATTGTAACCATCAGGATCGAAGACAAAAGCTCCATAATAATTTTCATGATACTGGGGTCGTAAGCCCGGCGCTCCATTGTCCACACCATCAGCCGCCATCGCTGCTTGATAAAATTGATCGACAATCGCTCGTTCCTCTGCGCGAAAAGCCAGATGGATCTTGCTTGGTTCACTTTTTATGATCCAAAGGTCACCATCGTCAGAACCAAAACAAACACCATGATCCATTTCAAATTTCACCTGATACCCCAGCGGTTTCAGTGCTGCTTCATAAAACTTTTTGCTCTTTGCTAAATCGCTGACACCAATACTCAAATGATCAATCACACACTGCACCATCCCTTCAATTAATTAGTTTTAGTATAGCCGAAAAAACGTTTGCATCCAAGGAAATTTAGGAGCGATTTCTCTTATATTACTTGTTCAAAAGAACCCCCCAGTCCTTTCTGGATGCTTTGAAAAATCCCTTGGCAGACAATACAGCCTATCCTGAAAAACATAACAAAAGAAACATCCATACTTATCATAATTATCAAATTATTATCATTTCCAGAAGCACAAATCGACTGACAAACACGCTGTTAGCCGTAATAAAGGCTGATATCATCACTTTTCCAATAAATCCCATATTTCGAACCGAACGTAATGTTTTTGGGTTCATTTTTCAAATCCGAACATTTAATGATTTAAAACGATTTTTTTATTGAAAAATGACTATTTAGCCCCAAACAAGTTTCGATATTTATAGATTATCGAGCCAATTACCGAATAATCACTGTTGGCATGACCATTTCCATGAAATTTCAATCATTAAAGCTATGCTAAAATCAACTTATAAATAACCTTTCTTTATTAAGAAATAGTCACTTTGTAAAAACAACGCCACTGAATCTCTCAGCAGCTTTCATCGGAAACCATCAAAATAGAAAGGTGTGGCTCGTATGTTTAGAGAACTTTTCTTGACTAAACGGCAACAGAAAAAAATCCATTTTTTTAAATTAATGGAAGGATACCCCGCAGGCGAATACTCAGTCCGTACTCTCAGTCAAAAACTAGATTGCAGCTATCAGTCTCTCTTGCAAATGCTACAGGAGATCAATGAAACGCTCATTAAACTGAACGAAACACCCCTGTTCGTCACCACCTCAGACATTTATTGGGAAAGTGATTCTAATCGGTCCAATAAATTTTTGATCACACAAGTGAAACGTTCCCTTCCTTATCGCTTCTTATTGACTACGCTATATCGGCCCGAGCAAGAATTAGCCGACTTTTGTAAAGAAACCTTCGTCAGTGAATCCACCGTTCTACGCAGAATGCGCCCAGTAATCGATTATTTAGCAGAGTGCAGTATTCGAGTCAACCTGTCAAAAATGGAACTCACCGGTCACGAAGCAGTCATTCGTTTATTCTATATCAAAGCACTTTGGTCAGCATCCTTAGGTGACGATCTGGTAAAATGCGAGTTGGATTTCACAGCTGAAGAGAATCTGCTCAGAGACTTGATGTCGGTTTTTCCTTTGCCAATCCACACAAAATTGATTCGCCTGATGCTTTGTGTCTGCAGATTGCGTAATGATCAAAAAAGATACCTCAATGAGGCACCTTTTGATGACCTGCTATTTTCGCAGACAACGCCGCTGCTTGAGGTTTATCTATCCAAGACCTTGGAGTCCTCTGTACAGGTTAAAAGGAATGTCGAATTTTTCAATTACCTGTTTTATTACTATCCATATTGTATCAAGAAAAATCCGCAAATGATCAATCCTTTGATGCTTTACTATTCCAAAAATGTCGAAGAACGCGACCCCCTATGCTTAGCGATCGACAGCTTCTATCGTTATTGTTCAAGGGAACTGCTGCAGAATATTTTAGGTGAGCAGGAGGAAAAAATATTACTGAATAATATTGCCCGAACCTTTTTAGGTTACTCGATTCAGAAGAAAAAAATCCCGCTGCTCTTTGAAACAGGCAATAAAGAAAAATTTTTGCAATCGGAATTATATAGTGAACTCTATCCGGCAGTTAAAAAGGCGGTCAAAAAATTGAGCCGGCGAAAACAGCTAGAGTGGTTGGCCCCTGTCAGTGATTCTCTCTCAAAAACACTCTGTTTGAATCTCTTACCTTTGTTTGTCGTCAACGATGAGAAGATTCGCGTCGGCTTATTATCCATACCCAACTACCTCTATTTGCAGCATATCGTCAAATTTTTACAAAGTTTGAAATTTATTGAAATTGTCTTTCAGCCTCAATCAAGCGATAAGATCGATTTATTCATCACGACTTTTAAAGAACTGCTGCCGACACAAAATACCTCCTATTATTTATTAAACATTCTAAATACTAACTATGAAACAGATCTCTTGCCGATACTGCTGTCTCTTCAAAACAAAAAGAAATTCTCCTAAAAAAAAGTCTGACTCAACATTGAATGAGTCAGACTTTTTTTAGATATTATTTTGCAGATCTTCATAGAATGCCGCTTTAGTAGCAGACGTATATGGTGCTACCCATAAGTAAGCAATTCCGAAGGTGATCGCCGTCAATAAATACCAGCCGATAAAGGTCAAGTCAAGCCAGAACAAACGTCCTTTATGACCGTCCATCAAACGGCGGCTCGCTGTGATCGTATCTAACACTTTAGGCTTTTCACCTGTTTTTTGAATTTGATCATAATAGATGAAATAGCTTTGAGAATAGGCATAAGCCTTTACGATCCCTGGAATGATAAATAGGATCATCCATAAAGAAGTGAAGATATTGGTAAGCAGCGACAGCAGAATGACTCCGCCGATAAATACACCTTGAAACCCGCGAAACGCATCCTTCAATGGATCAATTTCTGTCCGTTCTCCACGAATTAAATCCAAATAAGTCCAAGAGATCCCGCTCATAAATAAGGCACTGATAATGGAAGAAACGAGACTTGATCCGCTGCCGCCGGCATGATTTTGCTGATAGTCCGAAACGGAAGCAATCATTCCATCGCCTGACCCATTAATAAAGAACCAAATAATTCCAGATAATACGACAAAAAATAGCACAGCCATGGTCAATAACGTCGGGATAAGATTCATGATGACCGCTTGTCCCCATTTTCCTCTCAGCGCTTCCTTCGCCTCTGCTTTTAATTCAGCAGTTGTTTTCATAACTAATTAACCCCTTTCTATTGAATACTTTATTATATAGTATCTTTTTTCGAAAGTCTTTTAAAAGAGGCTTCCAAAATTGTCACTTCGACTGATTCAACATTTCCCAAAATTCTCTGAGCCAGCTGGCTTGGTAGCGGCTTTTTCGAACTAGAGCCGTAATATCGTTGGTTAACTGCAAATCCGTGATGGTGATTTCCTTTAACTTTCCCTGCACAATTTCTTCCTTTACTAAGCGATAGGGCTGCACGGAAAAGCCGAACCCGGCCTTGACTGCTGAAATCAGCGCCTGTGAATCGACACTTTCCCAAACTGGAAAAAGTTTGAATCCTTGTAAAACGGCGGCTGATTCAAAAGTTTCTCGCACCGCGCTGCCATGCTCTCGCAACAGGAGCGGGCGTTTCAATAGTTCTGGAAAGCTCAATTCTGATTCAACAACACTTGGAGCCGCTACAACACACAATCGATAATCAGTGATTTTTTTCGCGTTGAAGGAAGGCTGCAGAATATGACCTTCAATAAATGCTAAATCGACTTCCCCCGTTTCCAACCGCGCAATAGATTCTGCTGCTGGAAAAACCTGAACATTGAAATGGGCCTCTGGATAGTGATCGTTAAATTTTTGCAAAAGCTGGGGCAATTCCGTTTGCGCATAAGTAATACACGACGCAATTTTTAATGGCGGGCGCTTTTCTAAATTCGTCAAACGAGCCTCGACAGACTCAAACTCCTCCAACACTGGCTGGATCTCTCGTAAAAATAATTCGCCGGCAGGAGTCAGCCTTACACTGCGATGTAGCCGCTCAAAAAGCTGAGTACCTGCTTCAACTTCCAAATCCTTAACCGCATGAGAAACGGCCGATTGAGTTAAATACAAATTATTGGCTGCCTTCGTAAAATTTTTCGTTTTCGTGATTTCACGAAAGATCATACATTGTTTAAAGTTCATAATGGCTCCTTTCCTATGAATTGTATTCATGTCTATGGTTTAATATTATCATTTCACACATGCCAAACCAAACTTTATACTATAGATAGAATGGAAAGAAAGGTTGTTTTTATGACGAAAATCAGGTTTTATTTATGGTTGGCCATGATTAATTTATTCATCAGCACATTTACCTTTGGCGGTGGTTATGTCGTCGTCCCGATGATTCGTAAATACTATGTAGAAGGAAGATCCTTGTTCTCCAATGACGAGTTGATGGAAATGTCCGCAGTTGCTCAATCTTCACCCGGTGCTATCGCGATCAATTTGAGCGTCCTAGCGGGAAAAAGAGTCGCAGGAATACTGGGCATACTGATCAGTGTCGTTTGTTCGATCCTTCCACCTCTAATAATCTTAGGACTAATCTCTAACTGGTACGAAGCTTTTGCCGCAAACCAAACAGTGATGGCCGTTCTGAAAGGCATGCAGGCCTGTGTAACTGCCTTGATCATTGATCTTGTCATCGACATGTATCAGCTGATTCGGCAGGAAAACTCGAAATTATTAAGCATCCTCGTTCCAATCGCATTTATCGCTAATGCATTTTTTAATCTAAATGTGATCTACATTTTATTTTTTAGCGTTGGTGTCTGTCTTATTCAGACCTACTTTCGACACACAAGGGAGGTTTAAGGATGCAGCTATTTTGGACATTCCTAAAAATCGGACTATTTAGTATTGGCGGAGGCTATGCCATCATTCCTTTGATCCAAGAACAAGTCGTCTATCAGCAAGGCTGGCTGACTGAAAAGACCTTTACAGATATTATCACCATCTCACAAATGACTCCCGGACCACTGGCAGTTAATACCTCGACCTTTGTTGGTATGCAGATAAATGGGGTACCCGGTGCTATCGTTGCCACAATCGGTTGTATTCTAGGTGGCTGTGTTATTTCAATCAGTCTGTATCAATTCTTCCAAAAACATCACGAATCGCTTTATGTCTCAAGCGCTTTAAAAAGTTTAAAAGCTTCATCCGTCGGTTTAATCATGTCAGCCGGCTTCACGATCCTGCTGCTGACCTTTTTTGAATCATCCGATTTATCAACCATCGGACTTGCAGCCTTCGATTGGCAGGCCGCTATCTTATTCGCGATATCCTTAATACTCTTACGAAAATTCAAGCCCAATCCAATCTTATTAATGGTCATAACCGGTTTCATCGGCTTCTTTTTATACTAATAAAAGGTCACTCTCAACTGAGAATGACCTTTTAACTAATTCAGGAAATCTAGCTTACGAAAGAAGTCTTTCCTGCTCTTTCTCCTGTGCGTAATAATCCAGTGCCGTCGTGGTTAGTAGATATCCTTCTCCCCAAGAGGTCTGGACGGTCTCGCCGGCTACACCATCTTTTTTAAAGGCGATCCGCAGCTTCTTGATCAAGATCGACAGCTGTGCCAGACGAGATTTTGTTGCCCCATCCTTCCACAAATATTCACATAAATCCTCGCGGGAAATCACTTTTCCTTCAGCTTGATACAGTTTTTCTAGCGCTCGACGCTCTAGTTTTGACAAGGTCAGCGATCCAGTTGGAGTGCCTTCCCCTTCACTACCAATTCTGTTTCCTACAAGAGAGAGAATAACTTCTTGAGATATAGGACGTCTTTCCCATTGACAAAGTCCTTCTCGCAGCTCTTCAACCGTGGACTCTTCACTGATCCAGCCATGAATTCCCTCTAATTGCCTTTCTGGATCTTTCTCCAGTTTACGCAAAACAATTTTTGACTCCGGCAGAACGGCTAAGATTTGCCGCATCTCATTTTCAGTGATCGTCTCACTAAGAATGATGTAATCAAAATAATTGATCATCGGCAGCTTTCTTGTTTGCTGAGTCATTAAATAAAACATGTTTGAACAACAAAAAACTTCATAGTTTAATCGTTGTAATTTTTCTTGGAGTTTCTGTTCCACTAAAATATTCTTCGTTAAAAGTAGTACAGATATCATTCTTTCACCTCTTCTTTGGTGTATACCTTGAGTTCCCATTGATTTACTCATTATCCCGTTTTTGAAATTTCTTTTTTAGTTGTCTATTCATTTGCTCGGTCATTTTCACACTGACGCTGAACAAAATTGTTTTTCCGATAAAAAAGCCAACTACCATTACGACAAAAGCCAATCCTATGATCATCGGCGGAACATTCCAAACAAAAACCTGACTGCAAACGATGAATGCCGTGAAGATCAAAGAGAGATAGACTACTTGCACCCAAAAAATCCCTAAGAAATCCACTAAAGGATCAATATAAAAGATCGTGCAGCCGATACCTAATACTATTGAGAAAACCAGGATGGAAAAAACACTTTCGCTTGTTAGATTCGCACCGGTAAAGAGCGCAAATATGATACTCAAGCTAAATATGAAGGAGAAAATGATCGTTATTTCCCGAATAATTACCCATTTATTCATACTCACTCCTCCATCCCTAATTGACTTTTTAAGTTTCAAACATAGTTTCTTGAAATAGAAATTTTTTCATTGTTCTTCAACTTTACAATCAGTCGGCCATTAAATGTCGGACTGATCAGCTCAATTTTTTCAATATTAAGAATAACAGACTTAGAGACTCGGATATACTGCGTATCTTTATATTTTTCTTCTAGTTGATAGAGTTTTTCTTTGATTTCGAAGACTTCATCTTTCGTGTATAAAAAAACCTTTTTCTCTACAGCCTCAAAGTAATACACATCCTTCAATGTGATCTTATGCAGCTGTTCATCCTTATTTACCCATAAAAAAGCATTTTTCACCTGCAGAGAATTGATTAAGCGCAGCAAATCATCATCTAGTGATTTCACTTTTAGGATAAGTTCTTCCTCTCCTTGATCAATGATATCTACTTTAATTTTGATAGAAAAAACCTCCCAACCTTACCAGAATATTATACATAAAAAATAAATATTATTCTTTTAATTATTTTAGTTATTTATTTTATATGAAAAATCCGCTTGATTGATTTTGTCTATCCAGAGCAGATACTGTTGATTTTCGCCTTTTAATACGTACTTCCCGCCCCTTAAACCGGGCTTAATCAACATTGATTCAGAGTTTGATTGTAATATAACTGGTTCCTTATTTTCAAGAACTAATTTATTTCTTTTTTTATAATACAACTTATAATTATCATTTTTGGCATTATCAATTGAAACATCGTAGTAATGATGTGCAATAATGCGTCTTTTGATACGCCGCCAAAAAAGATACAAGATGGCTAAAAGAACAATAATCCCTGCAATCACAACCACAAGTAACAGCCACTTCTGCTTTTGCTTCAAGCCAGCAAGCTCTTGTTTCGCCTGATTTGGCAATTTCGTTCGCTCACCGGTCACCAATAAACGATGTGAGTTGACCATATATGGCGTGCAGGTAAGCAGCGTCACTAAATCTTTTCCCTCTTCGATCCGCAGCTGTTCGGTTTCTTCCGGTTTGACCACTTGAACATTCATGACCTTGTACGCGAAGGTATTCCCGCCAATCTCAATATAAAAAAGATCCTTCTTTTTAAGTTCGGGCAAATCCGTAAAAAACTTAGCCTTTGACAGGCCTCGATGTGCTGAAATCACCGAATGGGTATTTTTCCCGCCGATCGGATATGAGGTTCCTTCCAACAAGGAGGACCCCCGCTCAAGGAAAAAATCGCTGGTTCGATCAAAAATCGGCAGGCTGACATCAATCTTAGGAATCGAGATCGTACCAATCGTATGATCCGTTAAATAATCAGGATTTTTGGAAAAATCCTTTTCTTCCTCTTTTCCGGAAAATGGGTCGCCGCCCGCATTGATTCCCTCTAAGGCCAGCTTCGCATTTTTCTCCTGCATCTTCTTTTGAGCCGACGCCAAGTTTATTTGATCTTCCCGGTTTGCCTTATCCTGTGCCTCTTCAATGATTCGCTGATCAAGATAAGACATGACGGTATTTCCGACAAAAGGATACGCAATGGCTCCAATCCCAAAAATTAGAATCAACATCATAATGACGTCGATGATGATTTTTCTCTGCCATTTTTTCATTGAGCCATTCCACCTCTTTTAATACAAAGACCGAGATTCAAATCACAAGTGATTGATATCCCGGCCTATGACTAATCAGTTGTTCGTTTTAATCTTCAACTGTTTCTTTGTTGCGCAAGAAGTATGCACCAACTGCAAGCACGGCTACAGCGCCGACTGCGATAATCGCGTAAATGCCATTGCCCCCTGTACCTGGTAAAGTCCCTTTACGTTTATTTTCTACTTCAGTTTCATCGCCAACTTTGATTGTTGCGGTGTATGTTCCATAGTCAACAGTGAAAGGAATATCTCCGGTAATTTTTACATAGTTGTTATTCGGTGCTTTTGTTTCTTCTAACCAGTATTGAACCAATGGTTTTCCTACAGTTGCTGGATGTGATGGATCACCAACAGAAGAGCTGCCTGGTACTGTTTCTAATGGTAATGCTGTCCCTGCTGAGTCATGACTAACTGTTCCTTCAAGACCTTCAACTGTGAATAGACCGCCACCTGCAGAAGTTAATACTAAAGCATCTGTTTTCGTCGTAGACCAGCGAGATGGGCTTGTAGTTGTCGCTTTAGCGATCATGTATTCAGTCACGCCATTGTTTTTACGTTTTACGATAAATTCTGCGCCATCCAGTGAAGAGCCATTATCTTGATCAACCTTTTCAAAACGACGACCATAAGTGATCACGTCGTCACCAGTCCAAGGCAAAGTTTCTAAACCATTGGTTGGATTGTTTTCATATTGCAATGTTGCTTGGTTATCGATCCATTCATCCGGAGTTGTATTTTCATCTAAATACATACGGTATTTGAATACTAATTTTTTCCCAGCGTATTTACCAAGTTTTGCTACATCTGGTGTTTGGTTTGCCAAACTATCTTTATCATTGAAGAATACATGGAAAATATTGTCATAACCTGTTTTGATTGGTGTGCCGCTTGGATCAGCTACTACCGAGAAATCAACATCGCTGATTGCTGTCAACGATCCGTTTGTTTCAACAACATACAACCCTTGATTATCTAAATAGTGCAAGTTCGGCTGTGATTCATCGCGTAAGAAGAATTGCGTATAGCGATATACAGGATTCAAAGGATCATTATTTGCCAAACCATCGATTCCTACTGGTACATCAAACGTGATTTTGTATTCGATTGGTTCGCCGACAGTGAAATCATCTTTAATTTCTTTTTCTTTCTCTACATCGATATCATCTGTTTGAACGTTCTTTGGATACAAGAAAAGTTCAGAAAGTTTATCATTCGTAGGCGTTCCATCTGCATTCATCTTGTAGACTGGGAAAATCACTACCATATTATCCGCTTTTGTAGTGACATTGTTTGGTGCGGATGTTTCCACAAATAGATAAACCGCATCTTTTTCTACTGCTCCGACAGTCACTTTATCTGGTAATGTAAATTTCGTGTGACCGCTCGCATCTGTTGTTTGTTCCGCCTTCGCTTCAGTTAGCCCAGCAGAACCAGCTGTTGCAATTGCATCGCGCAATTGATTGACTGTCCAAGATGGATTTGCCGCAGCTAATGTATAGAAAGATTCAGTCGCATCATAAACCGTAAAGCCAACGTCTTTCAACGGACGACCACCTTGACTAGTATGCCAAGCTTCATTCTTTTCCCCGGTATTCTGAATATCCGTAGGTTTTGTATCATAAGCCCCTTTATAGATATTTACATCGACATTTGTTGGTGCCGCTTCTGCAACAAGCCCATTGCCTAATAATCCAGCAAAACTGCTTGCCATGAAGATAAGAACACCCAATAACCCCAAAACTTTTCTCTTAAAATTCATGCCTCATACTCCTTTTTCATTTTAATGTATTTATTTTTCCTTTCAGAAAAATAAGTCCGATTTTCAAGCCGTATACCATCCAACTAGGTTTCCTAGCTTTTTATACTCATTGTCTCTTTTGTTGCTTCTGTATAATATGAACTGGGAAAAGTTGGACTGGCATCCTTTTTCATTCATAAGTTAGATTCTTATTCTTTTTCTTATAACCATTACTGCGAGCACACAGATGAAACCGATAACTAGCAGATACATCGAATGTTTCATCCCAGTTTGCGGCAACCGTCGACTAGGCAGATGATAAGCAATCTGTTCACTTGTACGAGTAGTCGGCAATTCTCTATTTTCACCTTTTTTATTAACGATTTTCAGTGGTTCTTTGGTTCCGCCGCTGGCCTCATTAATCTCAAAATCAATAAAATGATTTTCTGGTAAAAAGTAGTCTTCTGGTGCCTTAACTTCTAATAAGGAATAACTGCCGTATTCCATGTCGGCTAATTCAAAAATTCCTAGGTCATTGGAAGTCAAAACTAACAACTCATCTGGATGCGCATTGCCATACTCGGCCGTGACCCATTGTTTTTGTTTCGTTAGATAATGCGTGTCTTTATTTGAGACGACAAAGTTCGCATCTTTTAACGCCTCGCCGGATTTTTCATCGACTTTTTGGAAGTTTTTCTTTCCTGCTGCGCGTTGGTTATATACGACTGGTAATTTGTCTTTTTGCGTCAGTGCCCCTACTTCGGTCCCATTGATCAAAATCAGTTGCCGCTGATCTTTAGGAATCTCGACCGTTATTTGACGCGCCTGCTCAGAAATTTCATACCCCTCTGCAGTGGCGACCTCTTCAAAGAGATAGCTGCCGCTTTTTAGTCCTAGATTGGTTCTAACGATACCTTCCTGATCAGAAACCATTTTTTTCACACGTGAATCTTTTAAGGGTGAATCGCTGATCTCTTTTTCGGAAAGCCAATCGCTGACTGAACCTGCCGTAGTTCTCAAATAGAATTTTTCACCATTCTCATTCTTCGATAAAACAAAGCTGGCACCAGCTAATGGTCTCGTGGACCCGTCACTTTCTTTTGCCATTTTGACGAAGTAAGGCTCACGAACATAACCTTTATTTTTGGTATAGACGTGCGTTGTTCCTGCTGTGAACAGTCCACTATCCAAAACCAGGTAATTGGACAACCCAGCTTGATCAACTGGTAAGCTGTCACCGCTGTCTAACTCAACAATGAGATAGATTTGCTGCTTATCCGTTTTTAAAGAAACCGTCAGCAAACCGTCTTCAGTCACCATATTGCCAGTACTATCATTAAAACTGCCAGTGGCTGTCTTTTTCGTTTGAACAAAATTGATGCCTTGATAACGTGCTTGCATGGCTGCAAGTTCCGCATGTCCAGGTGTTGCCAAAACCTCCAGCTCACTGCGTAAAACGGTTGCCTCATCAGCAAGCATTTCCTTCGCTTGATCCAAATTGGGGTTCAAACTCCGAAGATACTCGCCAACCTCAAAGATCGCAAAGGTTGAATCATTAACTCCATAAGAATCTTTCAACAAAGCGGCACTTCCTACTTCTCCACCTTGATTGATCTGACTCGGCGCTTCTTGATTCACAAACAAACGTTTATGGAGATGGACTTGTGTTTCCGCTCCTGCGGCGTCAGCTGTCTGTGTCCAGAAAATGCCGACCACACACACCAGCAGCAAGGAAAGAAGATGCTTCATTTTCATCGTCCATCACCCACCTTTTTTTGCTTAAATTGTTCGAGCGCAAAATAGATGATAATAATTAAGAAAGAAGCGACGGCTGAAGCGAAAATCAACGAATGACCATTGCCGCCTGTTTCTGGCAAGGTTCCTTTGGGATCATTTTTGACTGTTACTACATTGACAGCTGCCAATTGTCCGCCAGTGATCGTGAATTTGACTGTTGTTGAAGGTTTTACATAACCCGTTGGCGCTTGGGTCTCTACGAAATAGTAATCCCCTTCCGGCATACCAGTAATCACTAATTTTCCGGCAGGTGTCACGACGTTTTCAAGTTGGAAACTCCAATTGGCACCCGTTTTGACTGCTTTATAGGTTCCTTTGGCAGCTGTTCCATCGCCAACTTCCAATTCTTCGGGAGCAAACCAAGTAATTCCCGCGTTGTCCGTGGCTACTTTAAACTTCGCGCCTTTCAAATTCTTATCATTCGTGGCATCCTTTTTCTCCAGTGTCACGCCGCCTTCAGCTCGCTCATTGACAGCTTCATAAGTAATCGTTAAGCCCTCATCAGCAATTTCACCGACTGTCGTTTTGCCGTCACCGACAATTTTGTGACCATCTGGTGCTTTCGTTTCTAGCATGTAGTACTTTCCTAAAGGCAATCCGGTAATATTGATTTCTCCTTTAGTCCCTGAGCTTTCGATAAACTCATATTTCTTATTGGTGGTATTGTACTTATACTCATAATCCTTACCAGTAATAAATTTCGTGCCTAATTTGCTTTCTGAACTATCTGGATTAACTAAATAGAGCTCAAATTCCGCACCATCTAATTTTTCACCATTCGGATTTTTCTTGGTCAATTTTAGTTTTCCGACTTTTTGCCGGTTTTCTCTTGTTACACTGACCGTGTCCCCGTCTGCGGTAATTTCTGCAGGATCAGATTTTCCATTGTCGTCGTACAAATAGCCATCTGGCGCTGCTTCTTCTTGGAAATAATACTCTGCGATCGGCAGACCTGATACGGTGATTTTTCCTTTTTGCCCCGTTGATCCGGTGTCTTCTACCAACTCGTATTTCTTGTCTGTTGTATTGTATTGATAAAGATAATTTTTGCCTGTTTCCAATACGACTCGCGGCGTTACCAGCTCGTCCCCGTTTTTCTTACGCAAGGTGAACTTGGCACCGTTCAATTTCTCACCGGTATCTTCATCTTCTTTGATCAAAGTAATTTTCCCTTTGGCCAAATGATTGTAGGCACTGACTGCAACGCCTTCTTCCGCATTCTTGTTGATCGTGAAGTAATATTTCCCTGCTTCATTAATCCCATCTGGTGGAATGATCTCCAGCTTGTCTGTGTAGCGTGGATCAGGATTATTCAACTCGACCAAACAATATTTTCCATCGGTCAAGTTCTCATAGAGCAAGACTCCGTTACTATCCGTTTTCTTTTTTCCGCCTGAAATTGTGACATACGTATTTGAACCAGCGGGTGTTTCTTTCTTTAGCTCAAACTCAACATCTTTTAGCGCTACTTGGGTATCCTTATCCATCTTTTTCAAACGGAACGTGGTTGGCGGTACGCGGGTTGCACCGCCGCCCCAGTTGCTGACAGTGACTTTACTGATTTCACTATCTTCACCGGCCGTATTGGTCTCCCAGTATAGTGTCGCTTTGTTTTCGATGATCGAGCCCTCTCCTAAAGTGGTTCGCGCATAAATTCGCGTAACCAAGTTAAATGGATAATTATCATAGGTCTGTCCACTATCGTGACTAAAATATTTCTCGTAAGCTTCTTTGGTCTTATCCCCACGCGAAGCAGTCATTTTCCCTTGATCAACCGCCGCTTGGATAATATCCCAAATCCGCTCTTTCGCATCTTTCGTCCCATTACCGAATAAAAGCAGGCCGTTGCTTTTATCATTGGTTAAATTTGGCAGATCTCTAAAGTTCATAATTAATTTATTACCTGATGTTACCCCATAGCAAGGATAATTATGACTTTCAATTCGTGCTTCAAAATCATTATCAGATTCAGAATCACCTTGTTCCAGCAATTTTAAAGGCATCGTGCTTGGCGCATTGTCTTGGCCCATCATCTGCATTTGTCCGATGGGATCTTTTGTCATTTTCCCATCGTCATTCACCGCATAGATATTCATGTAAATACCATAATTGGATAATGTCAGCGATGGATCAAGCTGGTCTTTTAGGACGACTTTTTTGTACAACGCAGGTGTGTCGCCTTCAAGAGCCTTTTTGTAGTTGTCCATCATCAGCGGCATATTCCAATAGACTTCATTACTATTATTCGTAGCAGAGCCGTTTTTTGTGAACGTTTTTTGATCACCGATCGGTGTATCGGAAACCGATTCCGATGGTTTAGGTTCGATCTCGATTGGAAAACGCCCTGTTTCGGTATTTCCCGTAGATCCGCCGCTGCTTTCTAAATTCGCCGTTCCATAAGCAGTAGCAAAACAATCTTGCAGACCGTTCCAATTTTTTTCGACCGCGTTGTTAAAAGTGATTTTCAAAAATTTCTTTCCTGAAATCGTTTCTAACGTCATATCCCCAATCTTTTCGCCAGAATTCTCATAGAATGGGACCGAATTACTCACACTAGAAAAAGTGAAATATTCTTCCGGCAAAGCAATATAAATATAGTCGCCTTCTTTTAAGTTTGCGGCCGACGGAACGGAAAAGGTGTAATCAAAGTACACACCGTCTCCAACTTTTACGGTCGGTTGCGGATTTTGTTTTACGCCATTCTGCACAATGTAGGCTGGCGGATTACTTCCGTTCTTGATATAAATATCATTCAACTTCATATCATCGATTGCACTAGTTTTATCAGTGGCCGCAAAAGGTGTGATCTCACCATTTGACCCCTTCGACTGTTTTCCGCTCTCAGTTGAATTTTTTTTACTTACTGCGTCTTTTGCTGCAGTTGTCTGTTTATTGTTCAGCTTGAACTCAAACTCATCGAAAAAGTTCAACGTTACCTCAGCTAGCGAACGTGCCGGCTCAGCCAATTTAAACTCAAAATTCACTCCTTCAAGTGAAACTGGCTGGTCGCTGTCATTCACAATCTTTAACTGATTTTCTTCAATCGAAACGATGGTCTCGTTTTGGTGATACAGTTCTTGATTATTCGCTGTAATTTCTGCAGGAAGTCCGAATGTCGTCTTCTCATTTTCAGGAACTACTAAATCAAACTGTGCCACAATTGAAGCCTTTGGATCATTTTCTTGCGGAAGTGCTTTTCCCTCAAGCGTCGTTAGCTGCATATTATTGACGCGGCATTCCTCTGAACTTGATAAATTTTCAGCAATTGTTTGAAGCGGAAAACTGGATAACACAATCAGCAAGACTGAAAGAAGCGACCACCAATGTTTTTTGAACTTATTCATATTACCCTCCTTTCATTTATAGCTTTTTAAATCCTTCGATCAGCACTCCCCCCCACCCCATCTCCTAATGCATCCATTTCAAAGCCATTAACAATAAAATGATTTTGATTATTCATTAATAGGAATATTCAATTTTACGGCTTACGAAAATAAATACAGAAAATCATTTTAGAATCATTTTTATTATATTTCTACTATTTTTGTAAGACAATATTTTTGGAACAAGATGCGTCAGAACAGAATAAGAGGTTAAAATTAAGTCATAAAAACATTCTTTTTTGATTAAATTTAAGAATAAACTCTTAAAACATTTATTATGTTGATGAATATATTTCTATTCAAATTAATTTTTAATTATCTTGACGATGTAAAGATAATTATGTAGTTTGCTTAAAAATAAATAATAGTTCTTTGAAAATAAACTGTTTTTAAAAACAAAAAAAGCCGTATCCTTTTATTGGATACGGCTTTAGTATTTCTATAGAATTTTCCATTCTCCGGAAGCCCGATATTTTTCGGCGTATGCCTCAGCTTGAGACACAATTTCCTGATCGTAGTGACAATAAGCCAATAGTTTGATGGCGTTACTGCCGGTTGTCACACCTTCACGCAGCGTAAAATCGAATAGAATATCCTCCGCTGTAATCACTTCGCGAAAATGATAGTTTTCATAACGATCGCCTAAAATTCGACTTAATTCAACGTCATGTGTCGCTAAACAAATGAAACAATTTAAAGCGGCAAATTTTTGCAGGATAATTGATGCTGCAGCTATTCGTTCGATCATATTGGTGCCCTTAAACATTTCATCCATAAAAATCATGGCATATTCGGTCGATTCTGCTATTTTTAATAAACGCTTCAGTGATTTTATCTCCGCCATATAAAAGCTGTCACCTGTAACGATATCATCCTTAAGATTCATGGAACTATAAATGGCACAGGGCTTAAAAGAATATCTTTTTGCCAGACAAGTATTGAAAAGCTGTCCCAAAACGGCATTGACTGCCAAAGTTCGAGCAAAAGTCGACTTGCCGCTTGCATTTGAACCCGTGATCAAAATTTTATTATCCATGCGGTGCGTATTTGGGACGGCTTCTTTTAACAACGGATGAATGATCTCTTCAAACTCGATTTGATTCTGATCGGTAAAATCAGGCTGGCAATAATACGTCAGACTGTTTCGATAAGAAGCAATCGCAATGCACAGTTCGACATACCCGATAGTTTCATACAGTTCCAGCGCTTCACTTCGATATTTTCGAAACAGCTTGACCATCGCAAAATAAGCATACCCATACAAAGAAAAATAGGAAGTGATGATCATCATTAAACTGTTCGAAGATCCAGAAACTTGAATGATGTAGTCGGCTAAGGCGGTAATATTCTTAAACACATTAAGATTTTTACGCATCTGCTCCGTTTCTTTCTTAAAAACAGGAAGATCTAGTTTTACCATTAATTTTGCCGCGCGAACCATCCGGGTAAACATTCCCAGCGCTTCGAAAGCCTGATAAATTTTTCGCAATACGATAGAAAATAGAATCATGCCTAAACAAAAACTAAGACAAACAGCTAAAATTCCATAATCAATATTAATTGCCAGCCAGATTAGACTTCCAATACTTATGATCGTCGCTAAAAAAATCAGCAGCATCGATATTTTAGGAAACTTGCTTGGATCTACGAGTAAATCAATCAATTGATTATTTGTTTTGCGTCCAATTCGATAAAAGGCAAACTGCAGCCGTTCACGCGCTTCGGCCTTTTCATCCATACTTTGGATAGCTTCTTCAAAATGTTGCAAATCTGGATTTTTCTGTCTTCTAAAAAAATAATAACTATATTCGTCGCCAATACTGGACTGTGTGTTTTTCACCTGTTTGAAAATCTCGTCCATATTCAAATCTGTCCAGGTAATATCATCAAGCACTGCTCCTTCAAACTGCTTTTGATGATAGTACTTTTTCATACTGGCATAATCCCGTTCATCCAGTTTCCACTCCGGTACTTTCCCATACTCAGCTCTGATCTGAGCTTTGATTTTTTGATTTCGCCGATACACATAATAAAAATAGAACAGAAAAAAGAGCCCAACAATCCCAAAAACAATTCCATAAACCCCGATAACTCCCACCAGCTGACCCTCACAATCTACTTTATTTATAAAGTAATCTTACCATCGAAAAGGGGTAGTTAGAATATGCGTAAATAAAAAATACCTCACGACAATCACGCCGGAGGTACTCGCTTTACTAATTAAACATCTTTTGAATGTCTTTCGCCGATTTGAAATTCTTCGGCGTGTTCAAACATGTAGCGGACAGAGACTGGCAGATCTCCAGTCAATTCTTTAAAGTCATTCGTATGTTCGGCCATTTTATTTTCACGGATAGCCTGCGCAAAGGTGACCATTCCCTCGGAAGAGAACGGTGCTTCCGAATCTTCTTTGAATTTACCTTCGGTTGTTCGAGGCACGCCCATCGCATCGAATACAGCATAGTTTTCTTCGTCTGATATTTCTTTATAAGTCACATGGTTATTGGTTACTTCATTTCCGATAGCAACAAACTCGCTGATCGTCATCAAGTCTTTCCCATTGATATTCAAAATCTTGTGATGCAAGGTTTCATTGATCAATGCATAGGCGACTGCTTTGGCACAATCTTTTCTTGAAATATAGGCCATTTTCCCGGCACCTTGACTGTTAGTTAGGATACCGTCGCCTTTAACATAGGTGAAGTAATTAGTGATCATCGCTTCTGCATATTGAGAATTGCGTAAGAAAATATAGTCAAGTCCACTTGCTTCAATGTATTTTTCAGTATACGCATGATCGATTTTTTCAATACTGGGATTACTTGGGTCTGCCGCATTAACTAACGAGGTATAAATGATTTTCTTTACTCCGGCTGCTTTGGCCGCATCAACGACATTCTTATGGGCTCTTTGCCGTCTTTCTCCAACGAAGGGCATAGAGATCAGTGCCACTGTTTCGCCGCCAGTAAATTTTTCAGCTAAACCGTCTAAATGATTGAAATTGGTTTCGCGGGTTTCAATACCGCTAGCAGAAAACTTTTCTAAAGATGCTGCATCGTACCCGCAAAAGACTAAACGTTCTTTTTCCGCTATCGTTAATAGGTACTCAGCCGCTTGTCCGCCTAAGTTCCCATCTACACCAGTCAAAATTAACTTATTCATTGAATGAAACCTCCTCATCTTTGATAAGTTAATCATATGTGATTTATTGATCAAGTTCCAATACATCTATTTAATAGCCCATAAGTAAAACTTATTAGTGCCTACTTTAACAATTCTAGTAATCGCTGCACCGTTGAATTCTGCTCGGTGTTTAAATACGCCAATACAATTTCAAATTGGTGATGCGACTCTTTGATCGGTAAAGCCTTCAAATCCATATCATCCGCAATTCCCGGATAATTTTCTGGGAAGAAACCGACCAACTTGCTATTTTGAATCATAAAGATTTCGGTCTCGACATCATCGGTCACCTTCGAGATATTAGGCGCGTAGCCATCCTTCAAAGCATTCTCCAACATCAAATAGTAGGATTTTCCGATAGTCTCCGGTGACAGCATAATAATCGGTTGGCTATACAGCTCTTCCATTGAAAGCATCTCTTTTTCAAAAAAAGGGTGCTCTTTACCAACGACTGCACAATAATTCCCATAGTATAAAGGCAATGTGCTGATCTGCTCCTCTTCAAAAAATTCCGAGTCAAAACTAATCGCCAGATCATAGCGCTGGTTCCTAAGATTTTCTGCGACTCCCTTTAATGGCACCTTTTCCACATCTAATAAAATATTTTCCTGTTCAATCTGCTGCTCCTGAATGATCTGGGAAAACAATTGGATATCCATAATGGAGGTATATTCGATCCGAATACGATTTTGCTGCTCTTTATAATCAGACATCCGCTGAGTCAAACGATCGTATTGCTGCACCAAATGAAGTGCTTCTTGATACAATATTTTTCCAGCATCCGTCGGCTTTACGGGAATTGTCGAGCGGTCGACTAATTGACAGCCAAAATATTCTTCTAAAAAATGAATCTGCTGGGTAATACTTACTTGAGAGACAAAATTCTTTTTGCCCGCTTTCGTAAAGCTGCCTGTTTGAACCAGATCAATGAAGTATTTCAACTTTTCTAAATACATGATTTCCCCTCCGCTTCTTATTCTCATTCTAACAAATGTGTCCAGCGAGTCACGCTAAACAGCTCTACTTATTAAACGGCACGTCTGTCGAGGGTTATTTACAAAAAAGAATCGGGGAATAATAGGCTTTTCCAGTTGTGCTCATGAAAATGAATGATAAAATAGGTGAATCACACTAGATAAGGCTGACCGTTTACACGTTCTATTGTTGTTTCAATACGATAATGGAACGTGCAAAACGAATGGATAAATAAATAAGAACGAGGAGAACATCTTAAATGACCTACGCACTCGAAATAAACGATTTAAAAAAGGTATATGCTACTGGTGTCGAAGCTTTAAAAGGCATTGATCTATCTGTTGAAGAAGGTGATTTTTATGCCCTTTTAGGACCAAACGGTGCTGGAAAATCCACCACTATTGGGATCATCACTTCGCTTGTTAACAAAACTTCCGGCAACGTAAAAGTTTTCGGCTATGACTTGGACAAAGAACTAGTGATGGCCAAACAGCAAATTGGGTTGGTGCCGCAGGAATTCAATTTCAATCCGTTTGAAACGGTCCAACAAATCGTCGTCAACCAAGCTGGCTACTACGGCGTGCCGCGAAAAGAAGCATTAGTCCGCAGCGAAAAATACTTAAAACAATCCGACTTGTGGGAGAAACGTGATGTAAGAGCGCGGATGCTTTCCGGCGGTATGAAACGGCGCTTGATGATTGCTCGAGCCTTGATGCATGAGCCACGCCTGCTGATCTTAGATGAACCAACGGCTGGAGTCGATATCGAATTACGCCGCGAAATGTGGAAATTTTTAAGAGAATTGAACGCGAATGGCACGACGATTATCTTAACGACCCACTATTTGGAAGAAGCTGAAATGCTTTGCCGCAACATCGGCATCATTCAATCGGGCGAATTAATCGAAAATACTAGTATGAAGTCTCTATTGGCGAAGCTGCAATTTGAAACATTTATTTTTGACTTAGAGCCCTTTGATAAGGAACCAGACATCACTGGCTTTGCCCATACTTTTACAGATGAGCAAACGCTGGAAGTCGAAGTTGTTCGCGATCAAGGAATCAATGAACTATTCGAACAGCTAACGAATCAAGGAATCAAAGTGCTTTCCATGCGAAATAAATCCAACCGCTTAGAAGAACTGTTCCTAAAAATCACGGAGGAAAAACATGTTTAATCTATATTTTACCGCGCTTAAAAGTCTGGCGGTCAAAGAAACCAATCGCTATATGCGCATTTGGGTTCAAACCTTAGTCCCGCCAGTTATCACTACTTCTTTATATTTTGTTATCTTTGGAAACTTAATCGGCGGACGAATCGGTGATATGGCCGGCTTTTCTTATATGGAATTTATCGTGCCTGGGCTGATCATGATGTCAGCCATCACGAGTTCTTATGCGAATGTTTCCTCTTCGTTTTTCTCGCAAAAATTCCAAAAAAATATCGAAGAGATCTTAGTCGCTCCCGTCCCAACGCACATCATTATTTGGGGCTTCGTAATTGGCGGTGTCGGCCGCAGCGTCTTAGTTGGAACATTAGTGACGATCATCTCACTATTTTTCGTTCCACTGCATGTGTACTCATGGTTTATCGTTGTCATCACCTTGTTAATGACCGCTATTTTATTTTCTTTAGCCGGTTTACTGAACGGAATTTTCGCCCAATCATTCGATGATGTCTCGATCGTTCCGACCTTTGTTTTACAGCCCTTAACTTATCTCGGCGGTGTTTTCTATACGATCTCTATGCTGCCGCCATTCTGGCAAGGCGTCTCAAAAATCAATCCGATCGTTTATATGATCTCCGGTTTTCGGTATGGCTTCCTTGGTGTGATGGATGTATCGATCGTTGTTTCGATGTCTATTTTAGTATTATTCATCGTCGTTCTTTACAGCGTCTGCTGGTATTTGATCGACCGCGGTCGTGGATTAAGAAGCTAAAACAAAAACAGAGTTTGAGCAATTGACTGCTCAAACTCTGTTTTTTTATTGTATGCTAATTCAATATTTTCTTCATTATCCCCAACAATGTTTTAACATCTTCTGTTTTTGTATCCCCTGTCTCCGCATCAATGATCGAGCTATATACATGCGGAATGACCTTTTTGACTCCCGCATCGACAGCGATTTGAACGATCTCTTCAAAATTAGCTAAATCAATTCCGCCAGTCGGCTCTAAATAGAAATCATACTTCGCACATGCTTCCGCCACAGCCTGGTATTCTGCTTTATGTGCCAGACCCTTCATAGGAAAATACTTCACCGAACTACCTCCCATATCTTGCAGCAGCTTGATGGCTGTCTCAATCGGTACGATTGCTTCTGGTGCCGACGAACTTAATGGCCCAGTCGCAATATTGACATACCCGACTTTTCCAGTCGGTGAAACTAACCCGTTGATAATTGTTTCATTCTGTCCTAAAAGTGCGCGCGAATTCCCCACTCCGGTAAAAACTTGATTGACATGCTGCGGTTGTAAAATAGCTGAAATCCGCGAAACCATTTGACTTTGATTCGGATCGCCCGCTCCTAAGCCGACGGATAAGGCATTATTTGTTGCCGCTTGATACCGTTTCATATCTGCGATTGCTGCTGCATCCGTCGCGTACTTTTTCGATAATACTCCTAACACAACATGTCCTTCAGCCGCCTCGTAACATTCTTTGGCATTTTCAACTGAGTTTGCTAACACATTCAAACAGATCCGATTTTCTAAATAGCTTGGTGTTAATGACATACCGTCTCTCCTCTATTTCATAATTTCTTGCAGACGCCGAACAATTTTTTCTAGTTCCTGTTCATTGACTGAACGAACATCAAATTCAACGATGCCATTATTCGCTTGGTACTCACGCGTATAAATGGCGGGATTTTCTGCTTTCAGTTCAGTAATGACCGTCTGCGCACTTTTTTCTCCAGTAATTTTCACACTTGCTCGGTAAATATCTCTGCCAGCACCATCTTGTACGATTTTCGCTTCTAAGCCGGCAATTTGATTCACACTTGCTATGAGTGGATCCAATCGCTGCTGCATCATTTCGCCAGACTCGCTTCCAAGAGCTAAATAATCCGCCACTGCCTGCGTAAAGCCTAAAACATTGTCTTTGCCAATTTTCATTGCGCGGCCGATGCCTTTACTTTGCAGCCTAGTCCACTCTACATATTGCTTTTTGCCGATAACCAATCCAGCACTAGGTCCTTCGATCGCTTTTGCTCCAGAATAGATAACCAAATCCGCACCTGCTTGCGTATAATGAAACAGATCTTCTTCTGCCGCTGCATCGATGATCAATGGCAGCTTGTACTTCTTAGCTACTTTCACTGCATCTTCAACACTCAACATACTTTTTTGAACGGTATGATGACTTTTTACATATAGAATCGCCGCTGTTTCTGGTGTTATCATCAACTCAAGATGCTCCGCTGAACACATATTAGCGTAACCAGTCTCGACGACTCGGCCGCCGCCTTGCTGGATCATAACTTCTACCGGTGTGCCATAATCAACATTGTGCCCTTTAGGAATGACAATCTCTCTTTTGGCTATTCTATTCGTATAGGGATGGTAGGCATGATACAGACTCCCTTCCCCAATCACAGCCGCAACGGATTGCGCAATTCCCGCCGAAGCAGAAGAAACGATTTGTGCGTCTTCCGTTTGCAATAATTCGGCGAGATATTTACCTGTTTGAATCATCAAGTCGCTCATCTCAAAAAAATGTTCCCCGCCAAAACGTTGGGCAGCCAATACATTTTTCGATACTTTGGAAACACCTAAAATCGTCATCCGTCCGGAAGCATTGATGACTTCCTTTAAACCAAATTTTTCATAGCTGATCATTTTTACACCTTCAATAATTTTTATAATAATCCAAAGAATGACGCGACAATACTGATTACAACAATCGTTCCAATAATGATCCCATATCTCGGTCCTTTTTTGACCATGAAGAAGTAGATGGCAAATACCGCAGCTAACGGCAGTAATCCCTTCACGATCTGATCAAAAATATCCTGTAAAATAATCGTAGCGCCACCTGGAACTTTGAATTTCATTGGGCTGGTGATATTTACATAACTCGCACTCAAAGCACCCATCATCATCATCCCAAGAACATTCGCAGCATAGATCACTTGCTTGATTTTCCCGTCCTTCAACAAACTTAAAATAGAGTTACGACCTAACGTATACGATTTATTAATCAAGAGCCAGCTGATATACATTGTAACGGCTGTATAAATCACAATCGGACCAACCCCGCCGATCGCATTCCCATTAGAAGCCATTGGAATAAAGATGGAAATGATCAACGGCATAACTGCTGCCCAAATGATCGAATCACCAATTCCTGCCAACGGTCCCATCAAACCAGTCTTAATCGAAGTGATCGCTGTATCGGTAATCGCCGCGCCGTTCGATTTTTCTTCTTCCATCGCAATAACGATCCCTTGGATAGAGGAGCCGATCGTTCCTTCCGTATTAAAGAAATTCAAATGACGTTTCAATGCTTCTCGCTGTGCCTCTTCATCATCTGCATACAATTTCTTTACAGCTGGAATCATTGAAGCACAAAAGACCAAACTCTGTAATCGTTCATAGGAATTGGATAATTCACACCCTAATTGATAGATCCAAAACGAGCGAGACAATTCTTTTTTGGTAATTTTCTTTTGTTCCAATTGCTGTTCATTTTTTTCTGTCATTTGTTCCATTACGCTGCCTCCTCTTCTAACGCCTTGTTTCTAACCAAGAATGCTACACAAATACCAATAATTGCTACGGCCATAACTTCTGCCCCAAAGTAAACAACAGCCACAAAACCAATTAGGAAATAAGGAATCAAATGCTTCTTGCCAATCACCATGATCGTTAAAGCAAATCCAAGTGCTGGTAAGATGCCGCCCATTACTTCAAAGCCATGCATCAACCATTCTGGAATCACATCCAAAACTTGATTGACGATCGATTGACCAAAGAAGTTCGCAGCAAAGACTAGCGGAAAGCGAATAACAAAACCTGCAATTGCTGGATAAAGAAAAGCTGCACGATAAATCCCTGAATAATTTAAATCCTCCGCATATTTGTCTGCCATATGAACCCAAGTCGCATTGACTGTCCGGCGTAGTTGATCCATAAATACGCCTAATACACCGAATGGAACAGCTAAAGCAATCGCTGCTTCTGCATTCATGCCGACACCCAAAGCGATTGGAATCGCAATAGCTGAAGCCAGCGCTGGATCACTAGGGACATTCCCGCCTGGTGTAGACGTTACTCCTAAATAAACCAACTGAATCCCCGCACCGATCACCATTGCTTCTGATAATTTGCCCGTCGCAATCCCTGCAACCAATGCCGCAGATAACGGTTGAGACAGCATTCCCGAGAAAGTATAACCAAAACGCAGCCGAGCAAACCAATAGTACAACCCCATCACGATTGAAATACCTAGAACACCCATAATTCAAACACTCCTTTTTCTTTTTAATGTATTTATTTTTCCTGCAGAAAAATAAGTTTGATTTTCAAGCCGTATATCATCTAACTAAACTGTTCTTCTTTTGTTTTGGTTCAATAACTTCATTTCCAGTTCTTACTAGACTGACTGCCAAAAGTTAGACTGACATCCTTTTTCTTTTTATTGTATTTATTTTTCTTGTAGAAAAATAAGTTTGATCTTCAAGCCGTATATCATCTAACTAAACTGTTCTTCTTTTGTTTTTGATTGAATAATTTCAATTTCAGTTCGTACTAGACAGACTGCTAAAAGTTAGACTGACATCCTTTTTCTTTTTATTGTATTTATTTTTATAATATCTTATACTTTTCAATCAATTTATGAATTGGGACTGGTGTTTCTTCTGGGATGGCTTGGAAATAAACCTCCATATTTTTCGCTAAGAGTCCTTCTAAAATCTCGACGTCATCTTCGGATAGATTAATATTTTTTACTACGTTTTTACGACTGGGACCACCGCCAAGTCCGCCAACTTGAATCGCTTCTTTGACAACTCCCGCTTCGACCATTTCCCGCAGCGTTGTTAAATCTGGTACTAGAAACAGCACTTTACTATTTTTGGCCGCCGCTTCATTTTCCCAATAGGCTTTAACTGATTCGGTTCCTTTGATAATGACTTCCACACCGGGAGGCGCCGCCATCAAGTAAATACTTTGCAAAAATTCATCCTGCTCCAGCTCATCACTTACTACGATAATTTCATTGGCCGCGGATTGCTGCAACCATTTAGTAACAACTTGACCATGGATCAAGCGACTATCTACTCTAGCTAATACGATTTTTGACATTTTCCTCATCCTTTACTTTTTGATTGGTAATTCCAATATTTGGCAGCTGTCGATGACGGCCGCATGAATTTCTTTAGCTGTTTCTCGCGTAAATCCTCCGACGCCTTGTTTCATTACTGCTTCTAGCAACATTGAAGCACATAATCCCGATATCGCTACGACTTCATAATCTTTTGATAAACGTAATGCGACATTACTGGGTGTTCCACCCTTAATATCCGTTAAGATCAATAATTTATCGTTCCATTTTAATTGGTCAATTTGTGCCTTGACTCGTTCTAAGTACTCAGGCAACGAATCTTCCGCATTCAAAGCAACTTCATAAACATTGTGAATCTCCCCAACAATCATTTGAACACTTTTTAAAAGCTCTCTTCCCCATCCATTATGAGTCAAGATTAAAATCGGTTCTTTTTCCATACCCTCACTCCTTACATTGTTTTCACCTTTCAATAAAGCAAGTGCTGTGCCAAAAAAATAGCCCTTTAAAAAAGGGCTATTCTTCGCGGTTTACACGTTGACCTCAAACAACAATTCATAAATATATTTCACTTCCAACGGCGGAATGATGACATTATATGACACTTCGATCGGTCGGAAGGCCATTTTGATGACAGATGCCAGCTCCGGCAGCTCACGATATGACAGTTCATAGGAAGTATGATCATATTCTGGATGTTGGATTTGCCGTTCGATCATACATGCGCAATGAATGATGAAGCGCAGCAGTCGTTTCTCATCACTTTTCTTTTTAGTCTGCATACAAATATCCGAATAAATCTTGGATAATTCGATCGTGATACTTTTAGGATTTAAAATACTCAATAGATCTGTAATTGCTTCGATCGACAATCCTTGGATATATTTGGCTGAAACTTTTTTTAGCACCGCTTGATTTTCATCCTTGGCTAGATCGAAGCCTAACATCTGGAACACCAGCCGAATTCCTTGATCAGACAATAAATTATCCAGCGAAACAAAAGGAATATCAGGAATCTCCGTCTTCACAGTCCCAATAATACCCACTAACTTCTCATCTTCGTGAACAAAGGAAAGCAGTCGACTAAGATTTTCCAATTCTTTTTTCTCAAGCGTGATGATTCTGACGTTGGTCAATAATTCTTGCGGGAAAGTATTTAACAATAGTTTCTCAATTTTCAATGCTGTTCCTAAACCGGTTAAGCAAGAAATAACTAATACCTTGGAGTCCTCAAAATTCCCTCTGCGGCAAATGAGCGCCTTATGATTTTTCTCCTTTAGAACCGGCAGAAGATACTCAAAATTAGTTGATTCATAAATGGCTTCGCGAGCCACCTCCAGTAAAGTCAGCAAATTGATATTGCTGATCAATAGCACTTCTATCTGAAATTCTTTACTGATTACATTACCGAAATAAACCAATGAACCAATATCAACCATCAAAATCAATTTGCTGTAGCCATTATCTCGTACGACTTGTCGAACCTTGTCTAAAGTTTCCTCCACGGACTGATTGATCGGCATATTAACGGAGTTCATTAAACTCGTCGAAAATAATACATTCGTATACTCTACCATACTGGATGCCGTTGCACTTCCATGAGCGACCACAACAATCCCGCATTTTTCATCTAACTCATAGCGGCGATCCGTCGCTTTTATTTTCCGTATAAACAAATCATAAAAAATGATTTCTGTATTCGGCAGCTTCAAGGCAAAATAGTCTTCAATGTAATCCACGATTTTCTCCGCAAGCTGATAATTTTCTATTTTGCCGGAGAAAATATTTTTCGTCAGATCAAAAAAATCTTCATTTATCTGTGCCGAATAAAATACACTAGAGTAAATATGCGCAGCTAAAACATCTTTCAAATTCTCAGGCAGAAGAATGCCCAACTCCTGTTCGATATAATGAATAATCTGATTGATCTGTTCATAGAACTGCTCGTCTATATCGTGATCTTCGGAAAAGGATTGATTGAAAAGATCCATATCGTAGAGCTGATCCAGTTTATTTTGCATCATGGCTACTGCATCTTTGGATGAAATATTTACATTCTTAAGATCGGCATATTCCTTTAACAAGAAATTATAAAAACGATCATTTTGCTTGTCCTTCACCTGCAGCAGCTGCTCCACATGAGGATAAAAATAGTCATGCTGGATTTTGATCCCTCGACTAGGAACATACTCATTCAATACAACGATATCCTTCGTATCCACCGTGTTTTCGTCCAGCATCCCCAACGGTACCTCGATGTTCAATTCTTGGATCTCGTAGTCGATCGCATCAAGATACGCCTGCGCACAAATAAACTGGATCTCTGACTTCAATTCACCGACATTCGCTTTGTACTTGGAGAAAACGAGATATTTCAAGGTATTATAAGAAATAGAAATATCCTTTTGAATTCCCTGACTCTCTTCCATGAAAAAGGTCAGGATCAGCTGGATTTTCTCTTTGATCGAACGTTCGGACAAGCTGGGAATATGTAAATTTACCGGTATTCGTCGCAAAAACGTTTTTAGAAACGTTTTTTCCAATTCTTCTGTTGTGGCAAAAATGAATTTAATTGAAACATGCCGCTGCTTTTCAGCCTCGCCCATTCGGGTAAAATAGCCCTTATCCAGCAACGTAAATAGCTTTTCTTGTCCCTCATTAGTCAGTCGATGAACCTCATCTAAAAAGAAGAATCCCCCATCCGCCAATTCGACCAATCCCTGATGATCGTTATCCGCACCAGTAAAACTTCCTTTTTTATAACCGAATAAATGGGAGGTCAGCAGTTCTGGATTATTGAAATACTCCGCACAGTTAAAATAAATAAAAGGAACTTTCTGCGCTGTTTTGGCTTCAAAAAATTCATGTAAATGTTCCGCCAATAACGTTTTTCCTACTCCAGATTCACCTGTCAGCATAATATTCAAGCCTTTAGGTGGATACAAGACTGCTGCCTTCAGCTTTTTAATACTATCTGCCAAGCTGCCATCGTAGCCGATTACTTTGGAAAATGGATTGTTTCGGAACTCTTGCTTCTGCTGCTCCTTTTTCTCCAACTCTTGGCGGATCTCTATTTCCAATTCTTCAAGTGAAGCGTACTCATCTTTTCGCGGAGAAAAAAAGAAAGTTTTTTCTAAAGCCGAACGAGCAAAAAATAAAACTGGACGTGATTTAACTTTGATTACCTGATGTTTATTGGTTAATTTTGATAAATCTTCACTGACCGCAGTCCGAGCATAGTCGGTCACCTCGCAAATATCTTTTACGGTGCAACCCTTTAATTGGCTTAAGGCTAATTCATTCTGCTGATGGAAGGTATACAGACATTCAAAAATAGTATCAATTCTCATAGTTTTCTCCCCCAAAGAGTCGTTAGCTTGTTTTTATCATCTCCCGAGTCATAAAGCAACACAATCTTTTATAAGCAAACTAAAAAAAGAATGATTGCTCATTGTATTAAGAACTTTAAAAATGATAACTGTGTTTCATTCCCCTAAAATTTTACGTTCATCATCATTGATCCAGATTGCCTGATGATCCTTGATCGCCACTGTTTCTTTCTTGTCTTCATTTGATTGAACCATTTTATCCGCCGCGTCTTTGAATTCTCGACTTTGATAATGTGGAACGACATAAAAATCAATCAGGTCTAAACCAGCATAATCCGTCAAATCAGGCGCCTGTTTTGGATCGTCCATTACAGCCGAGTAACCTATATCTGGACAAACTACGATCGCTCCAGCAGATTCTCCAATGTAAAGTTTTCCTTTTCTTACTTCTTCAATAATGAGCTGATCCGTTCTTGTTCTGCGTAATTCTTGCAATAAGAAGAATGTATTTCCACCAGCTATATAAATGATCTCGTTCTTGGCTAATGTAGCTTTACTCTGTTCATACGTCACTTTACCAATATCCAGCTCCTCTACCTTCATTCCGCTGAAACGCAAAGCCCATTTTCCGATTCTGACAAAAAAGCCCAGCTTTTCAACTTTGCTGGCAATTGGAATATAGGTGACTGTTTGTCTTTTAACGTCCTCAACCGATTTTAGCAGCCCCGAAACATTTTGAAACATCGACACTAAAAACATTCGTTTCATCTGCGATCCCCCGCTTCTTTTCCGGTATCCATAACTTTATTATAAACGCTCTCGGCTATCGAAAGAACAAATAAAAAAACTAGCCCTGAACGTTTTTCCGTTCAAAACTAGCTTTATTCAATCTAATAATACACTTCATCTAGGAACAGACCATGCGCCGGTACTGTTTCTCCAGCATTTTCCCGAACCTTTGTCTCAAAAATTTCGTCGATTACTATCAACTCTAATTTTCCCGCACCAATTTCTAAAATCGTGCCCATCAGAATTCGAACCATTTTATGCAGGAAGCCGTCGCCGACAAAAGTAAAATGCAGCATGCTGCCTTCGCGTTCGATTGAAATGTCATCAATCGTTCGAGTCGTTGATTTCTTCGTTTTTTTCAATGCCGAAAAACCAGCGAAATCATGCTTGCCAATCAGTTTCTCACAAGCCGCAGTCATTTTGTCCATATCCAACGTTTGCGGAAAGTAAAAACTATGATACCGTTCAAAGGCCGTTGGAATTGGATCATTCCAAACATAGTAGCTGTATTGTTTGCCCTTCACATTATAACGTGCGTGGAAACGTTCAGGCATCTCTTCTACTTTTTTCACCACGATATCACCCGGTAAATAGCGATTGAAGAACGCCAGCATTTCATTTCGTGCCATTTCTGAATTGGTTTTGAAATTCGCTACTTGACCTTTCGCATGTGCACCGGCATCTGTTCGACCAGAACCGATAATCTCGATTTTTTCATTAGTCATCTGCTCGATCACACTTTCGATTTTCCCTTGGATCGTTTTCTCTGAATCACCCAGCCGCTGCCAGCCAAGGTAACGCTTGCCATCGTATTCGATGGTTAATTTAATATTTCGCATAGGATAAATCCTCCTCTAAAGTTTCACACTGAACCAATGTACCACAGAACGCTGAGATGCTCTAGTGTAGAGGATAAAAAGAAAGCCAGAACACTCCGAAAAGTGGTCTGACTTTTAAAGTTAAACAAGTTCGACGCTCTTGTTGTATTATTTTTTTATTCGACTTAAAGCCTCTAGCAATAGCTCTCTTGGCATTCCGATACTCAAACGGACAAATCCTTCGCCATCTTGGACAAAGTAGCTGCCGACCACCATTGTCAAATTAGCCCGACGGAAAAATCTCTGCATTTCTGCTTCATCCTTGAACCAATCACGCACATCGATCCATGCTAAGAAGGAAGATTCTGACGGCATCACTTTAGCCTCTGGAATTTCTGCAAAGAAATCATCAATGATCTGCATATTTCCTTCTACATAATCAATCATCTCATCCAGCCAATCTTCACTCTCGTTATAAGCCGCCACGATTGCAGGTACAGCAAACACATGCGGAGAAGTAATCGAATTTTTTTGCAGTTGCAGCAGCAACGTTTCTCTGATCGCCGGGTTTGGAATCACGACATACGACGTTTTTAATCCGCCTAAATTAAATCCTTTATTCGGAGAAAGACACAACACGCTATGCTGTGAAATTTCTGGGTGAGCGTTCCAGATCGAAGTAAAGGTTTGATTTTTATAAACAATGTCACGATGAATTTCATCACACACCAAAAGAACGTTGTGCCGAATACATAATTCCGCTAATTGAAAAAGCTCTTCCTTCGTCCAAATTCGACCAGATGGATTCTGCGGACTACAGAAAATGAACAGCTTGATTTCATTTTCTATCATCTGCCGCTCCATATCTTCAAAATCCAAATAGTAGCGATTGTCGCGATTGATCAGCGAACTGCAAAATAATTTTCGTTCATTATGTTCGACCGCCTCAGCAAAAGGATCATACGCAGGCGTATTGATCAAAACCCCTTCGCCTTTTTCCGTATAGGCTTGCACAATATAATGCAATGTTGAAACTGTTCCAAAGGTCAGCTTAATCCAGTCTTTTTCGATGTACGTATCATAACGACGTTGATTCCAATCAATCACCGCCTCATAAAACTCATCCGGCACATAAGAATAGCTGTAATCCCCAATACTCGCACGTTTCATCAAAGCTTTTTGGATCGCTGGTGCGACTTCAAAATCAATGTCCGCTAAATCCATCGGGATCGCATCCTCATTCAAGCCAAATTTTTCTTTCAACACCTGATTGCTCCACTTCCGCGCATTTCCCTGTTTGCGGTCGATAACCTTATCCAAATTATACATAGCATTCACCTACTGTTAACAGTTCTTTTGTGGTTTGATTTAGCGGAACCCCAATACCATTTCGGATCACGACATCATCTTCAATTCGCACACCGCCGACACCCGGAAGATAAATTCCCGGTTCAACACTCATCACCATATGTTCTTTTAAGACCATTTGACTCTTCGGATTCAAAATCGGCACATCGCCGCCCATTCCGATCCCATGTCCTAAGCCATGACTAAAATAATCACCGTAACCAGCTGCGCTAATAATCTTTCGTGCCACCGCATCAACTTCTTGACCCGTTACACCTTCACGAATAAAATCAGAAGCAGCTTGCTGGGCTTCTTTTACTACTTGATAGATCGTTCTTAATTCTTGGGTTGCTTCACCTAACGAAACAGTTCGAGTCATGTCCGACTGATAGTCATCCAGCACGATCCCAAAATCAATCGTAATAAAATCACCTGCTGTAAACACCCGCTGCGTCGGACGACCATGAGGCAATGCGCTTCGCGGCCCACTGGCAACGATTGGATCAAATGCCATCGCGGTAGCACCCTTTTTCAATGAAAGATAATGGATCAAAGCTCCAAGCTCATTTTCCTGCATCCCAACCTTAATTTCAGGAATGAGTTCGGCGAAAATTTCATCCGTGACCACACAAGCATTTTGGATCAGTTGGATTTCTTCCTGTGATTTGATTGCACGAAGTTCTTGAATTTGGCTCGACCAAATCTCAACGTCAAACGAATCAGCCAACGCACGATATTCTTGAATCGACAATCCATTTGGTTCAATCGCCAAATCTGTCATTTTCTGTTGATTCAGCCAATCGAAAATTTTCGGCAGATAACTGCCTTGCGGTACTTCAACATTTTCAAAACCGTTTGTTAAATCTTTTATCTCTTGGCGGTAACGCCCATCAAAAAACTGAACTTGAGAAGAAGGCGTGACAACTAAATAGATGCCACTGCCTCCTAATGAACCAAAGTATTTTTTGTTCTCGCGATTTTTGATGATGATTGCGTCCTTACCCGACTCGTTTAAAAGTTGCTGTAATTTTTCAATTCTCATCTGACACACTCCAATTTTAGAAATCGAGATCCAAGCCATCCAGGATATCCGTATCGCCTTGGTCGAAGATCGTTTTCTTTTCCTTTTTCTTCGCTTCATCTTTCAACTCGTTGCGTTCCATAATCTTGAAGAACGGTACATAAATAGCTACTGCAAGAACCAGCTGCAAAGCATTGACTAGGATCGTTCGCCAATCCCCATTCGTCAGGAAGCCCTCCAAGAAGACACCCACATACGGCGGATCAAAGATTGGTTTATTCAACCAGCCCCAATGCATGAAGAACATCGGCAAGGTTCCGATGATCGCTCCGCCAAACACATGTGGAACGAACATCAACGGATTTAAAATGATTGGTGCACCAAACAAGATTGGTTCATTGATCCCAAACAAGGCTGGGAATAAAGAGACCTTTCCAATTTGACGATACCGTTTTGATTTTGAAAACAAACAAGCCACGATACAGCCGATCGAAATGCCACAGCCAGTAAATCCGAAGAATGCACTTGAAGCGCCCGCTGTATAGAAATGCGGAATCGGTTGACCTGCTTGGAAAGCTGAGATATTTTCTGCAATAAAAGCTACCATGATTGGACGCGTGATCGGACTGAATACTGACGAATGAATCCCAAAGAAGAAGATCAGACAGATACAGAAATTCAGCGCCAATACGGACCAAGGATTGTCCATCGAACCAACCAGCGGTGACAAGAAGCGCGTCAAGATTGTTGGCGGCAATTCTCCAGCCGTTTGCATCAACGCAAAGCGCCCAATGATAAAGGTTCCACCGACGATCAATGTTACTGGAATCAATTCAAACGATTTCGAAACAAAATCGGGAACGCCATCTGGCATTCGAATCGTCATATTGTGTTTTTTACAGAAGTTGTATAATTCTACGGTGATCAAGGCGACAAACATTGATGTAAACAATCCTTTAGCACCAAAATTAGTAATATCCAGCATTCCATTTTTATCAAAGGTCGCTGTCATAAACAAGAAACCAAAAAGTGATAGCGTCACAGCACCGGGAATATATAATTTGTAATGATTTCCTAGATTATACGAAATCGCCGCACAGGCATAGAGACCGATCAAGCCTGTCGATAAAGTTACCGGGAGATTAAATAATTCCGCATTATTAAGAATAAACTGACTAAACGCGTTGGATTCTCCCAACATGTTTGGCAACGCCGGCAAGATAGCAAAGAAACTTCCTAAAATAGTAAATGGTGTCATAGCAACCATCCCGGCTTTGATAGCACTCAAATGTCGTTGATTATCAACTTTGTGCGCCAGCGGGACGAAGAAACGATTCATAAAAGCCTCGAATTTTGCGAACATGGTATTCCTCCTAGTTCATATTAATGTATCTATTTTTCCAAGAAAAATAGGTTTGTTTTTCTCCACGTATATCATTCCACTAAAGCCTTAAGTTTTATGATTCTGCGAAAAGTGGAACTGACATCCTAATGATGGTTAGTAATAGGAGTATACCAATAATCATCAAGGCTGCCGCAATTTTTTTTTTCCATTTAAACAAATAGTCCACAAGTTTTTCTTTAATTTTTTGAATAGTTTCCTTGTCCATTCTATGTACTAACCCCCACGATCCAGAATTGTCAGTCAATTTTACTATCTGGATAGTGAAAATCGTAACATAGAGCTTTGTGCTTTACAAACTCTTTTTTTAACCAATTCATTTTGATTTATGAATAAAATAAAGATCAACCACTCTGCTAATGATTGATCTGCTTGTCTTTTTATTCTGGTAGATTTTCCTCAAGAATCGCTAAGGCTGCACGGACATATTCAGTGCACGGACGCTTTCCAAAGAGTTTTGTACAATAGAGTGAGCCGCATGTCTGCTCAAAATCTTGCGTCATTGCCACAAGTATTTTTCCAGCATCATCATCTTTACACTTGGCTGGATCAGTCGCTTCCATTGTTCCCTTTAAGGCATTAATCACCATATAGTTTCCTACTAATGCCCCGCATAAACCCTGATAATTCCCGCCACCATACTCGGCAGCAAGCTCATGTGCCTGCTCCTCGGTGATGCCCATTTCAGTACAATAGGCACAGACAATCGCTTGACAACAGTTTCGACCGGCTTGAAAATAAGTCATCGCTTGCTCCTGATGATTCATGATTCGCTCACCCTTTCAGTTTACAGTCCTTTATCCAGTGTAATACAAGGTACGCCATCTTCCTCATAAGGCTGTCCAACTCTTAAATAGCCCAAATTTTCATAAAATTCGGCCGCTGTCAATTCTGCATGGATCACAATCTGTTTGATCTGTTTCTTCCTTGCCAAAGCTTCTAGGGCTTTAACTACCTGACTCCCCAATTGCTTTCCACGATACTCCTTCAAAGTCGCTACACGTCCGATGCGAGCAACTTCGTCTGTTTCGAATAAAAACCGGGCCGTCGCAACGGGAAGATTCCCATCAAAAAGAACGCTGTAGATTGTTTCAGCAGTGTCATTTTGATCAAACTCATCAGTCAATGCCAATGATTTTTCCAAGACAAAGACCCTCATTCGAATATAACTACTTGCTGCCCGCAAGTGAACCGCAGTGCCCACTTCTAATCTTAAGTCCTCCATATGCCCTCCTGTTTAACTCATTATACTATTTTGACTGAAAACTGAACGAGTATAAAAGTTATTTTGTTTTTTGATAATCCTTCACAGGCAATCCAGCCTCTTTTATAAAGGGAGAAGGCTCTGTTACTTTATTGTTGACTGCCTTAGGAAAAGTCACGTAGAGATTTTCCTTTGCACGCGTGATCGCAACGTACATCAAGCGACGCTGCTCTTCCATCGTTGTTGGCGGATCTGCTTTTTCTATCGCCGCCTGGATATCACAATCTGCTTTTTTCACCGTATGATGATTAGGCAACGCATCATTATAAACACCTTTGATAAAGATATTCTTTTTGCCTAAACCTTTGCTGGCATGGATCGACAAAAGATAGACAGCATTTAGCTTTTGTTGATCGTAATCATTTAAACGTTGCTTCATCCCTTGCGTCTGTTTGCTGGCATGCTCAAAATTCGCCAACAACCCTTGCCAATCGGCTGCCGCAGATAACTCCTTATTCAACCACTCGGCTTCCTCTTCACTCAAGTCCTTCTTAAATTTTGGTGTTGCCAACAGTGCTTCCGCTAAAGCGACCAGGTTTAGTTGTTTCTGTTGATAAAACAGATAAATCTGCTTAAAAAATTCCTTCGTTAACCTTTGTGCCGCTGAATTCAATTTCTTCTCACCAATCAAAAAATCGACCAGATCATTGATTTTGAACTTGTTTTTACTAAACAGTTCTGCTGTAAATTTTTCACTTGTCCCAAATTTTACATAGTGATAAAAAGCATATTGCTGAATGATGCTTTTTAAAGCATTGTTCTTCTGTTCGACAGTTTTCGCTCCATCGATGGTTCTTAATTGTTCGAATAGATTTTTGAATAACGGAATCCCAAAAATCCCCAACAAATCATCGTTGGCTTGAGTCACAAAGGGTACCTTCTCTTTCGCTAATTGTTTTAACAATGAGCGAAGCTGAACCCGCGTTGGATATAAAATTAACGTATTCGTATAATCTGGCTGACCAGCAGCAGTCGGAGTTTTTGAAGCAAGCTCTTGAATTTTTCTACCGATCCAAGCCGCCTCTTCTTCATCATCTGGAAAACCGATGCTGTAACAGTCATGCTCTCCCGCCGGTTTATAGGCAGTCATCGTTTTTTCCAAACGATCGTGGGCATTGCCTTTGATCAATTGATTTCCAGCCGCGACAATTGGCGCCTCCGAACGATAATTCGTCATCAGTGTCAGTGATGTTTGTCGATATTCTTGATCAAAATCCTTGATGTATTTAGGTTCTGCTCCACGGAAATAGTAAATACTTTGATCGTCGTCCCCTACGATAATCAGCTTACTAGCCGATTTTTGTTTCGTGTTTTTATCAGGTGGACAAATCAGAGCCACGATTTGCTTTTGCAGTGGATTGATATCTTGGAACTCATCAATAAAAATATACCGATATTTTTGTTGAAGTTCTTGCTGCGCCTGGACATCGTTTTCTAAGATCAATTTTAAGTTGAACAGCATATCATCAAAATTAATGAAGTGCTGCTCTTTTTTTATCGCCGATAATTCTGCCATGAATTGCTTGAAGACAACACTTAATTTCTGGTTAGGCAACAAGTCTTTGCTATCAAAATACTTCGCGATAAAGTGAGTCATTTCTTGATCAGAATATCCTAGATTACGCCAATAGCTGATGCGCGTTAAAATACTGCGATCCTCATATTTATCAAAATTATATAAACGATACTTTTTAATCAATTGATTGACTGTCTCCAAGTACAATCCCTCATTGATCGTTCCTTCAATTCCCCAGCGCTTCAATTCAGGCGCTTGTCGAATCAACTCATTATATTCCGCATTGAACCAGCCATGAAAGGTCTGGACTTTGATCTTGGCATAGCCGCCTAAGTATTGATTCACTCGAGCTTCCATCTCTAATTTTGCCTTACGAGAAAAAGTACACATTAGAATTGTTTTGGAATCAACTGATTTTTCCAGCACCAAATAGGCGGCTTTCGCACAAATCGTTTGCGTCTTTCCACTTCCCGCACCAGCAATAATCCGCAAATGCGTCTGCATTGGAAATCGAATCGCCGCCAGCTGTTCATCACTAAAAGAATTACCGCTGTTTTTAGCGATCAATTGCTGCAAAGTATCTTTATCTTCCTCTGGATCTGCTTCGATTAAATCTGATTTTATGTAATTTGAAAGCTTAGTAAGCATCAATAAATGGTCCCTTCTATGTAAAAAAAATCATACTTACCTATTATAACGGAATCATTTATTTTTGATAGTAATTAATGTATAAACGAGCCTACTCTCGTTCGAGCAGGCCCGTTGCTAGATCTACCAAAATTTATTTAAAAAGAAATCAACATCTGCTTGATTCGGACGTTCACGAACTTGGGTGTCTTCATTAAGAACCAGAATTTCTTGTTCTTCTTCAGAATATTTGGGCCATTCAATACTGGTCTTTTCACCCTGATTCGGATCTCCTGAAACAATGAAATTTAACCAACGATTATGCAAGTCTTCTTTAAACTGCTCTTTTTCTGTCGTCAATTCGACTTCTTCTGGAATCGTATCAAAGACAAAAAATAGTTCCATAGCGTGAGCTGTTCCCAGACCCTGTTCATTTAACTTTGGCATATTCAGATCAAAATTATAATAATAAACGTTTTTACCTTGTTTAGCCATTTCATTGGCAAAACTTTCACTGCCTAACCGCATAGCATAGTAGAAAATATCACGCGCACGTTGTGTTGCATTGTGTGTTTCATCTACAGGGTATTTCGCCAGCACTTCCTCCGCTTGGTCTCCAAAGGTCAAGCGAATCGTCCGTTGATACTCCGCTTCGGAAATTCCTTCTGGTACAAAGAGTGTTCCTTCATCTGTATTGTAGCCAGCGAGCAGATCAACTGAATTATAGTCACCCTTTTGCAATGCTTCATAAGGATTTTCTGGAATCACCTTTCCATCAAAAGTAGGCCATAGATTGTAATCAGTCGGTTTTGTAATATCAATACTGAATTGACTTTCTTCAGCCAGTAATTGCGCATCCAATTGCTGAGCTTCTTCTAATGTCCCAACCTGCAGATGCTTACGAAAAAGCTCTGCATTCGCTAATGCCTGTTGCTTATCTCCTGTACTTTTTGGTACTACCATGGGTTGCCCTACAATACCGCCGCTTTCAAGAATGGCTCTTTGGAAAAGTCCCTTTGCTAATGGACTCATTACTAAATTTGAAACGCTGAAGGCACCAGCCGATTCTCCACTAATCGTAATATTTTCCGGATCACCGCCAAAAGCCGCAACATTTTTTTTGACCCATTCTAACGCTTTGATTTGATCTAGCGTTCCCAGATTCCCAACGTTTCCATACTTTTCAGTTACTTCCGGAAAAGCCAAATTTCCAAGCGCACTTAACCGGTAAGGAATATTAATCTGGATCACATTGTCCTTAGCAAAACGAGTACCATCATACATCGTCTTTGCAGGACTTCCTTGAGTATATGCCCCTCCATGAATAAATACTAAAACCGATAATTTCTCTTTTTTCGGTTTAGCAGGCTTCCAAAGATTCAAATAGAGGCAATCTTCATCGTAGGTTATACCGTCCTCCTTTTTTGCTACCTGAATCGCGGAAGGCCGAAATTCAGTGCAGTCTAATGTTTTCGTCCATTTTTCAGGTGTCTCTGGAGGTAAAAAACGTAATTCTTCAACTGGTGGTGCTGCAAACGGAATTCCTTTGAAGCTGATCACATCTGCTTTTTTCCTTCCCTTTACAGGACCATATCTCGTATCAACGACTAAAGCATCTGTTTGATGATCACTTTTCTTGGAAGAATCATCGGCAGATTCTCTTCCACACGCGGAAATTAATAGCAAGACTGCTGTTGTCGCACCAAACCATATCCATCTTTTCTTCATAAGTACCCTCCTCTAAAAAAACTGACAAAGTGATAGTAAAAAATTAAATGACCAATAATTACCCTTTAATTAATAGTTTAACAAAGAATACCTCTTTTCTCGTGTTGGAGACTGAACACATTCTTTATAAGCTATAAAAAAAAGGAGTAATCATTATTTTTAAATAGCAACGAAGATCGACCTTTTTATAAAAAATCATTTCTTTTAAGAAATTATGGTAAAAATTAATCCCCAAAACTTAATTCCAAATAAACAAATCGATAGCGTAAAATATTTTGTGTAAATAGAATTTTTGAGTAGAAAAAAAGAAAGTCCAT